>DASZAG010000133.1:0-15678 GCA_035945555.1 Acidobacteriaceae bacterium
ATTGGCAGACTTGGGGATTCACAAGATCCGGCTGCTGTCGAACACTCCGACACACGTTCCGGCGCTGCAAGGCTTCAATATTGAGATCGTGGAACAGGTACCGGTGCTGGGAAGCTATTCAGAATCGAGGAAATAATCCGGATGGGGGCACGATAGGATCTGCCAATCGCACCCCAGTCTCGCTAAAAGCTAATCGATCCCGAATTCGTGTTGTACCTGTTCGAGGGAGATGCCGGTGGTTTCCGGGTAGTAGAAGGCGATGACGAACAGGTCCAGCACCATCATGACGGTGAAAAAGATAAACGGATAGGCTCCCGAGCTGGTGGCCATGATTGGAAACACCAGCGAGATCACCGCATTCGTGATCCAGTGCGACGAGCTGCCCACGCTCTGTCCCTTCGACCGCACCCGGTTCGGGAACACCTCGCTCACATACACCCAGATGACCGCGCCCTGCGAGATCGCGAAGCACGCGATATAGGCCATCAGTAGCCACACCAGCCAGTTCATGTGCCGGTGCGTATAGAAGATCGCCGACACTGCCGCCAGGCACACCACCAGCCCCGTCGTTCCGGTCAGCAGCAGCTTCCGGCGCCCGAAATGGTCGATCACCGCCATGGCCGCCAGCGTCGCTACCAGGTTCATTGCGCCGACCGCCACGGCTTCAAGATTGCCCGACATGGTGCTGGCTCCGGCCAGCCGGAATATATCGTTCAGGTAATACAGAATCGCGTTGATGCCCGACAACTGGCAGAACATGCCCACCGTAATGGCCAGAAAGATCGGCTTGGCGTACTTGCGCGAGAACAGCCGCTCCTTCGACGCCACCTGCTCCAGGTGCACCGAGGCCACAATCTCGTCCATCTCCGCCTTCACATCAGGAACCCCGGTCAGCCGCAGCACTTCGCTGGCTTCGTCCAGCCGCCGCTGCATCACCAGCCAGCGCGGGCTGCGCGGAATGGTAAACAGCGCAATCAGAAACAGCACCGCGGGAATGCCTGAAACGCCCAGTTGCCAGCGCCACTGCACCGCTCCCATGTGCATCGAGGCGATGATGTAGTTCGACAGATACGCCAGCAGGATGCCGATGACGATGTTGACCTGGAAGCAGCCCACCAGCCGTCCCCGCCACTTGGGCGGCGCAATTTCGGCAATATACATGGGTCCCAGCACCGACGAGCCGCCAATGCCCAGCCCGCCGATGAAGCGGAAGACAATCAGCGCCGGCCAGTTCCAGGCCAGCGCGCAGCCCAGCGCCGATATGACGTAGAAGAGGGCCATCGCCCGCAGCGAGTCGCGACGTCCGTAGCGCTGGCCGGGAATGCCCGCGCCCAGCGCTGCAATCACCGTGCCCAGCAGCGCGCTCGAGACCGTTACACCCAGCAGCGTCGGCGACAGGTGATAGACCGAGGTCAGCGCCTCCGTCGTGCCCGAGATGACCGCCGTGTCAAACCCGAACAGCAGTCCGCCCAGCGCCCCAACCACCGTCCCCTTCACCACATACGAGTTAATGCTCATGCACTCTCCACCCCGTCCGGCCTTCAGCCGCCGTGCGAGCCTTCATCATTTGGAAATACAGTGAGTTGATCGTACCGCATAGAGGTAGGCCCACGCGAAATTTGCTGCCTCATACGACGAGTCGTGCGATTCTATGGGCAGCGATTTACACGAGGAAATTTCTGCATGGACCCGATTCTTCCAAAGTCCGGCGCGTGCCGGTGGGACTGCCTGAGTCTGGGCGAAGTGATGCTGCGGCTTGATCCAGGCGAAGGCCGCATCCATACCACGCGGCACTTTAACGTGTGGGAGGGCGGCGGAGAATACAACGTGGCGCGCGGCCTGCGCCGCTGCTTTGGACTGCGCACAGCCGTGGCAACCGCGTTCGCGGAGAACGCCGTCGGGCGGCTCGTCGAAGACCTGATTCTTCAGGGAGGGGTCGATCCTTCGCTTATCCGCTGGGTGCCGTTTGATGGCGTCGGCCGCGCCGTCCGCAACGGCCTGAACTTTACCGAGCGGGGCTATGGAGTGCGCGCCGCCGCAGGCTGCTCCGACCGCGGGCACACGGCGATTTCGCAGACAAAGCGCGGAGACTTCAACTGGGAAGAAATCTTCGGCCCACAGAACGGCTCACGCTGGTTCCACACCGGAGGCATTTTTGCCGCTCTGTCAGAAACAACACCGGAAGTTGCCGGCGACGCGATGGACGCGGCACGTAGGTATGGCACGCCTGTTTCCTTTGACCTGAATTACCGCGACTCGCTGTGGAAGAGCATTGGCGGCAAGGCGAAGGCGCAGCAGGTAAACCGCGAACTTGTGCGCAAGGTGGACCTGCTTCTTGGCAACGAGGAAGATTTCTCCGCAATGCTGGGCGTAAAGCTTGAGGGCGTCGGCGAGGGTTTCCACGAACTGCCCATTGCAAGCTACGAGAAGATGTTGCGCGAAGTCGCGGCGGCGTATCCAAACCTGAAAATGATTGCTACCACGCTCCGCACTGCGCACACGGCAAGCCGCAACGCATGGGGCGCAATTGCCATTTATCAGGATGAGATCATCCATGTACCGCAGCGCGATATCGATATTCTGGACCGCGTAGGCGGCGGCGACTCGTTTGCGTCAGGGCTCATCTATGGCTTGCTTGCAGGCCAGCCGGTAGAGTGGGCAGTGCGCTGCGGCGTGGCCCACGGCGCCCTTGCCATGACCACCGCCGGAGACACCAGCATGGCCACTCGCGCCGACGTGGAGCGCGTTATGAAGGGCAGCTCAGCGAGAAGTGAGAGATAAAGGAAGCGCATGTCAGAACAGACTAAAGAAACACTGGAACGTGTCGGGTTGATCCCTGTGTTGCGCGCGCGATCGATTGAAGAGGGCCGCGCACTGGTCGACGCTATGATGGCCGGAGGCGTCACCGTTGTCGAAGTCACCATGACGGTGCCCAACGCGGTTGATTTGCTGCGCGAACTGAAGAAGCGTCACGGAGCAAATCTGCTGCTCGGATCGGGAACTGTGACCAGCGCGGCGCAGGCCGCGGCCACCATCAATGCGGGAGCCGAATTTGTCGTGAGCCCCAGCCTGCACCTCGAAGTCATTGCGACGACCAGGCAGTTTGGCAAGGTTTCGATTCCCGGAGCTCTGACGCCGACCGAGATCATCACAGCATGGCGCGCGGGCGCAGATTACGTGAAAGTGTTTCCCTGCTCGGCCATGGGAGGCGCGAGCTACCTGAAGGCCGTGCGCGCTCCGTTCCCCGAGTTAAAGCTGATCCCTACCGGCGGTGTCACGTTGCAAACAGCAGCGGAGTTTATCAAGGCCGGGGCACGCGCCCTCGGCGTTGGCTCGGACCTGGTGAATGCGACGGCCATCGCGGAAGGTCATCCTGAAAACGTGACGAATACCGCCCGCGCTTACCTTGAAGCCATTGCCGCCGCACGCGCGAATTAGCCCTTGGGAGATCCATGCGCTATAAATTCCTTGCCGCTGTTGTCGCTTCCCTTCTTCTCGCTGCATCCGCAGCGAGCGCGCAGACACAATCCACACTTGCTGAAAATTCCGGCCAGGGTGACTCGGTTGCAGTAGCGCCTCCCCTGGCGCATCTCTCGCCAGCGTTCAAGCGCAAAGATGTAGCGGCCGCCATGCGCAAGGTCGGCGACTGGGAACTTGCGCGCTCGCAGCCTTACTTCAGCCGCGACTGGACTTTCGCCGCGCTCTACGCCGGATTCATGGCCGCTGCCCATGCGCTGCCTGAACGCCGCTACGAAGACGCGATGCTGGCGATGGGCAACACGTTCGATTGGACCACCGGCCCGCGCAAGACCCTTGCCGACGACCAGGCCGTGGCCCAGACCTACATTGGGCTCTACCGCGATTACGGTGAAGTGCGCATGATTATCCCCACGGAGGGGCAGCTCGACTCGCTGATGAAGCAGCCCGACAACCCCAAAAAGCCGGTCTGGTGGTGGTGCGATGCATTATTCATGGCTCCGCCGGTTTGGGCGCGAATGTATGGGACGACAAGCGATATCCACTACCTGAACTACATGGACCGTGAGTGGTGGGTCACCTCCAACCTGCTCTACGACCCGCAGCAGCATCTGTTCTCGCGCGACGCAACTTTCCTCGACAAGCACGAGCCGAATGGGCAGAAGCTCTTCTGGTCGCGCGGCAACGGATGGGTAATGGCGGGGCTAGCCCGCGTGCTCGAAAAAATGCCGAACGATTACCCAACGCGCGCAAAATATGTAGAGCAGTTCAAGCAAATGGCGTCACGCATCGCGGAGTTGCAAGGCCAGGACGGCCTTTGGCGTCCGGGGCTGCTGGACGCGCAAGCCTACCCGCTGCCGGAGCTCTCAGGCTCGGGCTTCTTCGTCTATGCGCTGGCATGGGGTGTGAATCACCAGATGCTCGATCGCAAGAAGTATCTGCCCGTGATTGAAAAGGGCTGGGCTGGGCTGCTGGACCACGTGTACGAAGACGGCAGACTCGGCTGCATTCAGCCCATTGGGGCTGCTCCCGGCGCGTACACCCCTACTTCAAGCTACGTTTATGGCGTGGGAGCATTCCTCCTCGCCGGATCTGAAGTGATGGAGTTGTCGAAAAAGTAGAGGGCGTCTCGACGGGGCTTAATAGTGCGCCTTACACTGATGATCGACCATTATGGAATCCAACGAAGTCCAGGAACTTCACGAGCAACATGAGCAGGCGCGGGAAGGCAGTCTGCGCCGTGTGAGCTTTACCATGAGCGTGCTGGCGGTGCTCGTGGCCATCGTCACGGTGCTGGGACACCGCACCCATACCGACGCCATGCTGGCGCAGGCGCGAGCCAGCGATCAGTGGAATCTTTATCAGGCGAAGAAAATCCGTCAGTACAACACGCAGCTCACGGTAAGCATGCTGTCTGCCTTGCCTGTAGGCGACAAGGCCGCCACTGCGAAGCTGACGGCCGAGTACAAAGCGCATCTGGATAAGTGGAAGGCCGATTTAAACGAGGAACAGGCAAAAGCCCAGGAGTTTGAGGCAGATGTTCACAAGCAGGAGCGGCATGCGGCCCGGTTCGACATCAGCGAGGTGCTGCTGGAAATTGCGCTGGTAATTACGTCCATCACCCTGCTTACGCGCATACGAAGCTACTGGTATTTAGGACTAGCCTTCGGAGTGGCGGGCTGCGCGGTTACTGTGTGGGCATTTCTGATTCGCTGAGCGGGCAATCTCATGAACGCAACTTCCCTGCCGAGGCTGATCCGCCGTATCGCGGCATTGGTGGCTCTGGCTGCAGGGCTCGCTCCGCATGTAATTCAGGCGCAGGACCGGCCGCCCGACTCCACGTCTGTCATTCATGTCGATCACGGTCCAAATTCCCCGGAGCAAATCAACAAACATTATGTGGTTTTGGTTTCGCTCGACGGATTTCGCTACGACTATCCGGAAAAGTATGACGCGACGCACCTGCT
Organism: Acidobacteriaceae bacterium; assembly: GCA_035945555.1. Taxonomy (GTDB): domain Bacteria; phylum Acidobacteriota; class Terriglobia; order Terriglobales; family Acidobacteriaceae; genus Silvibacterium. Next base: position 5,445 of record DASZAG010000133.1, read on the forward strand.
GGCAATCGGGGCGCGCGGCGCAAGCACGCCCGACGGCATGATTCCTGCCTATCCCTCGCTTACCTTCCCAAACCACTACACGCTGGTTACCGGACTTTATCCCGAGCACCATGGCATCGTGGCGAATTCTTTCTACGACCCGACACGCGGCGAATATTACTCCTTTCGCGATCCGAAAACGGTGACCGATGGTTCGTGGTACAGCGGGGTTCCCCTATGGTCTCTGGCCGAGCAGCAGGGGCTGCGGACAGCTTGCTTCTTCTGGCCCGGATCAGAGGCAAAAATTGCAGGCGAACGGCCGTCGTATTACCTGCACTATAACGACCGGTACCCCGACGAAAAACGCATCGATCAGGTAATTGACTGGCTCAAGCTGCCCGCTGCGCAGCGGCCCCATTTCATCACGCTCTACTATTCGAACGTGGATCATCAAGGCCATCTGCACGGGCCTGACAGCGAGCAGGTTCGCCGCGCCGTGAGCCACGTGGATTACCTGATGGGCCAGCTCGAGGCGAAGCTCGACGCGCTGAACCTTCCCGTCGATCTCATCATCGTTTCCGACCACGGCATGGCGAAGGTGGAAGGCGACCCGATCGATCTGGATAACTACGCCGATCTGCGCGGATTCAAAACCGACGGGGCGATGCTTTATGCGCCCAACGAAGCTGATGCCGAACGCGCGTACCAGCAGCTCAAAATCGCCAGCCCCAGCTTCATGGTCTACCGTCGTGCACACGTTCCCCCGGAACTGCACTACAGCAGCAATCCGCGGATCGGAGACCCGGTGATTGTCGCGCAGGGTCCTGTGATCATTCGCGCCCATGCGCCGCACAACGATGAGGGGGGTTCCACGCTGGTGGGCCAGCACGGCTACAATCCTTTTCAGATGACTTCCATGCGCGCCATATTTTTTGCCGAAGGTCCGGACATTCGCCCCGGGACCCGCCTGAAGCCGTTCGAGAACGTCAACGTCTTCCCGCTCATCGTGAAAATACTTGGCCTCACCAGCCCCAAGGTTGACGGCAGTCCCAACATCCTCTCCATTGCACTGCGTGGAAAGGGGGCGCAGTAGATGGCTTTTTATCTGGGACTGGACGCAGGCGGAACGAGCACCAGAGCAGCATTGGCCGATGACACGCGCATACTGGCGCGACTCTCCGGCGGAAGCATTAAACCTCTGCGGGTAAGCCGCGAGCGGGCGCGCGAAAACCTGGCCGCCCTGCTCGGCGAAGTGGCACAGGTTTCCGGCGTAGACCTGAAGCAGATCACTGCAACGTGCGTGGGGACGGCTGGCCTGCGGCTTCCACAAACTGACGGCTGGATGCGCGAAATCATCTCGGCTTGCGCGGGCGGCAAAATCATCGTCTGCGGAGACGAAGAAATTGCGCTAGACGCAGCTTTTCCCGGCGGAGCAGGCGTGCTGGTAATCGCTGGAACCGGCTCGAACACACTCGGCCGCACCAGTACCGGACAGTTGCTCCATGTCGGCGGCTGGGGCCCGGTCCTCGGCGACCAGGGCTCCGGTTATTGGATCGGCCATCAGGCTTTGAGGTCTGTGCTGCGCGCCAAAGACGCGGGATTGCGAGTGCCCATCCTCGATCGGACACTCGAGTTGTGGAAGGTTCCCGACGCGAATGAAATGATCAACGTCGCACAAGCCGGAGCCGACTTTTCGCAGCTTGCGCCGCTGGTTGTCGCCTGCGCTGAAGCTGGTGATCCCACAGCAATCGAGGTTCTCGAGCGCGGTGGTCGTCTTCTGGCGGAGGACGCAGCAGAGGCTTTCCGGCAGGTACGCCAGCTCGAGCCGGATCAACCAATGCCCGGGATCGCATTTATCGGAGGCATTCTCGGCAGAGTGACGATGGTTCGCGAAAGCATGGTTCGCGCTCTGCGGGAATCGCTGCCGACTGTTCAGATTGTGCCTGAGGCTGTCGATGGCGTCATGGGCGCTGTGTGGCGCGCGCGGCAGGGCCGCTAACGCAGTCCAACATTTGATAGCGCGGGACAGCCGATTTGACTTTGGCCCGTTGACGGTAGCAGAATCCCCAACACTGGTGCGCCTCGCCGGTCTCGCCTGTGTTCCCATTGCTGACCCGCTCAGACCTGAGGCAGCCTCCCAATCTAATTAGGAGCGTCGTTATGAGTACAGCAGTAGCTGCCATGCCTGACATGGAAAAACTCCACGTATTTCTTGGCCGGTTTGTGAATGACCTCGGCGCCGCCGTTCACACCGGAATGGTCGTGATTGGCGAAAATCTGGGCCTGTACAAGGCCCTCGCCACCGGCCCTATGAGTCCCGCTGAACTTGCCGCGAAGACCGGCACGGACGAGCGCTATCTCCGCGAGTGGCTGGCCTCCCAGGCCGCCGGCGGTTATGTGACCTATCACGAGGACACCAATAAATTCAGCCTGAACGAAGAACAAGCCTTCACGCTCGCTAACGAAGACAGCCCCGCCTACCTGCCCGGAGCGTTCGAGCTGGCGCTAGCTTCCCTCGCCTCTGTTCCACGCATTACGGAATGCTTCCGCACCGGCGCCGGAATGGGCTGGGGCGAGCACTCGGACGGCGTTTTTCACGGATGCGAAAAATTCTTCCGCCCCGGCTACGCTGCCAATCTTGTCAGCGCATGGATCCCCGCACTCGAAGGTGTGAAGCAAAAGCTCGAATCAGGCGCGAAGGTCGCTGACATCGGCTGCGGAAAGGGCGCTTCCACACGACTCATGGCGAAGGCGTTCCCTAATTCGCAATTTTTCGGCTTCGACTATCACGACAAGTCGATTGACGGAGCACGCGATTCAGCCAATCGCGAAGGAATCGGAGATCGCACGAAGTTCAGCGTATCTTCTGCGAAGACTTTTCCCGGAAGCGGCTATGACCTGGTCACCGTCTTCGACTGCCTGCACGATATGGGAGATCCCGTTGGCGCTGCGAAACACGTCCGCGATGTGATTGCGAAAGACGGCACATGGATGATTGTGGAACCTTATGCCAACGATCAGATGAAGGACAACCTGAACCCGCTCGGTCGGGCGTATTACGGCTTCTCCACGCTGCTATGCACACCTTGCTCGCGCTCGCAGGAGGTTGGTTTGTGCCTGGGCGCGCAAGCCGGAGAAGCCCGTATCCGCGACATCGTGACCGCCGCTGGATTCACCCGCTTCCGCCGCGCTGCGGAAACGCCCTTCAATATTGTGTACGAGGCAAGGCCGTAGGTTGAGGCTACCTTCCTGCGGGTTCACCCCGCAGGAAGGTCTTAACCAACTCATTCTTTCCATTCAACACATTGATATCCGCTGCACGGCCCACAGCGAGCGAGCCGACCTCGCCGTCAAACCCTGCCATGCGCGCAGGATTGCGGCTGGCGAGCAACGCAACCTCATTCAGCGGCGCGCCGGTAAACGCCGCAAAGTTCTTCACACCTCGATCCAGGCTCAGGGTGCTTCCTGCCAGCGTGTCTCCGCTTCCATCCGATGCAAGCACGCATTTTCCGCCTATCACCTTCACGTCCAGTTCGCCCAGCTTGTAGTCGCCGTCGGGCATCCCGGCGGCATTCATCGCATCGGTAATAAGAATCGCGCGCTCAGGCCCCTTGCATCGCCAATACATAATCACTGCCGCGGGATCGACATGGAATCCGTCGCAGATAACTTCAGCGAATAGGTCATCGTTGGTCAGCACCTCGCCAAGCAGTCCCGGCGCTTTGTGGTCAAAGTTACGCATCGCGTTGTAGGCGTGAGTCGCTGTCGTGCCTCCTGCGCGAACCCCGGCCTTCGCCGCCGCAGCATCGGCATTGCTGTGGCCCAGGCTCACGCGCACTCCCAGGCCCACCGCCCGCGCAATTACATCCAGCGCATTCGGAAGCTCGGGAGCAATTGTCATCAGACGGATCTTCCCTTCCGACGCCTGCCACATCCTGTCGAACAACTCCACTGACGGTGTCTGGAGCAGGCTCGCCGGGTGCGCACCCTTCTTATGTGGCGATAAAAATGGACCTTCAATGTGAATGCCGAGCGCACGCGCGCCGAACTCGTCGCTGCCGATAAACTTCGCCATGCCTGCCAGCGACTTCAGCGTGCCATCCATCGACATGGTTACGGTCGTCGGCAAATACGCGCCTACTCCGTGCTTCGCCAGAAACCCACCAACTGCGACGAAGGCCTCGCGCGTAGCTTCCATCACATCGTGCCCGGCGCTGCCGTGGCAATGAACATCAAAAAATGCCGGGGTCATCGTGCAGCTGGGAAAGTCAAGATGCCGGCAAGGAGGGAGCTCTGTTTGCGCGCGCGGCGCAATACCGGCGATCACGCCGTCTTCAACCACTACAACAGGATTGTCAATGGTGCCTTCAGGAGCGATCAGCCGCTCGGCAGTCAGAATGGTCCGCATGGGGACAATCTTACAGCCTGCTTCCCCACAGATTGGCAACGCGCCAAAATGTGCCCGCAAATTGTTTGATTAAGGGTCACGCGATGCGGCGCGGCGAATCTACATGCCGGGCGGGGCGATCATCACCCACCATCGAAACACTTCGCGCCCCGGTTTCACGCATGCCTTCCTTGGCCAGTGAAATCTCTTGCGCGTTTTCGCAATATACGGAAAGCAGCGGACCGTCACGCTTTACGCCGTCGTGTTGCTTGGCTTCATACTCTGGCATGGTGGCGCCCCAAATCGCGCCAATCACGCCCCCAACAAATCCGCCGGAGCCCACTCCGGTAAGGCATGCAATAACCGGTCCCGCGGCGAACAAAGGACCGAGCCCGGCGATCATGAGCGAACCTAGTCCAACTACCAGCGCAAACGACCCGCCGATGCACGCGCCGATAATTCCGCCTGTCACCGTGCCCTCAGGCGCTTTCGTGTGTTTCTCATGCGCAAAGGTGCGGACAATTTCGGAATCTGGCAACAGAATAGAAATTGCCGAATTCGGCATGCCCTTACTCACCAGGTGGTCTGCGGCGCTTTCGGCCAACTCCGTCGTCGGATAAATTCCGTATAGCGCTACGTGTCTCTCCGCCATGATTCGCTCCAGCGTATGGGATGACCACATGGCGCGTTTGAGTTGCAAGCCTTCAGCGCTCAGCGCTTAATGTGTGGCGGAATCGCCACGTATCCGCAACCACCCAGTCGAGAATGCGCTCCCGGCGGCTCGGATATCCGCATGCTTCAGGAGGGCTTACCATTTGCCGCGCAAACAGATGATAGCTGTATGTGCCCGGCCGCAGCGTCGCCCAATAGGAGCGGCCTGTGAACAGCGGCTCGCGATTATCGATGATCTGGCGGACGAGAATCTTCACACCGCACTCCAGATTGTTCTTCGGCTGCAGGATTGTGCGGTTCGGATCGCCCGCAGGTAGGCCCTTGTCCGCTGCCCAGTCGAAGTCGCACCCATAACGCCGCGCATCTTCATAGGCAAGTTGCAATAACCCTTCGCAGTGCAGGGGCAGGTGCGTCACGCCGTCTACTGGAACCAGCGCGTGCTTATGCCGCACATGCGAGGTAGGATTCAAACCGGCCTCTGCTCCCGCCAGCGCCTGGAAGAAATATGCCCAGAAGGCGCGCTTCTCTGCGTCCGTCATGCGGTAGAAGCGTGGGCAAAATCGGCGCACGTCATGCGGCAGATCGTGCGAGAGCATTGACGGCGGCAGCGCGTCCTCCACAATCAGATCCCATTGCGGATTCCACACCGCTCCGCCCAGGACCGCCTTCTGCTTGTCGATCGGTGTCGCCGGAGCATGCTTCGCGTCATCTGCCGGAGCCGGTGACGCAGCGGGCATGGTGGTTTGCTCTGTGCTTCCAGCGGCGCGCGGCTGCGGACTTGCGCTGGTGTTCTCTTGTCCCTGGAGAACGACCGTTGCGCTCATGGCCAGGACTATCAGCACAGTGATCGCTGAAGCAGTCTTCTTCACCGGCGACTCCACAACTCAAGGCTGTTTGCGCACCAAGCCCGTACCACTCATTAAGATGGGTGGGCGCAAGCGCGGAGTTGCGCGGGCCGCTCCGCTCTACCGAGCTGCTACATTACAGGAATTGTCTTCGCCAGCTTGATATCTGCGGAAGAGTCGCCAATCATCAGCTTTACGGGCTCGCTCTCAACAACAAAGCTGCCTTGCCCCACATCCCAATAAGCCAGTTGCGAGGCTTTCAACGGAATAGTCACCGTCTTTGTCTCGCCCGGCGCAAGGCTTACACGCTGGAAGCCCTCCAGTTCCTCGTGCGGACGCTCCACTCTCGATTTTGGATACGCCACATAAAGTTGCGCCACAGCGTCTCCTTCGCGGTCGCCGGTATTGGTCACGTCTGCGCTCACCGTAATGGAGCCATCCTTCTCGATGCTGGACGTGCTCGTCTTCATGTTCGAAAAGCGAAACCTGGTGTAGCTCAGGCCGTATCCAAAGGGATAGAGCGGCTTGCCCTTGAAGTACATGTAAGTTCGCCCGTCACGAATGTTGTAGTCATCCATCGGCGGTTCCTGATCGAGCGAGACGGGCCAGGTTTCCACAAGGTGCCCGCCCGGGTTATAGTCTCCGAAAATGACTTCCGCCAGCGCGGTGCCTTCATCCTGGGAAGAATGCGCCATGTGCAGAATCGCCGGTACATGCGCCTCCGACCAGTTGATGGCGTACGGGAAGCTCGACACCAGGATCATCACAGTCTTGGGATTCGCGGCATAGACCTGTTTTACCAGCGCTTCGTCTTCCAGTGTGATGCTGGTGCGGTCGCGTCCTTCGCGGCCTTCACTTGGATAGGGGCAGGGCTTGGTCGAGGCATCGGGTAGCCATACATGGGCCATGTCCGGGCCGCATGTCGGATCATTCCCCACCACAACGATCGCCACGTCAGAAGCGCGAGCAACCTTCACGGCTGCATCATTGTTGTTGTTGGCAACGTAGTTCACATCCACATCGGAGCCAAGCTCAGTCTGGAGCCCATCCAGCAGCGTGACCCCATAGGGTGGAATACCTCCGTACCAGTCCCAATGCACATGAGCGGCCAGCGGACCAATGAGCGCGATAGTCTTGATGTTCTTCTTGAGCGGCAGGAAGTTATCGTCGTTCTTGAGCAGTACAACCGACTCGAGTGCCATTTTCAATGAGACCTTGCGATCCTGGTTGGTCTCCCACGGCTCGGGCGAATCCTTAATAGACGAATATGGCACCATCTGCGGCGGATCAAGCAATCCCAGTTTCAACGTCACGCGAAATTTGGGCCGCAGCAGCGCATCGATTTCGGCCTCAGTAATCTGCCCGTCTTTGAGAGCAGCCTTGGTCTGGTCTTTGTACTGGTCGAGAAACTGGTTGATCCCCGCTTTGAGGCAAGCAACGACGGCCTGCTGCTGCGTGGGAAAAAGCTTGAAATACTTCACCAGATCGGTGACAGCGCCGCCATCGCTCGAAACTACATCCGCACCCCATTTGTCGATCACCAGGCTGCGCAGAATGGGATTGATCGCCATGGGCTTGCCATTCCATGCGTTGTAGGACGCCATGACGCCCTTGCTTCCTCCCTGCAAAAAGCCCATGCGGAACGGGACAGAGTAATACTCCCAGAAATTTCGCGCGTCGAAGTTGACATACTCGCCGGTACGGCCCTGTTCCATGCTGTAGCCCTGGAAGTGCTTCATGAGCGAGGCGGCCTGCCAGTACCTGGGGTTATCGCCTTGCAGGCCATGGATGAACGCTACTCCCATCGTGCCGTCAAAAAACGGGTCCTCCCCGTAAACTTCTTCAAGTCTTCCCCAGCGCGGATCGCGAGCAAGATTCAGTTGCGGCCCCCACAGCATCAGAATGCTGCGGTGGTATTTCGGCGTTTGCGAAATAAAGCGCGCCTCGCGACTCTCCACGTCCGCCGCCTCGCGCACAAGCGCAGGGTCCCATGTTGCTCCCATGCCCGGAGGCTGCGGAAATTGCGTCGTAGTGATCTCCGTCCGGTGGCGCTCCTCGTTGCCACGCTGCACCACGCCGTGAATTCCCTCCGACCCGCCGAAGCTCGGAATCCCCAGCCGCGGCACACCCGTCGGCACTCCGAGGCAATCGATCTTTTCATCAATCGTCATGAGCGAAAGAATGTTGTCGATCCGCTTGTCCGGCGAGAGATTCGGATTCTGGAATGGATACTTGTATGTCTGCTGCGCGGATAACGGTACAAGGCTGGAGAGAGCGAGTATGAGGGGGAACAGGAGAGAGCGCTTCATCAACAACAACCTCCGCAATGGCACCCATCCTATCATCCAGCGGCACCGCGGCAGAACGACTGGCTAAATCAAATCCATTGATGTGAATCGTTTTATCTCGTTCCCGCCCTGTCCCACGCGGCCAGACAGACCAGCAGTATTGTGGCGTCGACATTTACAATCAAATTTGATTATGTCCACGAGCAAACAGAGTGTTCCAGCCGCTCAGGCGGCCCCGGCGGAGCCGTCTTTGCCAGCACATCACGAGGCGCGCTACACGCCGTCAGAGATTGAGCCGCGCTGGGCTGCGCGATGGGAGCAGCAGCCTGATCTATACGGCGCTGAACCCGCCTCCAGCGGCAAGAAAAAATACTACGTGCTGGAAATGCTGCCCTACCCTTCGGGCCAGCTCCACATGGGCCATGTGCGCAATTACTCCATTGGCGACGCGCTCGCTCGCTACATGTGGATGCAGGGCTACAACGTGCTGCACCCTATGGGCTGGGACGCTTTCGGTCTTCCGGCAGAAAATGCCGCCCTCAAAAACAACACGCCGCCGCGCCAGTGGACGCTCCAGAACATCGCCGCCATGAAGCGGCAAATGAACCGCCTGGGCCTGGCCTATGACTGGCGCAACGAGGTAACGACCTGCCTGCCCGAGTATTACCGCTGGAACCAGTGGTTCTTCATTCGCATGTTCGAGCGCGGCCTTGCCTACCGAAAAAAGAGCAAGGTGAACTGGTGCCCCGAGTGTTGCACCGTTCTCGCCAACGAGCAGGTTGTGGACGGCCGCTGCTGGCGGCACGAAGACACTCTGGTGGAGCAGCGTGATCTCGAACAGTGGTTTCTGCGCATTACAAGCTACGCGCAGGAATTGCTCGATGACCTGAGCAAGCTTGATGGATGGCCGGAAAAAGTCCGCACCATGCAGCGCAATTGGATCGGCCGCAGCGAAGGCGCCGAAGTCGAGTTCGCGGTAGAAGACCACGAGAATGGCGACGAGCACCCCAGGCGCCACGCCGGCACCGCCGTGCTGCCCGCGCGGGACGCAGCCGCCACGCTGCCGAAGAAAATCGCTGTCTTCACCACCCGCATCGACACCATCTATGGCGCCACCAGCATCCAGCTTGCGCCTGAACACCCTCTGGTTAAGGAGTTCGCTGCTGACAACTCCAAACTCGCTGACGAAGTAGCATCTTTGCTCGACCAGCAAAAGGCCGCGCGCGAAGCCGGCGACGTAGGTGCGATCGAAAAGCATGGCGTCTTCACCGGCCATTACGCCGTCAACCCGTTCAACAACGAGCGCCTCCCTATCTGGGTCGCCAATTACATCCTGCTCGACTACGGCACCGGAGCCATCATGTCCGTGCCGGCACATGACGAACGCGACTACGAATTCGCCAAAAAATATGGGTTGGAAATTCGCGTCGTCGTACTGCCGCGCCGTCCTGAAGGCGAGCCCGAGGGTGACAAAGAACCCGCCCTTCCTTACACCTTGGAAGACAGCCTGCTCATCAACTCCGGCCCGTTTGACACGCTCGGCAACGAAGAGGCTCTGCAGCGCATGACCGCTTACGCAGCGCAGCACGGCTTCGGTAAAGCAACCGTCACCTATCGCTTGAAAGATTGGGGCATCAGCCGTCAGCGCTACTGGGGCACACCCATCCCCATGCTCTACTGCGAAAAAGACGGCATCGTTCCCGTGCCTGATTCACAGCTTCCCGTGCTGCTGCCGGAGAACGTCGAGATCACCCAGCAGGGCGGCTCACCACTCGGCAAGATGGCGGATTTCGTGAACGCGACCTGCCCCAAATGTGGAGGCCCCGCGCGCCGCGAAACCGACACCATGGACACCTTCGTCGACTCCTCCTGGTACTACCTGCGCTACTGCGACCCGCACAATACGCAGGCGCCGTGGAGCGAGCAGGCCGTCGGCACGTGGATGCCGGTCGACCAATACATCGGCGGTATCGAACACGCCATCTTGCACCTGATGTATTCCCGTTTCCTGTGCAAGGCTCTGAGCGATCTCGGGTGCCTATCGGTGCAGGAACCATTCCAGC
>DASZAG010000134.1:0-19835 GCA_035945555.1 Acidobacteriaceae bacterium
CGCCGACGTCGAGTCCCATGATGCGCGGGGTGTCCATAGGGTGAGAGTACCGGAGGCGGCTGAGTAGCGGGTAGCTGGGGTTCGCTAAAGGGCGGTTCGCTATGGGGCGGGTGGCGGCAAAGCGCGCCGATTTCCGTAAAATATAGAAAATAAAGGGGCAGCTTGGTAAGATATAGAAAATGCGGGGTTTAGCGGATGGACCGGGGCTTTGGGGGTTTTCCACAGGCTGGATGCTGTCAAGAGGCGATGGCGGTAAGTTATTGATGGTGAAGGGATTGTGGATGTCCGGTGAGTTTTGTGGAATTGCTATTCTGAAATAGAGAGGAAAAACTCTCGCGAAGGCGCAGCCAAATGAGCTGCGCCTTTTGCTTTTGGAGGCAATTATGAATTCGTCGCCCGCGCCGCTTTGCACACACATGAAGATGAACGGAACCCGCTGCGGTTCTCCTGCTGTGAAAGGGACTGAGTTGTGCTTTCACCACTCGGCGGTGAAGTCGGCGCTGGGCAAGGCGAGGCCACTGGATCAGGTTTCGTATGGCAGCTTCACTCCCATCCCCTTTGTATTTCCTGAGGACCGCGTGGCCATACAGATCAATTATTTTCTGCTGCTGCAGGCCCTCAATGAGCAGCGAGTGGAGAAGCGGGCCGCCGACCTGATGCTGCGCATGTTGCGGTCCATGGACAGAAATCTTGGCAAGTCGGGGTCGCTGGTTGATGCGGCGAGCGAGCAAGTGAGTGAGCCAACTGCTCAGGAGGTTAGCGAATCAGCTGGTGAGCGGGTCAGCGAGATGGCAAGCGGCAATGACGCGACTCGCGACGAAATGACCGCTCATAACGATCAAAGGATATCAACGGTAAACGCTGCAGCTTCGTGCTACCCGGATTATCGTGAGGTCAACGCGCTGCATCCGGCCGGACAGAAAGTGCTGAATATGTACTGCCAGCCTCCGAAGGACCGATGAGCTCGCTTCGCTTTGCGAAGGCTAGAGAGCTTCATCCCACATCTCTTCGAGATGTGGGGCGCTCGCGCTGGTCATCAGTCGGATAACGCACGGGCATCTGACGACTTTTCGTAAGGCGACTGTGTGGGGAGAATAATTCTCCTCCCATCTTTAGATTATTACGAACCACGGGGCTTGCGGCAAGGGCCGGGGTTTGCTCCATCATCGTCTACTGACGCACAAGAACCTGCATTGGGAGGCACGATGAAAGAGCATGTGGTAGTGATTGCAGGAGGGGGCCCGACGGGGTTGATGCTGGCGGGCGAACTGGCACTCGCCGGAGTCGATGTCGCCATCGTCGAACGGCGCGCCAGTCAGGACCTGACAGGCTGGCGCGCCGGCGGCCTGCATGCCCGCACCATCGAGGTCCTCGACCAGCGCGGAATTGCTGACCGGTTCCTCTCGGAGGGACAGATGGCTCAGGTGGCGGGCTTTGCCGGAGTGCGGCTGGACATCAGCGACTTTCCTACCCGGCACAATTACGGGCTCGGGCTGCGGCAGAACCACATTGAGCGCATACTCGCGGGGTGGGTCGGCGAGCTGGGGGTGCCGATCTATCGCGGGCGTGAGGTGACAGGTTTCGCGCAGGACGATGCGGTGGTTGACGTCGAGCTGTCCGATGGCGAATCGCTGCGGACAGAATATCTCGTTGGGTGTGACGGCGGCCGCAGCCTGGTCCGCAAGGCAGCCGGCATCGCGTTCCCCGGATCGGATGCGACAACGAGCAGCCTGATCGCCGAGGTGGAGATGGCCGAGAAGCCGGAGTTCGGCATTCATCGCAACGCCTTTGGCGTTCATTCCTTCGGCAGGAAGGAATACCAGATCGTCGACGGCAAGGTAGTCTACGCGGATCGGGGACCGATAGGGGTGATGGTAACCGAACAACAGGTTGGCCCCGCGACCGAACCCACACTGGGCGATCTGAGCGAAGCTCTCATCGCAGCATGTGGGACGGACTACGGGATCCATAGCCCTGTCTTCATCTCCCGGTTCACAGATGCAGCGCGGCAGGCCGCGACCTACCGCAAGGGGCGGGTACTGATTGCCGGCGACGCCGCACACGTGCATCCGCCGGACGGCGGACAGGGTCTCAACATCGGCGTGCAGGACGCTGTGAACCTCGGTTGGAAGCTGGCCCAGGTGGTTAAGCGCAACTCGCAGGAAAGCCTGCTGGATACCTATCAGGCCGAGCGCCACCCGATTGGCGCGCGTGTGTTGCGCAACACGATGGCGTCAATCGTTCTTCGCCGCGAAGACGATCGGACGAAGGCACTGCGCGACACGATTGCCGAACTGCTCGGCATGGACGAACCGCGTCGACGATTCGCTGCGATGATATCTGGACTGGACATTCATTACGACCTCGGAGAGGGGCATCCGCTGCTGGGACGCCGCATGCCCGATCTCGACCTGGTTACCGACGACGGCCCGGTTCGGGTCTTCAGCCTGCTGCACGCTGCGCGGCCGGTTCTGCTCAACTTCGGCGAGCCCGGCGGAGTCGACATTACGCGATGGGCAGATCGGGTCCGGCTTTTCAACGTAAGGTATGCCGGTAAATGGGAGCTCCCGGCGCTTGGTGCGGTCACCGCTCCCGCCGCCTTACTGATCCGCCCCGATGGATACGTTGCCTGGGTGGGAGACCGGACCCAACCGGATATTGCTGACGCGCTAACTACCTGGTTCGGACCGCCTGCCGCGGCGTAACCCATCGACCGCGATATGTGAATGGACGTCTAGTCCTCTTTCAGGGCCTGGCGGACGGCTTCGGTGAGGCCGGCGGCGGCTCCGAGGATCAGGCCGACGATGTAGATCCAGTTCTGGTGCAGCCATTTGTCGAGAAGCACGCCGATTCCCCAGCCGATGAGGACGGCGGCGGGCAGGACGAAGGCGATCTGGGTGAGCCGCTCGGCGCGGATGATCAGCTTCATGTTCTCGCTGCGGGTGTCAGCTGGTTTCTCCGGTTTGGGTTCCTGCTCGGACATGGTTCTGGCCTTTATACACTATGGGCGCGCGGATGTTGAACGCTATACTGGGCTGGAAGGTTGCGGAGGACTCGGTACAACAGATTTCCCTCAGGGGCTAAAGCCCCTTCATTTCGAATGAGCCTAATGGACGGGCTGAAGCCCGTCCCCTTCAAAATTCTCTGAGGTTCCGCAACTGTCGAGTCCATTGATTAAGGAAGCCACGTGTTCGAGTCAGACTTTGAGCGCAACCTGTTCGCGCTCCGCCAGGAAAAGCTGAAGCAGATTGAGGCGCTGGGGCAGCGCGCCTATCCCAATTCGTTTGCGGCGAGCCATGCGCTGGGGGAGATTCGCAGCCGGTATGACATTTCGACGGCGGAAGAACTTGAGGCGCCGCGGCGGGAGGTTGCCGTTGCGGGACGCATAATGGCGATTCGCGCGCAAGGCAAGGCGGGGTTTGCGCAGTTGCAGCAGAACGGCGTGCGGTTGCAGATTTATGTCCGCAAGGATGCGGTGGGCGACGAGGGATTTGAGCTGTACAAGCTGCTGGACATTGGCGACCACGTCGGCGTGACGGGCTACTTGTTTCGCACGAGGACGGGCGAGCTTTCGGTGCATGTGGAGACGATTACTTTCCTGGCGAAGGCGATGCTGGCGCTTCCGGAGAAGTACCACGGACTGGCGGATGTGGAGTTGCGGTATCGGCAGCGGTATGTGGATTTGTTTATGAACACCGCGCTGAATGAGGGTTCGGCGGCGGAGATTAATGTGCGCGATGTGTTTGTGAAGCGCGCGAAGGTGCTGGCGGCGATTAGGAAATACTTTGACGAGCGCGGATACGTTGAAGTCGAGACTCCGATGATGCAGCCGATTGCGGGAGGCGCGGCGGCGAAGCCTTTCACGACGCACCACAACGCGCTGGACCTGGATTTGTTTTTGCGCATCGCTCCGGAGCTTTACCTGAAGCGGCTGGTGGTGGGCGGCATCGACCGCGTGTATGAAATTAATCGGAACTTCAGGAACGAGGGCATATCGACGCAGCACAATCCGGAATTCACGATGCTGGAGTTCTACCAAGCGTACGCGAATTACCACGACCTGATGAACCTGACGGAAGAGCTGATCAAGTTTGTCGCGATGGAAGTGAATGGAACGCTGAGGACGAACTTCAACGATGTTGAGATTGATTTGGGCAAGTGGCGGCGCTTCTCAATGCGCGAGGCGATTGTTGAGTTCTGGCCGGAGAATGGCGGGGCCAAGCCGACGATGCAGGACTTCGCGAGTGACGCCGGGGTTGCCGCGCTGATTGAGCGCCTGCGCGGGGCGCATCATCAGGTCGAGTTCAAGGCGGGCGAGCCTCGAGGAGCGACAATTGCGACGATCTTCGAGGCAGTGGCAGAGGAGCACCTCATCCAGCCGACGATCATCTATGATTTCCCTCTTGCGGTATCGCCGCTTTCGAAGCAGAAGCCGGATGAGCCGGATTGGGTGGAGCGGTTTGAGTTTTACATTGGTGGGTTTGAGCTGGGGAATGCGTTCAGCGAGTTGAACGATCCTGAGGAGCAGCGCAAGCGCTTTGAGCAGCAGTTGGCCGAGCGCGAGCGCGGCGACGAGGAGGCTCACCAGATGGACGAGGACTATGTGCGCGCGCTGGCGTATGGGCTTCCCCCGACGGGCGGCGAAGGGATTGGCATTGACCGGCTCACGATGGTGCTGACCGGAGCGAAGTCGATTCGGGACGTGATTCTGTTCCCGCTGTTGCGGCCGCAGAAGAATCGGGTTGACGCGGAAGAAGCTTAGCCGGCCCCAACAAAGGTGCGGGTCCCTCCACTGCGTCATTGCTTTGCAATGACTTCGGTCGGGATGACAATTCAGTCGTGATCCATCAAATCCGGCAATGCTTTAGCGCGCGTAGCGGGTGCGCGGCATGAGGCCGCGAGGGCGGCAAAAGGTTTTGCCGCCGCCGGAGCTCTTTTTATTTTTTGGTTCCAGGATGTCTACTGGCTTACGCCGCGCCGCGCGTTACATTCACGGCACTCAAACCCTTCGGTCCCTGCTGGCACTCGAAGCTGACGCCTTCGCCCTCATTGAGGGTTTTGTATCCGTTGTCCTGAATGGCTGAGAAGTGCACGAACACGTCTTCGCCGGTCGAACGCTGAATAAATCCGTAGCCCTTGGCCCCGTTAAACCACTTCACTACACCCGTCTCTTTCATGCACTGCTCCCAACCAAACTGCCTGCACTCCACTTTGACAGAGAAAAATGGGTGGACAAGTTATGGCAGGAAATTGGATGGGAAGCAAGGAAAATCTTCAGAAGCGGGGGGCGCTATGTCCGTGATTACGGATGGGCTATGTCCAAAGTACCCTCAACGTTAGATAGGAGTAAACAGAACTGGAGGTTATCAGTCGGTTTAGCCTAGCGGGAGCCGATGCGGCCAGTCGAAGCGGCGGCCGAGGATGCCCTTGACGATGAGGTGGTCGGTGCCGGCGGTGACTCCCCAGCCTACGCCGAAGTTGATTTCCCAGGCGGGCGAGACGTTCAGGTCGATGGCTGGGAAGAATTGCTGCTCCTGATCGTGCAGGGACGCGAAATCACCGAGGCGTCCGAAGGCGCCGTAGTATTCGAGTCCGCCGGCGACGTATTTGTTGAAGTTGTAGCTGAATTTGGCGTCAGGGGAAAACTCCACTCCGTCGGGCACGCTTTCGCCATGGAAGGAGCGCTCGAGGGCGGGGTTGATCGCCCAGTACCAGGGACCGGATTGCTTGTCGACGATGGGGCGGATCTCCCAGGTCCAGGTGTCGGGGGAGAATTTGCGGCGCTGATAGCCGACTTCAGTGGAAAGGCTGACGCCGACTGGCCAGTGCCAGCTATCGGGAACACGCACGCGCGGGCGAATGTGGTCGCCGACCCACTGCCATCCCTGTCCTTCGCGGGCGCTGGTGAAGATGTAGAAGCCAACCTCGGACCATTTGTTGACTCCCTGCGTGATTTCGACGGTCTCATGCTCGGCGTGGTTTGTGGGGTACTCGCGGTCGGCGGTGTAGGGCGAACCGGGGAGAGGCTTTGAGCCATCGACGGTAAAGTTGCTGTGCAACTCGACCATGGTGGTGCGGGGGGCGACGGTGTCTGAGCCGTAGACCTGGATTTCGTAATTGTCCTGGGCGTGGAGAAGGCTGCCGGTGAAGCAGAGCAGCGCGAAGAGAGCGGCTGCGAGGAAGTGGCGATAGGGGAATTTGTGCCGCTGCAAGACCAGGCTGTCTCCTTGGGACCGATTTCGTTCAGCGAAACCAGCATATCAATTGACGGGAAAACTTCAGGTGAAGTTGGTGCGGCGGCTCAGGCTTTCGCAGCGAGGAGACGCGTCCAGTTCTTCTGGTTGCGGCGGAAGCTTTTCTTGAGGTCTTCGAGGATGCGCTCGAAGTCGGCGTGGCCGCGGACACGGCTCCAGGCAGGGTTAATGGAGAACCACGGATAGTTCTCGTTGCCGAGGTAGATGGCGCGGCGCAGCCAGTGGAGGGCTTCACTTTCGTCTCCGTCGACGGCGAAGTAGGTGGCGAGTCGGTAGGCCATTTCGCTGTCGGCCTCGGCTGCGGCCATGGAGTCCTCTTCGATGAGCGACGCGGCGCGCTTGCGGTCTCCGGCCTGCGCGTAGCACATGGCGAGGGTGGGATAGGCGATGCGCAGGCGGTCGTCGTCGCGTATGACTTCTTCGAGGATGCGGATGGCCTCAGCGAGGTCGCCCTGGCGCATGCGCTGATATGCAAGCGAGGTGCGGAGGAAGGGGTGTTTCGGCTCGAGGGTGAGGCCTTTTTCCAGTTCGTCTTCGGCGAGTTCGAGCTGGTTCTGGTAGTGGTAGACGCGGGCGCGGTGGTTGTAAATGGTGGGCGCGTTGGAGGGATTGAGACGGAGCGCGCTGTTGAACTGGTCGAGGGCTTCGTCATACATGCCGTCGAGGCGGAGGGTGAGTCCAGCGATGGTGTGGACGTTCCAGTCGTTGGGCGCCGTGCGCAGCAGGTTTTCGATGCCGTGGCGAGCGCTCTCCTTTTCTCCACGTGAAAGCAGCATGTAAATGCGATAGAGATTGGCCTCAACCGAACCGGGATCGAGCTCGAGGGCGTGGTCAAGTGCGCGGCGCGCCGCCATGACATGCATGCGTCCGCCGAAGCCGTGGCGGACATACTGAAGGTGCGCGATGCCCAGGCCGCTCCAAGCGGGAGCGAATTCAGTTTCGCGCTCGAGGACGCGATCGAAAAGCTCGCGGGCGTGGTCGAGGTCGGCACGGCTCCCGGTGCGCTGCATGAAGGCAGAGAGGACGGCGCGGGCCTGGAGGTATTCTTCCGAAAGCTCCTCGGCGAGCGGCTCCTTGCGTGCCATTCCGCGCTCGGGCCATTGGCGGAGGTGGCCGAGGCCTTGCAGGGACGCGAAGACTTCGTCGCAGATTTCAGCCTGCACAGAGATGAGATCGAATGACGGCACGCTGATGGCTCCTCCAGCGCGAACGCTTTCGCCGGGCACATTGAGCAGTTGCCAGTTGAGGTCGAAGCCTTTGTCGGAGCGCAGAAAGTTGCCAGCAAGCACCCACTCGACGAGCAGCTTGTGGCCGATGGCGAGCGGGTCCATGTGCGCGACGGACGTATTCATGAGCGCGCTCGAGGGGCGGACGACGAGCGATGACATGCGCGCGATGCGAGTGGCGATGGCGTCAGCGAGAGCGAATCCGTAAAGCGGCGCTGTTTCCGATGCGCCGAAGTTTTGGAATGGGAGAACGAGGATGGTGTTCTCCTGTGCTTTGGTGTCAGAGTCACGGAAGCGCTCGGCGAGCATGGAGAGCAGGCCGGTGGCGCGCTTTTCCTGTTCGGCCGCGGAGGGCGGAAGCAACGTGGCTCCGGCGTCGCCGGGGATGATTCCGGTTTCGATCTGCGACGCCTTCATGATGGTCTTGAGCGCTTCCCGCACCGCTGCCGCGCTGGCGTAGCGCTCGGCGGGATTTTTGGCGAGGAGCTTGAGGACGAGCGAGCTCAATTCCGGTGGGGTATTGAGCGAAGTGGGGTCAGCATATTGAATAGCGCGGATGGTCTGAAATTCATCAAAGCCGGGGCGCGAGAATGGATGGCGCGCACTGACCAGTTCGTAGAGAATGACGCCGAGCGCCCAGAGGTCGCTCTGCACACTGCTCTGCCCGGTGACGAACTGCTCGGGAGCCATGTAGGGGATGGTTCCGCCACGAGCGGTATAGGCCGCAGGGACCGGGCCCGCTTTGCGCTGCGAGGGGTTGGAAGGATCGAACTCGGCCTCTTCGGGATTGAGCCGGCGGGCGAGACCGAAGTCGAGAATTTTGGCGAGGCCGCCGTCAGTGAGGACGACGTTCGCGGGCTTGAGGTCGCGATGGAAGATACCGAGCGAGTGTGCGGCGTTGAGTCCGTCGGCAATTTGAATGCCGACAGAAAGAATGAGTTGAAGATTTGAAGGTCCCGCGGTGATGAGCTTGTCGAGCGACTGACCGGGAACGTACTGCATGACGATGTAGGCTTCGTCGCCCTCTTCGCCGATTTCGTAAATGGCGCAGACGTTGGGGTGCTCGATGGCGGAAGCCATGCGCGCTTCGCGCAGCACGGTTTTGCGCATTTGCTCGGCAGTGAGCACGCCGCGGCGCAGAATTTTGAGCACCACGGGGCGCATGAGCAATGTGTCATTGGCGTAATAAACGACTCCGCTCCCACCCGCGCCCAGCTTGCGTACCAGCTCATAGTGCTCAATTGTGCGATGCTTCATCCCATCTTCAGTTTATCGTCCGAATGTTCACGAGAGATGAAGATGAGAACGATTGCTCGGCTGCATAAAAATTATTTGTGGGCCCGTGCGGTTGTTTGGTTCTTTAAGCGAATGAAGGGAGTGCAGTGCAAGTAAAGCCAAAGTTGGCCCTGTGGCGGAAGGCGGCATCCAAGTCCGATAGAGGACGAGGAGGCTTGACTTATGTCCGGAACGAAGAAGTGTGCGCATCCGGCCTGCAACTGCCAGGTTGCGGCAGGTCAGAAATATTGCAGCCAGAAGTGCGAATCGTCGAGAGGCATGATGGAGCTGACGTGCCAGTGCGGGCACCCTGAATGCTCGGGTGCAGGGATGAGGGGGTAGTAAAGGGGAAAGTGGAAAGTGGAAAGGAAAGAAAAGCACTTCCCTCACGGGCTGAAGCCCGCTCACTTGAGGCCAATTGCGCACGGTTGAAAATCTTGCTGAAAGAGAGTCCTTTGAGGCGAGGAGGAACGCGCAGGGGCTAAAGCCCGACTCATTTTGAATCCGTTACGGCTCGGCTGAAGCCGAGCCCTGATACAAAACTGAGTTTTTTCAGCAAGCACTAAAGCCGTGCCCTGATACAAAGCGTGAGTAAATCTCATGCCAGCAAAACGCGCTTCCATCCAAACCAATACGGGCCACTCGGATCTTGATAGCGGATCGCTACTTCGCTATAGACCGATCTTGCGGAGAGGTTTGCCGGCCATGAGGTTGCGCTCGATGTGTTCGAGGGTGATGTTTTTGGTTTCCGGCACGAGGAAGAATGTGAAGAAGAGGAACAGGACGTTGAATCCGCTATAGAGCCAGAAGGTTTGTGCGTGGCCGAAGTTGTTGAGCAGGGAGAGGAACGTGAATCCGACGACGAAATTGGCGACCCAGTTTGTGAGGGTGGAAACGGCAATGCCGAAGTCGCGGCCCTTAATGGGCTGGACCTCGGAGCAGAGGATCCAGATGAGCGGGCCGGCGGACATGGCGAAGCCGACGATGAAGACGAGCAGCATGGCCACGCTGAAGAGCCGTTCGGGCTGTGTCGCGATGCCGAGATTCATCATGGTTCCTACGACGCCGAGGCCGATGGCCATGATGGCGAAGCCGGTATAGAGGATGGGCTTGCGTCCCCACTTGTCGACGAGGAAGATGGCAATGAGCGTGGCGAGCACATTGACGAGGCCAACGACAGCGGTGAACCAGAGTTGCGCGGATGTGTGGTAGCCCATGTCCTGAAAAATGCGCGGCGCGTAGTACATGACGACGTTCATGCCGGTGAACTGCTGCACGATCTGGAGCAGGATTCCGAGGCCGACGGAGCGGCGGAAATTTTTGTTCTCAAGAAACATATGCCAGCCGCGCTGCGGAATGCGGAGTTGCTCGGCGATCTCTTCCTCTTCGCGGCGGACTACTTCAGGGTTGCCGCGCAGCCTGGTAAGGACTTTCGTGGCCTGGTCATTGTGACCGCGCATCATGAGCCAGCGCGGGCTTTCGGGCAGGCCGAAGATGCCGAAGAAGAAGATCGCGCCCGGGATGGCAATGACGCCGAGCATCCAGTGCCAGTTACCGGAGTAGCTGAAGGCAGTGTCGGACAGGAAGGCGACGAAGATGCCGATGGTGATCATCAATTGATAGATGGAGACCATGGCGCCGCGAATGTTTTCCGGAGCAATTTCCGCGAGATAGAGGGGCGCGGTGAAGGACAGGATGCCGATGGAGACGCCGAGAATGAGACGGCCGATGAGCAGAACGTTGACCGAGTTGGACACTCCGCACATGACGGAGGCGAGAACGAAGATCAGGGAGCCCCAGAGCAAGGATTTTTTGCGGCCAAGGGCCGAGGAGAGCCATCCGGCAAAGATAGCGCCAGCGGCGGCTCCGAGCATCATCCAACTGACGATGTGTTCGAGCACGGTGTCGGAAATGCGGAAGTCGTGCTGAATGAATTGCTGGGCACCGGAGATGACGCCTATGTCGAGGCCGAACATTAGACCGGCCAGGCCTCCGAGGAGGCAGGTGAAGACAGCAGCGGCTTTGGGATGGGGTCCGGTTGTGCCTGATTGCGGAGAAGAGTTCGAGGTCGTCGGTTTGATGGGGTTCACTGTGCGGTAATCTGCCTTCTCTTCTGACGTGAACGCCGCCTGCTGAAAATTTCCAAAGGGCGTCTGGCGCCAATGTACACGGTTGCACGGGCGCTCGTCCATCCCGGCGGAGGGGGCCGTTTCAGCGACTTGTTGCGAGGACCTCTGACATAGCTTCGGCTGCGCGTTCGCACGCGGAGCGGTCCACGTCATTGTGGGTGACAAAGCGGATCTGGTCGGAGGCGGCAGCTCCGGCGAGGACTCCACGGCGCTTCAAGGCTGCGAGCAAGGGGGCGATGTCTGTAACGCCGCGAGCTTTGAAGATGACGATGTTGGTCTGGACAGTGACGGGGTCGATCTCGACCTGCGGGACTGCGGCCAGGCGTGTTGCGAGCAACTTTGCGTTGGCGTGATCTTCACCGAGGCGCTTCGGCATCTCTTCGAGGGCGATGAGCCCGGCGGCGGCGAGGACGCCCGCCTGACGCATGCCTCCGCCAAGCATTTTGCGGACGGAGCGTGCGCGCTCGATGAATTTGCGGCTGCCGACGAGCATGGATCCGACGGGTGCGCAGAGCCCCTTGGAGAGGCAGAACATGACGCTGGAGAAGCCAGCGGTCAGCTCGGCCACACCCGTGCCGAGCGCGACGGAGGCATTGAAGATGCGCGCGCCGTCGAGATGGGTGGGAAGTCCGGCGTCACATGCTCCGGCCCAAATTTCGTCGTAGACATCCAGCGGGGTGACGGTACCTCCGGCCATGTTGTGTGAGTTTTCGAGCGCGATGAGGCCGGTGGTGGCGCGGTAGTAGGTTTTGGGCGCGAGTGCAGACTTGATGCGATCCCAGGTGAGGATGCCGCGCTCGCCCGCGACGGTGCGCGGAAGACACCCGGAGAAGGCGGACATCATGGCCATTTCCCAGTCGAGAATGTGGGCGCGCGATTCGCAGACGATCTCCTGGCCCGGATGGGTGTGAAGGTGGATGGCGATCTGGTTGCCCATGGTTCCGGTGGGAACGAAAATGGCGGCTTCGCGCGCGAAGATTTCGGCGGCGCGAGATTCGAGTTTGTTGACGGTGGGATCTTCGGCGTAGACATCATCGCCTACTTCGGCGGCGGCCATGGCGGCGCGCATGGCGGGAGTGGGTTTGGTCACGGTATCGCTGCGGAGATCGATGAGCGCGAGGTCACGGGGCGCGAGGTCAGGAGCCATGCGTTTGATTTTAGGCGGGGATTGGTTCGCCGAGGAAACGCGAGAAGACTTCGTTGGAGAGCAGGCGGCCTTGCGGAGTAAGGCGGATGCGGTCGGCGGCGTGCTCGATGAGGCCGTCGGAGGCGAGGTCGGAGAGGACGGGCGCGAAGGCGTTGACGGCTTCCCTGCTGAATTCGGCGTGGAGCGCGTTGAGGCTTACGCCGGAGTTGAGGCGGAGGCCGAGGAACCATGCTTCTTCGAGTTCTTCAGAGGGGGTTAGGCGCTGCGGCGTGGACCAGCCGGGCGATTTGAGGAAAGGATTGAGTTCGTCGGTTGTAGCGAAGCGGAGGGCGTGGCCTTCGCGATCGCGCAGCATGGAGTGGGCGTCGAGGCCGAGGCCGAGGTAGGGATGGCGGAGCCAATACTTGAGATTGTGGCTCGACTCGGAAGCGGGAGCGGCGAAGTTGGAGATTTCATATTGTGGCAGCGCGTTGGCGGCGAGGAAATCTACGGCTTCGGAGTACATTTCGGCGATGGCGTCATCCGGAGGGACCTGCGGAGCGTAGTACTTGAGGCCGCCGGCGCCAAGTTCGCGACCGAGGCGGGAGTCGTCATCGACTTCGAGGATGTAGATGCTGGCGTGGTCGGGTGCGGTATCGCGCAGGACGTGCAGGGACTCGCGCCATGTGGCGAGAGTCTGGCCGGGAAGCCCGGCGATGAGGTCCAGGTTTACGCGGCGGATTCCTGCGGCGCGAACCCGGACTACGTCGCGAAGGGCGATTTCGCGTGTGTGCAGGCGGCCGGAGTGCTTCGCCTCTTCGTCTATGAAGGACTGGACTCCGAAGCTGATGCGGTTGACGCCGCAGTGGGCCATGGCGGCGAGAGTCGCATCTTCAAGCTGGCCGGGGGCGCATTCGACTGTGATTTCGGCGTCTGGGACGACGGCGAATTCGGTGCGGATGGCGGCGAAGAGTCGCTCGAGGAGCGGGGCGGGAAGCAGGGATGGAGTTCCGCCGCCGAGGTAGATGGAGTCGATGCGTTCGGGCAGGGACGCGTTCCACTGCTCCGCAAGCGGGCGCATGCCGCGGAGATCCTGCTCAAGCCGCTCGATGTAACGCGGGAAGTAGCTGGACGGGAAAACTCCCGAGGCGAAGTTGCAGTAGGTACACTTCGAGCGGCAGAACGGGATGGAGATGTAGAGACCGAGAAGGTCCATCAACATCTATTCTACGGATGCTGTTGCGGAGAAATGGTGACCTCGCTGATGTGGAAGCGCGATGCCGACTCGCAGGTGGAGTAGTCCTTCAATAGAGGAACGGCCGATCCTGGCGGGGTCGCGAACTCATAGTCGCGGATGGACAAACAGAGTCCGCCGCCTGCCGGCAGCGAGTTCTTCGATCTCCACACCGGAATTTGCGTCTGGGGCGACGCGGAACTCATGGAGATGGACGGGAAGCTGTGCGGGGCGGCAAATCGCATGGCCGGCGTTGAGGGCTGCAGTGCAGAAGCGGACTGGGCAACGCACGGCAGCGCTCCGACGATCAGGAGAGGCAGAAGGACCAGACGTGAGAGCGGCATATTCCCTCCTCACGGCATTGGATTATAGTCCCGCGAAATTGGGGAGAGAAGGCCCGGCGCGCGGTAGATGCCGTGCGCCGGATTCCGATCAAGCCGGCATGGCTTCGTCGAAGCCTCCGGGGCTTTGACGATCGCGGAACCTTTGGGGCGGTTCGCTCATCTTTCATTGGAGAGCGGGAAATTTCCGCAAATCATTAGAATAAGAGCACGAATGGCCGACGAGGAAAAAGCGAAGCACGCGCACGACGACGAGATTATCGGCAAAGCCTACGATTCAAGACTCATGGGGCGGCTGCTGAAGTATCTGGCTCCATACAAGTTGGCGACGTTTGTCTCGATTGCCGCAATTCTGGTGAAGGCGGCCTGCGATGTCGTGGGGCCTTACCTGATCGCTGTGGCGATTGACCGGTACATGACCGGACACCCCACGGCTAAATCGGCGTGGCTGGCGCGATGGGTGAGCGCGAATCCCTGGACCGGGATCAGCCAAATTGCCGGAATCTACATGGCGTCGCTGCTGATCGCCTACATCTGCGAGTTTCTGCAGACCTACCTGATGCAGTGGACCGGGCAGAAGATCATGTTCGATTTGAGGCGGCAGATCTTCACGCATTTGCAGCGGATGCACGTGGCCTTCTACGATCGCAATCCGGTTGGGCGGCTGGTGACGCGGCTGACAAGCGATGTAGATGCACTGAACGAAATGTTCACCTCGGGCGTGGTGGCGATTTTCGAGGACGTTTTCGCACTGGCTTTTATTGTGCTGGTGATGCTGCGCATGAAGTGGTGGCTGGCACTGATCACATTTGCGGTGCTGCCACTGATTTTCCTGGCGACGATGGTGTTCAGGAAGTACGTGCGCGACTCGTACCGGCGCGTGCGCACAACGCTGGCAAAGATCAACAGCTTTACGCAGGAACACGTTTCTGGCATGAGCGTGGTGCAGCTCTTTAACCGCCAGGGACGCGCTTATTCGGACTTTGAGGAAATCAACCGCAACTACCTGATCGCGTTCAAGGACTCGATCATGGCGTATGCACTTTACTATCCGGCGGTGGAAATTCTGAGCTCCACAGCGATTGCGATGGTGCTCTGGTTTGGCGGCATAGGGACCTTGCGCGGCGCGGTGACGATTGGCGTGCTGGTGGCGTTTGTGCAGTATGCGCTGAGGTTCTTCCGGCCGATTCAGGACCTGAGCGACAAGTACAACATTCTGCAGGCGGCGATGGCGGCGAGCGAGCGCGTGTTCAAGCTGCTGGACACCCAGCCGGACATTGTGTCACCAGCGCACCCGACGGCGGGAAACGGCTCCGGCAGTATCGAGTTTCGCAATGTGTGGTTCACATATCAGCGGATGGATGCTGAGACGGCGGCGCGCGTGGCGCGCAGCACAGAAGAAGAGCTTGCTGCGATGGAGGACATTGAATGGATCCTGCGCGGGGTGTCGTTCCGCATTGAGCCGGACCAGACCGCAGCGATTGTTGGACACACGGGCGCGGGCAAAACGACGATCGTGAGCCTGATGATGCGGTTCTACGACATTCAGCATGGGCAGGTGCTGATTGATGGGCTGGACGTGCGTGAACACGACCTGTTGAAGCTGCGGCAGCACTTTGGCGTGGTACTGCAGGACCCGTTCCTTTTCAGCGGAACGATTGCGGACAATATCCGGCTGGGGACGGAGATTGATGACGACCAGATGCGGCTGGCTGCCGAGCAGGTGAACGTGCACGACTTTATTGAGTCGTTGCCGGGCGGATATTACGAACCGCTGAGAGAACGCGGGAATTCGCTTTCGACCGGACAGAAGCAACTCATCAACTTTGCGCGCGCGCTCGCGCACAATCCCCGGATATTGATTCTGGATGAGGCGACATCGTCAGTGGACACGGATACTGAGATTCGCGTGAGGGCCGCGCTGGAACGAATGATTTACGGAAGGACGTCGGTAGTAATTGCGCATCGGCTTTCGACGGTGCAGCGTGCTGATGTGATTCTGGTGATGCACAAAGGCAAGCTGCGCGAAATGGGCAGCCACCAGCAGTTGCTGGCGGAGCGCGGCATTTACTGGCGGCTGTATCAACTCCAGTACAAGGACCAGGAACTGGGGACGACGGCTTCCGGGCTTACTCCATCGCTGGCGACGGGCACGGACTGATGGGTGCTGCGCGGATTTTTCTCTCTGCAGGAGAAGCGAGCGGGGAGCACTACGGCGCCGAGCTTATTTCGGCAATACGGCGGCTGGTGCCGGAGGCCGAGTTCTTTGGGCTGGGCGGGCCGCGCATGGAAGCGCTGGGCATGCGACGGGTTGTTCGCGCTGAAGATGTAGCGCTGATGGGCATCACCGAAGTTGTGCTGCACATGCCGCGAATTTATGGCGAGTACCGCAGGCTGAAGGGTGCGATTCGCAGTGAGCGCCCGGACCTGGCGATTCTGATTGATTTTCCTGATGTGAACCTGTCGCTGGCGAAACATCTGAAGCGGGCGGGAATTCCGGTGCTGTACTTTGTTTCGCCGCAATTGTGGGCGTGGAAGAAGTACCGGATCCGCGATGTGCAGCGCTATGTGGACCGGATGCTGGTGATCTTCCCTTTCGAGGAGCAGTTTTACCGCGAACGCGGTGTGGCGGCGAATTTCGTGGGGCATCCGCTGGCCGATCTGCCGCTGCCCACGGTTGCGCGGGAGGAATTCGCTCGCGAAAACCGTCTCGACCCGTCCAAAGAGTGGATCGGTCTGCTTCCCGGAAGCCGTGCGAAGGAGATTCGCCTGAACCTGCCCGCTATGGTTGAAGCCGCCCAAATCCTGTCGCGCGAGAACCGTTACGAATTTCTTTTGCCGCTTGCGCCGACGTTGACGGCTGCGCAGAGGGCGGAGGTCGAGACTATGCTGCCGGCGACCCCACGAATTGCGCTTACCAGCGACGCCAGAGCGACGCTGCACCATGCGCGCGCCAGCGTCGTGGCGAGCGGGACGGCTACTGTTGAGGCTGCGATTATCGGAAATCCCTTCGTGGTGGTCTATCGCGTGTCACCCGTGAGCTATGCCGTAGCAAAGCGAGTGGTGGACGTGCCGCATGTGGCCATGGCGAACCTAATCGCCGGGCAGCGGGTGGTTCCGGAACTGATCCAGAGCGACTTTACGGCAGAAAACCTCGTCTCACACCTCAAGGCGCTGTTAGATGACGAAGCGGCGAGGGCGGAGATGCAAGGCGGACTGAGGGGAATTTCGGATATGCTCAAGGCCGAAGGCCGTTCTGGTGAAACGGCTATTGACCGCGCCGGTGATATTGCCGCACACATGCTGCATCCTATAAAGGTTCCGCAAGAGCACGCCTGAACACCATGAACGACACCCAGACTCCCTGCCGAATTCCGACCAGCTTCCGCCGCGGTGCTTTCATTGCTGCCGCGCTCCTCATGGTGCTGCTTGCTGCCGCGACGCTTGCGAGCGCGCAGCAGACGCCCGCGCTGGATGTGACGGGGTACAACATTGACGCGACTCTGAACCCCGCTAACCATATGCTGACGGCCACGGCGACCGTGACGTTCAAGCCGCTGCAGGCGCTTCCGGTGGTGGAGTTTCAGCTTCACGGCGCGCTTAAGGTGGACAGTCTGACTGACGCCTCAGGTACTGCGCTTAATGGGCAGCGTGGGCCGAACGAGACGATTCTGGTAACCCCGGCCTCTCCGCTGACGGTGGACCAGAGCTACACGTGGACGTTCCACTATTCTGGTGCGCTTGAGGGGAGCGGCGGCCCGGTTCCGGGATTGAAGCTGGCGTATGTGGGCGACCCGATCACCTACCTGCTTTATGCGGGAGCCTGGTTCCCGATGACTGGCTACCAAACGGACCGATTCACCGCTGACATCACTGTTCATGTGCCCGCCGGATATACCGTGGTGGGCAGCGGCGCAACGTCGGCGCCTGCCGAGTCTGAACAGGTGCGGCCGTTGCATAAACGCAAAGGGGCTACCACAGCACCTTCTGCGTCCGGCACAGAATACAGCTTCAAGTGGGACAAGCCGGGGTTCCCGGGAACGATTATTGCGGGCAAGTTCACGGAGACATCGCCGGCGCCGAATATTCGCCTGTTCACGACGGCCGCCAACAAACAGTATGCGCATGACTATGCCGAGTCGGCGCTGCGCATCTGGGCCTTCTTTACTTCTACCTTCGGGCTGCCAGAGTCCACTCGTATTAATGTGGTCGAACTGCCCGACGATACGGTCCCGGCCTACTGGGCTCCGGAGGTCGCGGCCATTGCCGGAAATCGCATTCCGGGAAAAACCGCATTCCGGCTGCTCTCAAACACGATTGCCCACCAATGGTGGGGCAGTGAGATAAGCCCGGCCACGCTGAACGACGAGTGGATCACCAACGGCATGTCTCGGTATGGCGAACTGCTGTACCTGCAGGACTCGGCGGGCGAGAGCGCGTTGCAAACGGCGCTGCTCGACGTGGAGGCGGGTGCGCTGGCTTATGACACGATTCCATTGACGAGTGCGGACACTTTGAACCCATTCACGCCGCAGTTCCAGTCGATGACGCTGGAAAAAGGGGCGCTGGTTTTTCACATGCTGCGATGGGAAGTGGGCCAGGAAAGCTTCATTAATTTACTTCGTGCAACGCTTTCACAATACACAGATAAGTCGATAACAACACGAGATTTCGAGAATGTAGCCGAGGCGCAATCACAGCAGCAGCTTACGCCATTCTTTTCGCAGTGGCTTGGCGGTACCGGCTCGCCGGATTTCACTAACAAATACGCAGTCTATCGGCTCGGAAACAATAAAGGCTTCCGCACCATTGGTGAAATCCAGCAGAACCTGGAGCTGTTCAACATGCCGGTGCAATTGCGGATTGAGACTGACGGCAAGACTGAAAACCGGCGCATTCATGTGGTAGGGACGGACTCGCAGTATGTGGTCGATACGTTTGGGCGGCCACGGCATATCATCATCGATCCTGATAACTGGATTCTGAAGGACAGCCCGGATATGGCGGTTCGAGTGGACATTCTGCGCGGCCAGCAGCTTGTGGCGCAGGGCGACCTGAACGGCGCGTTGAAGGAATTTCAGAAGGCGCTGCAGGTGAATCCGCAAAGCTCGCTGGCGAACTACCGCATTGCCGAGGTCTTCTTCACGCAATGCAACATGCAGGCGGCGGTCAATTCCTACCGTGACGCGCTGAACGGCGATGACGATCCGGGCTGGACGGAGGTGTGGAGCCACGTTCAGATTGCGAAGATCTTCGACCTGACCGGTCAACGCGATCGCGCCATTCAGGAGTATCGCCAGGCGATCCAGACGAACGACAATACGTCAGGCGCGCTGAACGAGGCGCGGCATTACATTCAAACGCCGTTCAAGGGGCAGTGCTCGGACTAAGGACTAGTCCCCACTCATGCGCAAAGAACGCGCATGAATGGGCCACCCGCCCAATCGCTCGACTTGACAGTTCAAATGCGCGATATTGCCCCGAATCGAATTTTGGCGAGGCACAACACTTGGGCAGCCAGCTATGAGTTCGTAGTAGCGTCACTCATCCCAAGGCACGTCTGAGCGACCGATTACCCACCCTGATTTTGAAAATTCGACGTATCGCTTTTCTGGGCAGAAGACATGGAAGTATTCGTCATAATCGCCGGCGTTTCCGGAAATTTTTACGAGCAGCTCATTGTCCAGCACTAATTCAAGATTGGTCTCTGAAATTTGCCGGACGGCCTTAAATCGGCCCAACGGAATTCCTTGCAATCGCGCATCCAGCTCGTCAGCATTACCACTCTGATCCTTCGACAACAGAACAACATCGCGGTTCGTGATCTGCCACGCTGCACTATAGGTCCCAATTTCCCAAAGCCGATATTGGCGATTTCGCTTCTTGGTCTCCGCAGAAGCTTCGTCTCCAAATCCGAGACTTAGACTCCTTAAAAAACCAAACTCCTTCCTAGTACAAGGCAGGCCAACGATTTTTTCCAGGATTTCGCACACTTCAGCGGTCATTTGTCCATTCTCGCATTCGCTATTTCAACCATGCCGGAGGAGTCATTCCGTGCTCCTCATAGATTGCCCGAGCATCCTCTTTCAGCTGCTGCATCGTGCGATCTCCTGCGCCCTTCATTTTCTCGTCGTGAAATCTGACTGACGCCGGTCACCAGCCGCGTTGAGCCGAGATGATCGGCGTGGATGAACTCCGTCGTGCCATTGGTGTAGATCGCCAGTAGCCTTGCGCCATCGTAAACGTACTG
>DASZAG010000135.1:0-2444 GCA_035945555.1 Acidobacteriaceae bacterium
CACGCTTCGCTGGCTGCATGACGTGTTCGATAACTCCCTCGCGATTGCCACCTTCGACGGCCAAACCTGCGAGCTGCGGTTTGACAGCTCTCTCACTCTGGAGCATTTCGAAATTCCACTGCCGGATTATCCGCTCGAGGAGTACGCGCGAACTTATCCGTTCCGATACGACGATGACGAGTTGCCCGACCTGGCCCAGGGACTGCGCTGCCACTATCCAAACCACGACGTTGGCCGCTGGGCGGAACAGTTCCTGGATCCGTCCGGGAGCACTGGAACCATTCATCTGCTGCGCTCGATGACCTACGCGATCAAGCAGGATTTCCGTTATCAGCGGCGCAGTGAAAAAGGCATTCAGAGTCCCGGCGAAACCCTGCAGCGGGGCCGAGGCAGTTGCCGGGATTTCGCGCTGCTGATGATTGAAGCGGTGCGTTGCCTGGGATTTGCCGGCCGCTTCGTCAGCGGTTATATTTTTGTTCCCGACATGGAAGATAGCGAGATCACCTGCGGCGGCGCGACTCACGCCTGGATGCAAGTGTACCTGCCGGGCGCGGGATGGGTGGACTTCGACCCCACCAACAACATCATCGGCAATCGCAATCTGATCCGCGTGGCCGTGGCCTGGGACCCGAAGCAGGTTCTGCCTCTGTGGGGGACTTACGCGGGTCCAGCGTCGGCGTTCCTGGGGATGGATGTTTCCGTGAGCGTGACGCAGGGGACGGCTTGAGTCCAAGAGTCCTTCGGCCCGAGGGCAAAAGCCGCTTCGTCATCCTCTGCGATCACGCGAGCAGGCACATCCCGGCGGAGCTCCACGATCTGGGTCTACCAACCGCTGATCTCGCCCACCACATCGCATGGGATATCGGCGCGGCTGGAGTGACGGAGGCGCTGTCGGAAATCTTCGACGCGCCAGCGGTACTGAGTCCGGTGTCGCGGCTGGTGATCGATTGTAATCGTCACCTGGACGCGGCCGATCTCATTCCCGAGTGCAGTGACGGCACCGTTATCCCGGGCAACCTGAACCTGGCGGTATCCGCCCGGGTGCAGCGCATAGAACACTGGTTTCACTCTTACCACGCGGCGGTTGAAACTATTCTTGACGAGCGCGCAACCCCGGGAGCCGATGCGATCGTGCTCTCGATTCATTCCATGACCGACAATCTCGCGGGTAGCCGGCGGCCCTGGCAGATCGCGTTTTCGAGCCACGAAGATCGCAGCCTGGTCCAGCCGATGATCGATATTCTGCGGCAATCGAGCGATATCGAGGTGGGAGACAATCAACCCTACTCGATGGACCCGGCAATCGACTACAGCATCCCTTTCCATGCGCTGCGGCGGAACTTGCCGTATCTCCAGGTCGAGTTTCGACAAGACGAAGTGCAAGACGCGCAGGCTCAACTCCGCTGGGCGAAGCGCTTCGCGAGCGCGCTGGCAGAGGCGCTTCCGTAAGTTTAGAATATGCTAGGATCTACTTCGCGCCATCCCCAAACAGCAATATAGCGAGACGACCAGGATTGATGTTTGCATGCGTCAATCTTGGCATCCCGGCCGCACTGGCTTGGCAATATTTTGAGAATGGTTTGTCATTAGGGATCGTTCTTGTTTCGGGGTTGGTATCTCTTTTCGTCCTTAACGGACTCTCCTATTTATGTACAGACGACCCAAAGCCGCCAAAGGCGGCTAGGTCTCTGACCGCGTGAAAAGAGGTTATAAAGCATTTCCATCCCAGAATGTTTTGGCCTATACTGGGGTATGTCGAGACGCCCCATCGAGTTTCAGATGTCCCGGGACGATCAGAAAGCAGTGCGCGAGATTCTTCGGGCCGGGATTCAACAGGTTCGGGTGGTGCTCCGGGCCATTGCCTTGGAGCAGTTGACGGCGGGCCAGACCGCGCCCGTGGTGGCTCGGATGGTTCATCTCTCTGCCCAGGCGGTTCGGCGGATCGCTCATCGCTATCAGAAGGCGGGGCTGGAGGGTGCTTTGTATGAGCGCCAGGGACGCGGCTCCCAGGAGCTGCTGAATGCCTCCGAAAAGCAGCGCGTCATGGCGATGGTTTGTAGTCAGCCTCCCGAGGGACAAGCGCGGTGGACCGTACGGCTGATCGCCGAGCAAGCCGTGAAGCGGAAACTGGTTCCCCGAGTGGGGCGCGAGACCATCCGGGTTTTGTTGACCAGCCACGACCTGAAGCCGTGGCGGGAAAAAAATGTGGTGCATCGCCGAACTGGACGCCGAGTACGTCCGCAAGATGGAAGACGTCCTGGCGGTTTATGAGAAGCCCTATCGTGCCGCCGAGCCGGTGGCTTGCCTGGACGAAAAACCTGTCTCTCTCCACGCGGATCTGCGAATGCCCCTCCCGGCGCGTCCGGGCCAAGTCGCCAAGCGCGATAACGAATACCAGCGTTGCGGAACCGCAAATGTCTTCTGTGCCGTGGAACCCAAGGCGG
>DASZAG010000136.1:0-6777 GCA_035945555.1 Acidobacteriaceae bacterium
TGGCGCTGTCGATATACGGCGACCTGGATCTGAGTGTGCTGGATGAATTGCCGCCGGGACGGACTCCTGTGGTCACAAGGCAGGTTCCGGATGAGCGCTCCGAGGACGTTTGGAAACTGGTTCGGGATGAAGTCGCGAAGGGCCGACAAGCGTACGTGGTCTACCCGGTGATTGAGGGCGCAAAGGACGATCAGCCCGAGTTGGACTTCGCTCCACCGGAACCGGAGCCCGAGGCCAAACCTGCGAAGAAGTCAGTCGCGAAAAATCGTACTTCATACAAAAAGAAAGAGTTAGCTCTGTTCGAGAAGCCGACGCTGAAGTCCGCGACGGACATGTACGACACGCTTCGAGCCGGTCCGCTGGCGGGTTTGCGGCTTGGCCTGCTGCACGGGCGAATGGCTGCGGACGACAAGGAAGTGACGATGCGGCGCTTCCAGCGTGGCGACATTGACGTGCTGATCTCCACGACCGTAATCGAGGTCGGCGTCGATGTTCCCAACGCCAGCCTGATGGTCATCGAGCATGCCGAACGGTTCGGGCTATCACAACTGCATCAGCTTAGGGGACGTGTAGGGCGAGGAGCGGCGAAGTCCTACTGCATTCTGATGACGGGCGGCAGAGTCTCCCCAGCGGCCGAGGAACGGTTAGCCGCAATGGTGCGTACCCAGAATGGCTTTGAACTAGCTGAACTGGATCTTCAGCTTCGGGGACCGGGTGAATTCTTCGGCACGCGGCAGGCGGGGCTCCCGGATTTTCGAGTCGCAAGCCTGCTGCGCGACCGCCCTCTGCTGGAACTCGCCAAGGCCGAGTCAGCACGGTTTGTGGAGAATCCCGAGGGGACCGAGGCCGAAAAACAGCGGGTCCGGACCCGGCTTAAGGAAGCCTGGCAGCGGCGCTATGGACTGCTGGAAGCATAAAAACCCTATCTCCTGACTGAGAGTGCTTCCTATCCAGCCACCGCTAAAGCGTATTCATCTCGGTTTTGCATGACGCTGGTGTGATACACGGTAAGGCTGACACGAGCAAGGTCATAGGCGCGGGTTTCCAACAGGCTATTGGTGCAGTGGTACAGCTCGGCCATTTGCAAATGCGAATCGCGGCTCAACTCCAGGCCTGCTGCGACGAGTACTGCGTAGATTTCCATGCAACAGGCGCGGGCAAACTCAAAGTCGAGCTCAGCGGCATGGTCGCCTTGCGTGGAGCGGGTGAGCACCCATCCTCCGCAGGAGAGCAATGCCCCGGTAACGAAGCGCACGAGGCGCTCAGGTTGATCGGCGCTGAGGGCGGTTAGGTTGAGGGTCCATCCATCGACGTGGCCGAAGCGCTCGCCATTTATGCCCGTCTCGGACCGTTTTTCCTGTAGGTTTCTTTGGCTCACAGAGGGTTGATCGGTTGGGAGTGCAATTTTATTTAACTGTAGCGTGGGAGAACAATTCGCCCGCCAACTCTTCGTGCCGGAACGGGACAACTGCAGCCGTTTCGCCCGAGGCAAAAATCATGTACTTTTGCCACTATGCTGGTTGGCACCGGAATCGACGTGGTTGAAATTGAGAGGATCGCACATTCAATTGAGCGGTACGGCGAGCGCTTTCTCAATCGAATATTTACGGAAAAGGAAATCAGCTACTGCCAGCGAAAGCGAAATTCGGCGGAAAGTTTTGCGGCGCGTTTCGCCGCGAAGGAGGCGGGGGCCAAGGCGCTTGGCACGGGCATTCAGCACGGAGTGACCTGGAAGGAGATGGAAGTACGTCGTTCTCCGGGCGAACGCCCCACACTGCACTTCTCCGGACGCGCCCGGCAAATTGCGCAGCGGCTGGGCGTGCGGCAGGTATCTTTATCGCTAACTCACAGCACCACCGTAGCGATTGCGGCGGTGCAATTGGAAAATCACGAGCCGCAATGCTAATCTTGCCGTCCAAAAACATTCGTAACGTTGAGGTTAGCGCCAATACATGGATTATTTCTGCAACGGGCAGTAGGGGTGGTGCATCATAGGCTTGATGCGATCTGACGATTCCGGTTTGGTATCCTCACAGACAGAGCCGTCGTCGGCTCCGTCAGAGCGGCTATCTGCTCCTCTGGAGCGTCTGGCCGTTCCGTTTGAATCTTCACCTGAGGAAGCCTTTGCCTAGCCAGCAGCAAGTCAAATGGTCTCAACTGAAGGTCGGCGTGCTGGTCCTGGTGGCGCTGGTGGCCCTGACCGCACTGGTGTTTCTGATGTCCGGGAGCACCGGTGGATTTTTTCAGGGCAGAATCACGATCATCTCTTATTTTGAGAATTCCGCAGGTTTAAAGATTGGCGCACCGGTGAACCTGGAGGGTGTCACAATCGGCAGTGTCAAGGCGATCCGGATTGCCCCGCAGCGGCAGCTCACTCCGGTGGAAGTGATCATGCACGTGAGCAAGCAGTACCAGCCGGAGCTGCGGACTGACTCCAGGTCCAGTCTGGACACGATCGGCGTGCTCGGCGATACCGTGGTGACTATCAACAGCCAGTTCGCGAAAGGGCCACCGCTCCAGAACGGCGGTGAGCTGCAGACGACTGAGACACCGAACCTGTCGGACGTAATCAAGTCGAGCCAGGGAACGATCGAGCAGTTGAACACGATTCTTGGCAAACTGAACACTCTCGTGGATGGGCTTACCAACGGCAAGGGTTCCATCGGGCAATTGATCAATAATCCTGAACTATATAAGAAGGCTGTTGTCACACTGGATCAGTTGCAGTCACTGGTGAATGGAATCAGCAACGGGCAAGGCTCGATCGGCAAGCTGGTGACGGATGACACGCTCTACAATCGAGCGAATGAGACGGTCGGGCGGTTGCAGCACATCGCAGATGAGTTGGATAGCGGGCAAGGAACGATGGGTAAACTGATAAAAGACCCGACGCTGTACGACAATTTGAAGCAGTCGTCGCAGAATTTGAACCAGATCCTGGTGCAGGTGAATTCGGGCAAGGGCGCGCTGGGCATGATGACCCACGACCAGCAGTTCGCAGCAAAACTGAACAGCACAGTAACGCAACTGAATTCGCTTCTTGCGCAGATCAACAGCGGACAGGGCACGATTGGCAAGATGGTGAAGGACCCCTCGCTCTACAACCATGCCGACCAGATGGTGGCCAATTCGTCAGACCTGGTCACTGCCATAAGGAAGAATCCTAAAAAGTACCTGACGATCCACATGAAGATTTTCTAGCCCAGAAGCTAGTGTCAGCTTTTTCCACGGCATCTTTCCCTAGACGGCGCAAAGCGCATTGAATCGCGTGGCGATTCCAGTTCAGCCAGTTATCGATCCCCTGACCTTGCCAAAGTAATCGCCGGGCGGATAACTTGGTGTGTTTTGCTGAGGTGCATGATGGCTCGATCGAAGTTGAGGTATCAATCGGGATTCGGAAATGAGTTTGCGACTGAAGCGGTGGCCGGCGCGCTGCCGGAAGGACAGAATGCTCCGCAGCGGACAAAGCTGGGCCTCTACACTGAACAATTCAGCGGAACGTCCTTTACGGCACCGCGAGCAGTGAATCGGCGCTCCTGGACCTATCGCATTCGTCCTTCGGTGACGCACAAGCCGTATGAGTTGTATGAGCCAGGATATCCATCGCTGCTGCGGAGCGGCCCGTTCACTGAGGCGCCAACTCCGCCGAGCCAGATGCGCTGGGATCCGGTCACGATTCCGGACGCAGAAACGGACTTCATTGACGGCCTGATCACGATTGGAGGCAACGGAGATCCGGCCATGCAGACGGGCGTAGCAATTCATTTCTACGCGGCGAGTGCATCAATGCGTCAGCGCTATTTCTACAACGCCGATGGAGAAATGCTCCTCGTTCCGCAGGAAGGCACGCTGACTCTCGCGACTGAACTCGGAATTATGGAAGTGGCGCCGGGCGAAATTAG
Source organism: Acidobacteriaceae bacterium (assembly GCA_035945555.1). Taxonomy (GTDB): domain Bacteria; phylum Acidobacteriota; class Terriglobia; order Terriglobales; family Acidobacteriaceae; genus Silvibacterium. Next base: position 3,903 of record DASZAG010000136.1, read on the forward strand.
CGTGATCCCCCGCGGCGTGAAGTTTCGCGTGCAAATCGAGAACGCCGCTCGGGGCTACATCTGCGAAAACTATGGCCAGCAGTTCCGCTTGCCGGAACTTGGACCGATTGGAGCAAACGGGCTGGCAAACGCGCGTGACTTCGTCACTCCGGTGGCAGCATTTGAGGATGAAGACGGGGACTTCCGGATCGTTGCGAAATTCCTGGGGCGTCTATGGGAAGCGGAGATCGACCACTCGCCTCTGGACGTTGTAGCGTGGCACGGAAACTACGCTCCGTATAAATATGACCTTAAGAACTTCAACTGTATCAACTCCGTGAGCTTTGATCATCCCGACCCGTCGATCTATACCGTGCTGACATCTCCATCGGCTGTAGCAGGAACAGCGAACGTGGACTTTGCGATTTTTCCGCCGCGATGGCTGGTGGCGGAGCACACTTTTCGCCCGCCATGGTTTCATCGCAACATGATGAACGAGTTTATGGGGCTGGTGTTCGGGCAATATGACGCCAAGGCGGAAGGCTTCGTCCCGGGCGGCGCAAGCCTGCACAACTGTATGTCCGGCCATGGACCGGACGCCGAGACATGGGAGAAGGCTAGTGCGGCGGAATTGAAGCCGGTGTATCTACCAGACACTCTGGCCTTCATGTTTGAGACGGGATTGGCAGTCCGCCCGACAAAGTTTGCTTTGGAGTCCAAGATAAGACAGCACGAATACTACGAATGCTGGCAAGGGCTGAAGAACAACTTTCGATCGGCGCGGAAATGAACGCCGCACGCGCATTGATGGCACACCTGGTGGATTATGCCGGGCTGTTTCCACCTGCCGGGCTGGACATGCTGACGGCAGCACGGCGGTATCGTGAGTACCTGGCCGGAGAAGATCGCTGGGCGCTAGGACGGTTTGTTGTTCCGGCGGCAAAGTTGGCAGAGTTCGAGAAGGCGTTTGAAGAACTGTGCTGCGGGGAACACGAGCCTGTTTGGCGGGTGAGCGTCCTGGCTTCCGGCGATGCTCCGTGCGATGCGAGGGCTGTTGCTGACTTGCCGCGGGGTGCAATGACAGTGGAGTCAGTTGAAGTGAAGGTCGGGAACGCGCAGGACGCCGAGCGGTTCTTGTCCAATTGGGAATCGGAGCTTCCTCCCTATGTGGAGTTCCCTTCTGGCGTAGCGGAGGCGATGCTGCCGGTGCTGGCAAGATTTGGCGCGCGCGCGAAGATTCGCACAGGAGGAGTGGCTGCGGAGGCGTTTCCCACAACAGATGTTGTGGCTGATTTTCTATTGGCATGCGCCCGTCAGCGGATAGCGTTCAAAGCCACTGCGGGACTTCACCATGCGGTGCGCGCTTCGCATAAGCTGACCTACGAAGTGGACAGCGCTCGGGCCACGATGCATGGCTTTGCGAATGTATTTCTGGCTGCGATACTCGCGTGGCGAGGCGAGAAAAAACAGGCAATTGTAGATACGCTGGCTCTGGCGCAGGCGTCTGCGTTTACCTTCAACGAAGAGAGCGTGCAGTGGCTGGGGTTTGAGGCGGGAGTGGATGAGATTGCGGCGACGCGACGGGATTTCGCCACGAGCTATGGCTCGTGTTCTTTCACGGAGCCATTAGAGGAGGCGCGACGGCTGGGATGGGCGTGATGCGAAGCTGGGTGCCGGGCGCGGATGGATCGGACTTCCCTTTGGAGAACCTACCGCTGGGAGTGTTCCGCCGCGAAGACGGCATTGCGTGCATTGGGTCGGCGATTGGAGATTGGATTTTCGATCTGCGGGGCGCGGCGGATGCTGGATTGCTCCATGGTGATCTCGCCGTTGCCTGTAAAGAGAGCTCTCTGAACACTCTGATGTCGCTTGGGCGAGATGCTTCTCTCGCCCTGCGCGAGCGCCTCATTGAACTTCTCTCCGTACACCCTGCCCGTGCGCATGCGGAACCGCTGCTGGTTGCGCGAAAGGAAGCGGCGATGCTGCTTCCTGCGCGCGTTGGCAACTACACAGATTTTTATGCTTCGGTGTATCACGCAACGAACGTGGGGCGGCTATTCCGTCCGGACAATCCGCTGCTGCCGAACTACAAGTGGGTCCCAATCGGGTATCACGGGCGGGCAAGCTCAATCGTGGTGAGCGGCGCTGATGTTCATCGCCCATGCGGGCAGACGAAGGGTCCTGATGCCACCGAACCGACGTTTGGCCCGAGCAAAGCCCTGGATTACGAACTCGAGGTCGGCTTCTTTGTCGGGATGGGAAATAAGCTTGGCGAACCGATTTCATTAGATGACGCAGAACGGCACATTTTCGGGTTGTGCCTGGCGAATGACTGGTCGGCGCGCGATGTCCAGGCGTGGGAGTATCAGCCGCTCGGACCGTTTCTCGCGAAGAATTTCGCCACCACAATTTCCCCCTGGGTAGTCACGATGGACGCTCTGGAGCCGTTTAGGGCGCCCCGTTTCACGCGCGCGGCGGGCGACCCGAAGCCGCTGGCGTATCTGGATTCACCTGCGGACCGTGAGCGGGGCGGCTTCGATGTGACGGTAGAGGTATGGCTCCAGACGGCGCGGATGCGGCTGAATGGGCAACCAGCGTTCCGCGTAAGCCACGGCAATCTGCGCGATCTCTATTGGACATTTGCGCAGATGCTCGCACATCACACTTGCAATGGCTGCAATCTTCAACCGGGGGACCTGCTTGCGAGCGGAACCGTTTCAGGCTCGAGTTCGGATTCGTTAGGATGCCTGCTTGAACTCACGAAGCGCGGCGCTGAACCGCTCGCCCTTCCCAACGGAGAAACACGCAAGTTCCTCGAAGATGGAGACGAGGTGATTCTGCGCGGATTCTGCGAGCGAGAGGGAGTAGCGAGAATTGGCTTGGGCGAGTGTGTGGG
>DASZAG010000137.1:0-1835 GCA_035945555.1 Acidobacteriaceae bacterium
GAGATATCATGGACATTGCAGCTAATCCTTACCGCGAACTGCTCCATTCTCAGAAAACCCTGAAAGAGTTACGGCGAACATTGCATTAACGCCCCGTCACGGCAGTCCTAGTCTACATGTGCGTCAAGGTTATTATTGCCCCAAGAATCGTGTTCATACGAACGCTCGCAGGTCAAAGCTGACGATCACGTCGGCGGCGCGGATGGGAAAGCCCTGCTCACAGGCAACTTCCTCGACCACCGCGACCGAGACGCCGGAGTTTTGTGCCACCATGAACATCAGCCGCGCTCGCTGTTTCAGAGGCAGCGCGGAAAGGTTGAGCATGTAGACCTCGACCTCTTTTTCCGCTCCGAGATCGGCCTTGATCGAGCCCGGCGACTGCAACGGCACGCGGTTCTCCGGAAAAATAGCTTTCAGCCGCTCGTAGTTCGGGCCGCGCGGGTTGAGGATCGCGTGCCAGAGTTCGGCGCTCATGCCGGCACCTCCGCCTTGCATCCGCAAATTCCAGCTCCGCCCATATCCACGCCACACTCTTCGCCGCTGGGGTGGGGATGGCCGCAGGTGTGGCAGATGGCTGCGTGCTGCGGCTGGCGCATGGTTTCCTCGATCTCGATGACCGCGGCCAGTTCTCGGGCGTAGGCGGCGGAGTCGGTGACATCGTTCAATCGCTGTCCGTCGGCCAGCCGCGCGAGCGAGAGATGATCGGCGAAATCATGCAGGAACAAGCGCACGATCAGCAAGGCTTCGTGCGCGCTCAGCGGCGAGTTGGCGAAACGCCGGCGCTGTCGGGCGATGAATTCAGTGGCAGTCACAATCGCCTCCTCAGTTTGCGAACCGGAAGTTTGCCGATATCGATCAGGCGGTCCATCCATGCCTGCGCATTGGCGAATCCTTTGCGCTCGCCGCCATCGTGCATATTGAGCAGTTCGGCATAGTGGCTCTGCAGCTTGACGCTCTCTTCGAGCGCCGCCCACAGATCGCGAATCTCTTCTTTGGCTTCGTCGATGGTCACGATGCGTCCTCCCACAACCCTCTCTGCTTGGCCCGGTGCTCGCCTTGAAAGGGATGGGTGCGAAACCAGCTCAGCGAGGCCTGGTAGGCTTCCTCGAATCCCGCGCCGAATCGCTTCCACAGGCTCTGCTTCAGGGCCGCCGGGAGCTCCTGGTAGCACCACACGCAGAAGGCGTTGTTACGGCGCTTGGTTCCACCGCAGCCGGCGCAGCGCGTCCCGGCAAAGATCGCGAAGATTTCCGGAGATTCCATCGCTTTATTTCCCCGCCCAGTTGCGAAGCGCAAGCACAGCCATCAGAGTGACCAGGAGCGCAAATACAAGCATCTCCAGCGCAAACCACAAGCGAGACTTCCGTGGGCCAGACATCGGATTTTCACCGCAAAATTCGGTAGAGAAACCAGAGCGCATAGAAACCGATCACCAGAATCCACTCGAAGACGCCGCGCGGCCAGTACTTCAGCGACGCCAGCAGCAGCCAGAAAATTCTCATCGCTCCTCCAGACGAAACGGCGTACACCTCTGACACTGGGGACACTTCGCCACCACCCAAACACTTGCGGCCGTCGGGTAAGCCTCAGCTGGGGCCGAGGACGGGAGCGAAGTGCCACAACCGAGGCAGCGCACGAAGCCGAGGCGGAAGTCGGCCAGGGTTTGCAAAACGGGTGCGCTAGCTGGCTTCACAGAGTTCCTCCCCTCTTCGGGAAATCGGTTGCACCGGTTTCGTTCGGCACTTCCGGCAGTCACACTCGACTCTGGGCACATCTGCGCGGTGACCGCAGCTCCAGCAGTAGACCTTGCGACCAGGTTGGAGCTGGTTCGATTC
>DASZAG010000138.1:0-41923 GCA_035945555.1 Acidobacteriaceae bacterium
GGTGCAGCGTGGCTAGCGGACATAATCTGGACTCTTGCCGATGATACTGTGCGGCTTGCCGTCGGGGCAATTAGGGGATTGTCTATGCGCCCCGCCCTCATGCTACCTCGTCGCGTAGAATGGTGCCTCCCCCTGGAGGAGCTCATCATGCGCTTAGGATTGGTGCTTGCGATTTGCGCGGCGGCTTGTTCACTTACCGCGCAGACTGCGCCCGCTGCGGGTTCTCACAAATCCCGAAGAGCCGCGGCTGGCTCCAGATGGCTCCGTTATGGTGCAGACGTTCGCGTGCGGGCTGGAGCGCATCACCGGTGTCGCTACGGGCAATCCGCATGCCACGTTGGTCTGGACGTTTCCTGGAGGAGGCTGCGGTGTCCCAACAATCGTGGGCCATTATCTAATCCAGAGCGATCGCCTGACCCACGGCCTGATTGTGCTGGATATCGCGAATCCCGGAAAGCCCGTTGAGGCTTCGCGCGTGTCGTTCCCCAGTGATTACGTGCCGCACTGGACTGGATGGGATGCGAAGACGCATCGGCTGGTGGTGACTTCAAATTTGGAGTCGACGCACCGGCTCTATCTGCTGAAGTTCGACCCAGCTACGGGAGCCATTGCGATCGACCCGGCATTCCGCGATGTCGATGGCAAGCCGGGATTCAATTTCGACAACCGCAAGTGGCCTTTAGGGCCGAAAGGCTGGACTGGGACGGGCACGCCACACGGCGTTGTGTTTTCGCGACAAGACTGACGCGGGCAAAGTTTCAGGAAATCGGCGCTCAACCTGCGGGACTTTATACTGAAGTCGAATGGCAAATTTTCTTCCTGTGGATGAGCAGCTCGATCTGCTCCAGAAAGGTGCAGCGGAGATCATCCGCGTGTCTGATCTTCGCGAGCGGCTGGAGAAGTCCCGCCAGACGGGCACGCCGCTGCGCGTCAAGGCCGGCTTCGACCCGACTGCCCCGGACCTGCATCTCGGCCACACCGTGCTCATGCGCAAGCTGAAGCACTTCCAGGATCTCGGCCATCAGGTCATCTTCCTTGTCGGCGACTACACGTCGCTTATCGGCGACCCAACTGGGCGCTCGGCCACGCGCAAGCCGCTTACCCGCGAGCAGATCGACCAGAACGCCAAGACGTACACCGACCAGGTTTTCCGCATTCTCGACCGAGACAAAACCGAGGTACGTTTCAACTCGGAGTGGCTCGGCAGGCTTACGTTTGAGGACATCATTCGGTTGGCGGCAAAGTTCACCGTGTCGCAAATGATCGAGCGCGCCGAGTTCCACACGCGCTTTGAAAAAGAGCAGCCGATTTCGTTGCATGAATTCCTGTATCCGCTGGCGCAGGGGTACGACTCCGTCGCGCTCAAGGCCGACGTGGAACTGGGTGGGACCGACCAGAAATTTAACTTGTTGGCCGGGCGCGAGCTGCAGCGCGATTTTGGACAGCTTCCGCAGATCGTGTTGATGACGCCGATTATCGAGGGCCTCGATGGCGTGCAGAAAATGTCGAAGTCGCTAAACAACGCCATCGGCATCCACGAGCCGCCGCAGGAGATGTACGGCAAGCTCATGTCGATTAACGATGAGCTTATGTGGCGTTATTACACTCTGCTCACCGACCTGCGCCAGAGCGAGATCGATCAGATGCGGGCCGACGTAGCGTCTGGCAAGCTGCACCCGATGGAAGCGAAAAAGCGTCTCGCGCGAACCATTGTGGCAGGGTTTTCTTCTGAGGAAGCCGCACGCTCTGCGGATGAGAATTGGGCGCGGCAGTTCCAGCAGAAGAGCGATGACCTGGAAGGACTCGAAGAGGTGCGTGTCGCCTCCGCCGATGTGGGCCGCGATGCGGACGGACGCGTGCGCGTGTCAAAGCTGCTCACCTCCACAGGACTAGCTGCTTCCACAAGCGAAGCCGACCGCAAGATCAAGGAAGGTGCGGTGCGCATCGAAGGAGAAGTCGTGCGTCAGGCGCATATTCCGCTGAATGGGGCCGCTCGGCTGACCATTCGTGTTGGCAAGCGCGCCAAGGTCGCAGTGGTGGAGTAGGGACGCACACCCAAGAAAGAAGAGCCTTCAAAGGCTAACCAGCCGTTGCGGCTTTGCGGCCTCCCCTTGCGAAGCGCTCTTCGATCTCCTCCAGGGTCTTTCCTTTCGTCTCGGGAAGGAAGAAGACAGCCGTGAGGAAGTAGACGACGGTGAATCCGGCGAAGAGGAAGAACATGGCCGAGTAGCCGTACTTGCTGGCCACTGGCAGGAAGATGACAGCGAGCGTCGTCGAGACCAACTGATTGATCACCAGCGCAATGCTCATGCCGTTGGAGCGGATGCGAGTCGGCATGAGCTCAGAGAGCGCAAGCCAGACCACAACACCGGGTCCGATAGCGTAGAACCCTACGAAGGTATAGAGCAGAACGGCGATGAGCCATCCGTGGCCTTCGCCGGGTACTGCGCCGACGAGCGCCCGCTCAATTTTTAGTGGGGCGCTGCGCGCGGTGTCGATATTGGCGAAGGGATTCTTCAAAAGGGCCTCACCGCGGCTCGATGGAATGCTGGCCTCGCGCGTGATGTGGATGGGCGCGGCAGAGGGGTCGCTGGAATGGACGAAGGTGGTTTCTCCGGTGAATCCGCCGTAGGAGTAGATGACGGCGAGTGAAGCATTATTCGGATTGACGGACGTGTTGCCGGTGGCGGCGAGGAGTTGTTTTGCCGTGGCGGGCGTGAAGTGGAGGTCGAGGGTCTGGTCGGGGCTGACCATGGTTTGTACCGCCGAACCGCAATCGACGTTGCGGCTCTCCAGTTGCCGGAAGAGAACGCCGACGACAACCATGGTGATGATGACGCCGGAGGTCCCCAGGATGAGCAGGAACTTGCGGCCACGCTTGTCGACCAGCGTCATGCCGCCGATGGTGAGCAGGAAGTTGACGATGGTGAAGATGACGTAACCCCAGTGGGCGTGGAGGTCGGAAAGCCCGCTCTGAAGGAGGATGTTGGCGTTGTATGCGATGACCGAGTTGATGCCCGTGGCTGTGTTGCAGAACAGGATGACGCAAGCCAGCAGGAACGGATAGACGTACTTGCGCTGCAGCAGGGAGTCTTTAACCTTCCTGGCCGCGGATTGCAGTTTCGCCGCGCTGGCCGTTTCCTGCATTTCACGCAGCTCAACGTCGACCTGTTCGGGGGCGCGATAGCGAAGCATCGAGGCGCGGGCCTGTTCCAGCTTGCCGCGCCGGAAGAGCCAGCGCGGAGACTCGCCTACGAAGAAGGTTCCGATCACAAAGAGGATGCCGGGCGGGAGCGATACCCAGAAGATGCGGCGCCATGCTTCGTCCTTGAAGTTGAAGATGGCGGAGGCGCTTCCGATGCGCTCAATGGCCTCGACGCGGTAGCTGTAGTAGATGCCGATGAAGGCTGCAGCGACGATGCCCAGGGTTAGCAGCCACTGGAAGACTCCGGTGCCCTTGCCGCGGTTCGAGGCGCCCAGGCACTCGGCGAGATAGAGCGGGACGACGACGCCGACGAATCCGCCGCTGATGCCTTGTAGCAGGCGTCCGAAGAAGAGCGGGGCGTATCCATGGGAGAGAGCGATGATGGGGATGCTGACTACGAAGGTGATGCCGCTGAGGGTCATGAGCGGCCTGCGGCCCATCCAGTCTGCGAGCACTCCTGAGAACAGCGTGGAGATGACGCTGCCCAGCAGCACGGCGGCGACGATGACGGAGAGCTCGCCGGCACTCAGGCCGGAGGTGGCTTCGAGATAGGGCAGTGCGCCGCCGATGATGCCTACGTCCACGCCGTACAGCAGACCGCCGAGGCCTGCGACGAGCAGGAGCAGGGTGTTCTGCAGCCTGTAGCTGGATGAAGACGAGGGGAAGCCGGTTTCGACGGAATTGGTCTGAGGCATGTGAGTCAGGTCTGCGCCTTGTCCGAAAGTGACTCCATCATACATAGGGCTTGATGGGCCCGAATACCTGTGGGTTAAGGTTAGAACTCAGGAGGCTTTCCCGCATCGTGGAACCGTCGCAGCCCCTTCTGGAATGTGTGGACCTGAGCCGCGACGCGCCGGGGCGGCCGGGGCATATGCTGCTGCGCGGCGTCAGCTTCACGCTGCGGCGAGGCGAGGTGATGGTAGTGGTGGGTCCGAGCGGCGCGGGCAAGAGCACGCTGCTGCGGCTGCTGAATCGGCTGGATGAGCCTTCGGGCGGAGTGGTGCGGCTGGATGGGCAGGACACCCGGGAGATCGAGCCGAGGGAGTTGCGGCGGCGGGTGGGCATGGTGATGCAGCGGGCCTACCTGTTTCCGGGGACAGTGGCGGAGAACCTGGGTTTCGGTCCGGCACAGCAGGGTAAGGCTCTGGGAGCGGAGGAGGTCGCGTCGATGCTGGCCAGCGTTGGGCTGGCGGGTTATGAGGGGCGTGACGCTCTGACGCTGTCCGGGGGCGAGGCGCAGCGGGTGGCGGTGCTGCGGGCCCTGGCGAACGGGCCGGAGGCGCTACTACTGGACGAGCCCACGTCGGCGCTGGACCCGGCGGCCCGGGACAGTGTGGAGGCGGCGATCCGGACGCTGATTGAGGGGCGGCACCTGACCTGTGTGTGGGTGACGCACAGCCTGGAGCAGGCGCGGTCGGTGGCGAGCCATGTGCTGGCGCTGGATGCGGGTCGGGTCAGGGCCTGGGGGCCTCCCGGAGAGGTGTTAAATGTTTGATTTTACAGGGCAAATTGGCAATGTTGGTCAGATCCGCCGAGGCCTGGTGGACTGCGCGATTGCTGGAGGGGCGGCGCTGGCGGTGCTGCTGCTGGCGAGGCGGCGCGCTCCCGGCCTGTTGCGCGAACTTCCGCTGGCGGAGCTGCGCGGCGTGGTGCAGATCGTCATCGTGGGCGCGGTTCTGGCGGCGATGCTGCATGGCCCGCGCTGGGTTTCGGTTCCAGTGCTCGCTGGGATGGCGCTGGCAGCGGCGGATATTGTGCGGCGGCGCGCGCAGCGGATCGAGGGAGCGTTTCGGCTGGCACTGGCTGCCATATTTTGCGGGGTCGGACCGGTTCTGGTTCTGATGGCGGTGACCGGCGTGATTCCGATGAGCATCACGATCCTGATTCCGGTTGGGAGCATGGTGATCGCGAATACGATGAACACGCTCTCGCTATTTGTTGACCGGCTGCGCGGTGAAGTGGTCGCGCATACCGGCGAAATTGAGTCGGCTCTGGCGCTGGGGGCGACGCCGGATACGGCGCTGCTCCCGAGTATGAATGCGGCTTATCGCGCCTGCCTGATTCCTTCGATCGACAACATTCGCTCGTTGGGGATCGTGTGGATCCCGGGCATCATGGCCGGGATGGTGCTTTCGGGCGTGTCGCCGGTCTTTGCGGCCCTGTATCAGTTCGTGGTTCTGACGACAATTTTTGCTGCGGCTGGTCTGACCTGCCTGGTGGCCAGCTATATGGTGACTGGCCGGCTGTTCTCCAAGCAGGAGCAGTTGCTGCTGCGAGCGTGAGCGAGACAGGGGATAGGGGAAAGGGTATAGGGGATAGATAAGGCAAAACTCTCGGAAAAAATAACAACGGCACTCATGCGCAAAATGCGCGGATGAATGGGGCACCCGAAAATTATGACCGAGCCACCCGCCACCCGCACCTGCGCTCATCTTTACCCATGTCTCTACGAGACATGGGGCACCCATTGTTGCTTACGATTCAGACCTGGGCCACCCGCCAATTACGAAAGCCTGCATATACCTACTTTGCTGGGTCTTTGGTTGATTGGTCGCCCACTGTGAGCGGAATGAAGAATCCGTTCTTCCTGATAAACACTGCGACCGGATCAATCTGGTTTTTGCCGGATCCATTCAGCGCCGTCAAGATGTCATCGAATGGGACGCTGGAATCGGCCACTATGTACATCCCTTTAATTTGGGGACAGCGATTCGCTAATGTACCGACCATATCTAGCGGGTATTTCGACGTGCTCTTTTGTTGAAGCCGATAGACGGTTTGTCCAGCTTGCCGAGTGATCTCCAAATCAATGTGCGCTGGACAGGAAACCGTATTCTGGCGTGGCTGTTGAGACTGCCCCACGAGACTAGGGAACAGCAAGATCAGCAACAAAACTACTCTTGTCAAATCTATTTTCATTGGCTACTCCTCTTCGTGTTTATGGTCCGGTGTAGCGGCGATATGTGATGACCATTCCTTGGCCGAAGTACTTCGAACCTGCGGTGGTCTGATATATGCTCCTTGAGCCTGCCGCGACAACACGAATTGTGCCGTTTTCATTGCCGGTCACAATGCCTGAGTGTCCAGTAGCATTGCTGAAACTTTCTTTGTATGCGGCCACATCTCCGGCTTGTGGAGCTTCACCCGGTCCGAGAACTCGCCAGTTGTCGACTTTGAACTTCGGATTTGCCCAATCTTGGGCTACCAGGGGATTGTCCCCTCCAGGATAGGTCGGCCCACCAATGCCAACCTTATTCAACATGGCGCAGACGAATACATTACACTTCGGAGCACCATTGCCTTGAGCCCAGTTGGTGCTTCGATTCTTTGCCTCGTCGTACGCTGCGTCTGCTAGTGCGTTGCGCTTATCAACATTAGAGCTAGAGCCTTCGCCACTATTCTGCTGTTGGGCCTGAGCTGGTTGGGCGGCTTTATTCCCAGTGGATGCAGAAACCCACTCGACCTGAGCGACGTATGCCGCGTCGTAATTCGCCTCCGCTGCTGAGTAGTCGAGTCCAAATGGCGAACCCCCTGAATCGCAAAGTATCATGTCGGCCGCCGCGCTTCCGCAGCGCGGTCCCATGAGCGTAGAACCATAGCCTGGCGGCTGGCTCATGTGTCCATCTGCATCGACCCGATTCAGCGGGCCGTTCTCAACATAGACATACAGGTTCAGCGTCTGCGGATCGCCGAAGCTGGCATAAGGCACGGTGACCGCCTTGGCTGCCCAGTCCGGCGTCAGGAAGCGTCCCATGTTGCTTGCATAGTATCTGGCCCCGAAGTAATCGTTGCCTGATTCGGCGTCGCGTTCTTTGCCGGTGAAGTGGAGTTCCGAACTGTCCGAGCAATTCCCTGAGGAAGTAAGGCCGTCGCCAAAGGGCAGGCTCTGCCAGGTCGTCTCACATCCGCTCACGCCGACATCCGCACGCTTGGTTCCCAGCCAGTCGCTCAACTCAAACAGCGTATCCGAGCTTGTATAAGTCGCCAGCAGCTTGCCGTTTGCGTAGACATGCGTATGTACCCAGCCTGTGCCGCCGTTGGTCTCGGTAAGCTGCTCGCCACTCAGGCCCACAACATAGCCGCTGGTCGCGACAAAGCCGTTACTCGACAGGTTGCAACTGAAGGACGTGATCGTCCCCTTGCCGACGCGGTCCCCGGCGCCATCGTAGATGTATCCGGTCATGGCACCCGTGGTATCGCTCTTCACGGCGCAGACGCGGTCCTCGGCGTCGTACAGGTATTGGTTCACGCCGTCGTTCATCACGTTTCCCGCCGCATCGTAAGAATACGCCGACAGCCGATTGCCCCTTCCTGTCCAGACTGACTGTCCCCCACTCAGGCAAAAGACGCTTGAGCGAGCCACCTGCCGGCACCCCCCTGATCGCTTTGCGGTGAGCAGGCAGCTAGCGGACCAACGAACTCTCCCAAACGCGAAAAAGCAGTTCCTTGAGGTGAGAGAAATCCTTCGGGCCGAGCTCGGCCTGCCATTCGCGCTCGATCTCGCGGAGCACCTCGAGAGCCTTGGCCCACGCGGCGTGTCCGCGTTTGGTAAAGCGGACAATGCGTGCGCGGCCTTCACCCGGCGCGTCGGACCGGATGAGATATCCGAGATCTTCCAGAGTCCCGAGCAAACGGTTCATGGCCTGCTTGCTCATCCCCGCACGCTCGGCGAGAACGCCGGGACGAACCCCGTCGGGGCCCGGAAATCGGAATATCGCTATGTGCGGCAGGCTAAGCCCCTTAAACCCCGCCGCATTCAGGTCGCGGACGATGCGCCGGTGAATGGCCTCAGATGGAACGCGCAGCAGCGCGCCGATGAGCATATCTTTGGCCGTGAGCGGCGCTGAATTTTCCTCAAAAGATGTCATTGACTTTCCGGGTAAACTATGTTTACTATAAACAACGGTAAACATAGTTTACCAGAATGGGAAACAAAATGACACCACAAATCGACTCATTGCCTGATGAAATCGTGTCGGCAGTTCCACACCGAGCCTCAATGCTCGCGCAGGCAAAGCGCGTTCCCGCAGGAACCGGCATTGCCTATTGGGGTCCCAGCGAGCTGATGACGTTTCTCCTGACCGGGGAGGAGACAGGCGGCGCGATCTTTATGTCGGAGATCGCTGTCGCGCCGGGCGGAGGAGCACCGCCGCACATCCACCACCGCGAGGACGAAGCGTTCCGCCTGCTCGAAGGCACACTGACGATCCAGGTGGGCGGGGATACAATCACCGCATCCGCCGGAGATTTTGCTTTTCTTCCCCGGGGCATCGCTCATTCCTTCAAGAACCCCGGCGACGGCCATGCGAAGGCACTGGTCCTAATCACACCGGCGGGCCTTGAGGGATTTTTCGCGGAAGTATTCGAACCGGCCGCAGACCGTTCCGCGACGCCTCCGCCTGTAAGCAAAGAGTTGATGGGCCGGGCGTTCGCGGCTGCCCCAAGGTACGGACTGGAACTTCTTCCCCCGGCATAACGGGTTTCCTCGGGCCACAAAAAGATCGATGAGGAAGAGTTATAGAAAAGGGAGGTCTTCATGTCACTGCAATCGATGGATCTGTCAGTCAATCCCGCCGACGAGACGATCCGCTTAGGGCCGCTCCTGGTGCGGTTCCTTGTCACCGGTGAGAATTCAGCCGGAACAGTCGCGGTCTTTGAGGTGATCGTGCCCGCCGGGCAGCGCCTGATGGCGCCGGCGCACAGCCACGATCACTACGAGGAGACGATCTACGGCGTCAAGGGCGTGTTGACGTGGACCGTTGAGGGCGAGCCGATCGAGGTGGGGCCAGGCCAGGCGCTATGCATTCCGCGGGGCGCTGTTCACCGCTTCGACAATAACGGCACGGAGGACGTGACGGCGCTATGCGTCATTACGCCCGCCGCGATCGGCCCGCAGTATTTCCGCGAATCGGCGGAGCTGGTCAGAGCGGCGGCCGGTGGTCCGCCGGATCGCGCGAAGATGATGGAGATCATGCGCCGCCACGGGCTGACTCCAGCACCTCCTCCGCCGCAGGCGTAGAGCCGCGCCGAGTCCAAACCAACGATTGCCCGTCATACGCGAACGAAGTGGCAGTCGCCGCTCCCCCCGGGCGGTCGGGAACGCCCTTGAAAACAATCAGGCAGGATCAGGCCTGGGGTGGTCCGCTGCCGCTGGGGATCTGGTTCATGGGCAGGTCGAGGGCGAAGACGGTGGAGTTGCCCTGGTTGGCGCGAACCCAGATTCCGTGGAAGGCGGAGCGCAGCTCGGGGTATTGGGTGAGGAGCGCGGTCATGACGGAGACCACCTGGCTGCGTGCGGTGGTAGGGTCGTGCAGCGCGGCGAGTTGCGCGGTGCTGGGCTGGTACTGGACCTCGAGATCGAATGTGCCGAAGGTAGTGGTGATGTTGGCGGACATGATTTCAAAACTGGAGCCGTTGACGCTGAGCATCATGGGCGTGGCGCCGGGAAGATTGGGCGGCTTGGCGGCGTTCATTTCGTGGTCGAGCTTTTGAAGGTTGGGGCTGGCGACGAATGGGGCGGGGCGGAGAAGGTCGGCGGCGGTCTGGTAGTAGAACCAGGCGGCCCAGTCCTGTTTTCTGCTGGCGTAGTTGCGCGCGTGCTCCCAGTACCAGATGCCGCTGTGTCCGGCCTCGACCATGGGCTTGGCGAGAAAGCCGGCGAGCATCCAGTGGTTCGGCGGGTTCTCAGACAGGATGAGCGACATTTGCTGCGGATTGGGAACTCCGGTGGCGTGCACGATGGCGAGCGCGTACTTGCCGGGCGGCAGGTTCTGGAAGGTGAGCGCGACGATGCGGGTTCCGCAGAAGAATTGCGTTTGTGGAGCGTTTGCGGCTTCAGCGGATGCGTCGAGGTAATAGATGTCGTCAATGGTGATGGTGGCGCTTTGCACGAGCGGCTTGAGCCGGTTGATTGTGGCGGCGATTCCGCCAAAGTTGGACGCGACGGCGGGGATGGTTTGCGCCTGCAGGGCTTGCACGTTTCCTTGCTGAATTTCGGCGGCCATGCCGCGGACAGCATTGGCGAGTGTATCGCGTTGGGACACCTGCATTTGCGATTCGCTGGAGCAGGTAGCGGCGTGCGCGGTGGGGAGCACGAGGATGGCGGGGAGAGCGAGAAACGCCAGATTCCAGTGACTTTTCATGATTTCGATCACATGTGACGGCTCGCGCAACAGACGCAGAACGGCACAGTTGCATAGTTAAGATGCAAGTACCTCGGTACTCGTTTTGCGAAAGAAAAAACTTGCTTCGCGAAATGGCGTATGGCGTAATAGCGCCACATTAAAACAAAAACCTGCACGACCCAAACGCTTCCAGTGAGAATCGGTGTGATTCCCGTCACTGTAAGTTGAAGTGCCTGGGCTGGAGTCCCTCCGGCCACTCGCAGTCTATTTTTGCCCCCGAATGTGTCGAAGTGCCCGGTTGGCGGGCGAATGCGGACTTGTGCCGCAAACGCTCGACGTGTGCCTGAACGACGGGAAGCGACAGCGAATTATTTCGCAAAGGTGTGACGCCGCGCGCAAGGTGCGGGCGTTGATGAAAGCAACGTAAGTCCCAACCGCGAGAGAAAAGTCCCCCAATGTTCGGAAAGAATTTCCGCCTTAATCGAGTTTTATCTGCCGCTCCGGTGCTTTGCCTGGCTTATGCCGTTTTTGCAACCGGGTGCGGAACCGCAAACCTTAACAACGCAGCTCCTGCGATTGCCGCAAGCCAGAGCGGGCCGGCGGCCGGGAGTGGGTCGGGAACGGGCGCGGGCGCTTCTGGCTCGTCGGGCTCGTCGGGTGGGACGTCTAGCGGGAGTTCGTCTGGTGGGAGCGGGTCTTCGTCTGGTGGGAGCGGGTCTTCGGGTGGTGGGAGCGCTTCGGGGGGATCTTCTTCGGGTGGTAGCTCTTCGAGTGGCGGATCGACTTCGGGCAGTGGGAGTACTTCGGGAGGATCGTCAAGCGGTAGTTCGTCTTCGAGTGGCGGTTCGAGCGGTGGTTCGTCTTCGACTGGTGGAAGTTCGTCGAGCGGGTCTTCGAGCAGCGGATCGTCGAGCGGCGGATCGACAAGTGGATCATCGAGCACTGGGTCTGGGAGTGGTGGCACTGATGGAGGTTCGTCGACCAGTGATCCGAGCATGGGCACGGTGCTCGCAAATGTGCAGACGGCTGCGGGGAATTGGCAGAGCTGGGGACAGCTTCCACCTTACTCGACGGACTGCACGGCTCCCTGTTCGGGCGTGACATATGGAATGCAGTATGGGGTGAGTTCGCCGTCGCTTAGCGGCAATGCGACACAGTTCACGCTGGGCGGCACGACTGCTTATGCTGACGCGCTATTTTCCGCGCAGTTGATGGGGCAGAATTCTCCGCAGATTCGGGACAGCGACCATACGTTGTTGCCGACGGTGCACAACTTTATATACGAGACGGATTTTTATGTGAGCAATGCCGCCGTGACGCAGGTGCTGGAATTCGATATCAGCATGTACATGAATGGCGTGGGAATGATCTGGGGTCAGCAGTGTAATTACCTGGGCGATGGGGATTGGGACATCTGGGACAACGTGCATTCGCATTGGGTCTCGGCAGGCGTGCCGTGCAAGTTTGTGAATGGGTGGAACCACCTGAAGATCGAGATGCAGCGCGAGTCGGATAATACGCTGCTCTACAAAACGATTGCGCTGAACGGAACCACGTATACATTGAACACCACATATGCTCCGGGAAAGGCGAACGCGCAATGGTGGGGCGTGACTGCGAATTTCCAGTTGGATGGGAATGCGCACGAAGCCGCGTACACGGCGTATCTGGACAACTTTAACGTTACGTACTGGTAGAGAAGGAATGCCAGCAATGAAAAACATTGCTGCGCGGTGAAAACGGTGTCGCGCGAAGTGTGCATTTTTCGTGGAGCGCTGTGATAGAAGGGATGTGAGCAAAAAACAAGCTATTTAGATGCGTTGATCGTGAGCTAAGTAGAGCCAAACGAAGAGATGCAGCGGATGCGCGGAGCCGCGAAGGTAAGTCGATTACCCACACACGCAAGGTAAGTGGAAGCCTTTCCGAAAGTAAGAAGCTATTTTGAACCTATTAGGTATGTAGAAGAAGATGCTTCTTCTATGTTCCAAATTGGGGCTTGACCGCGACTGGCGCAGGTAAATTTGTACAGGCGATGTGGCAAATTTTTCCTTGTGTGCGAATAATTTACGCAAATCGGAAAATAAGTGATTGTTACTTTCACTTTTTTTCAAAAAGATGTCTTTAGAGGCTGGAATTTGCTGAATAGTTGTGTATGATTCTAAAAAATCACTTTTGGATATTCCTTTGAACGTCCTGAGTGGGGAATCAGAATCGGTTGCCAGTTAGGCCTGTCCATTCTGACAACCGTCAAGTTTGTTCCCGCTTGACTCGGACTTCGGCCCCGGATTTCATCTGCCGCCGAAGGGATGCATAGAAGAGGTTGTTGAGTACTGCGCAAGACCCTGTAGCTCAGATCAGCCCATTACAATCAGGCGCCCTACTCGACTCCCTGCTGCTGCGCGCGGTGGATGGAGCCATCTGCAAACCCGAATTGCACGATCTCGAAATGGATCCGAGAAGGAAGTTTTTTTTGATGAAGAAGCTGTTAAGTCTTTTTGCATGCCTCGCAATCGCGATACCCGCAGTCGCGGCAGTAACCATAAGCAGCCCAACAAACGGCGAAACGGTTGGAACGACATTCAGGTTGTCAGCGAGTGCATCATGGTGCTCAGGCCAGTGGATTGCAGCGATCGGCTATTCGGTTGACAGCAGTTCCAGCGCAACCACCTGGAAAAATAATGCAATCAATTCCGACATATCAGTTGGAACGGGTTCGCATACGCTGCACGTCAAGTCCTGGGGCTACAACGGGGCTGTCTGCGTGACGGACGTGGCGATCCATGTGAGCAGTTCAGGCGCGTCAACCGCGAGCACGAGTGCGACTTCAAGCTCGGGTGGGCCCTATATTCCATCTGGTGCGGTGAGCGTGGGCTCGTTGCAGACGCTGAGCAACTGGAGGGCTGTGAAAGATAGCGCTACGGGCAGCGGATCGGCATCGGGATATATGAATATCGTGAGCTCGCCTTCACAGACCGGCCATACGCGCCAGTTCGTGACGGGCTTTACTAATAATGGCGGTGAGCGCTATTACGCGACATTCGGCGACGATGTGAACGCGACGAACTTTGTGTATGACGCCTGGATCTATCCCGGTGGCAACGCCGGCAGTGTTGCCAACCTGGAGATGGACCTTAACCAGGTGATGCCAAATGGTCAGACGGCCATATTCGGTTTCCAGTGTGACGGCTGGACGAGCACCTGGGACTACACGGAAAATGCGGGAACTCCGACAGCACCGCACGACGTTTGGGTGCACTCGGGAGCGTATTGCAATCCGCGCGCGTGGGGCCGGAATGCGTGGCATCATGTGCAGATTTCCTACTCTCGCAACAGCTCTGGCTACGTGACCTATCACGCCGTATGGCTTGATGGGCACGAGGAGGGGATTAACGCGACGGTGAAGTCGGCGTTTGCTCTGGGATGGGCACCAACTCTGGTCACCAACTTCCAAGTGGATGGGTATGGATCGAGCGGAAGTTCGAATATCTTTGTCGACAACCTGAAGGTCTACCGCTGGTGAAGTAGTTCTTCTGAAGTTGCAAGACACGCGCTGGAAGAGACGTTAACCGACATCTCTTCCAGCGCGTTTTTTATGACGCAGCTTTTCATTTCTTCGATGGAGCCGTTGGGGACGACAGTGATTTTTCCTAAGAGCTGCGCGAGTGCGAGGTATGACGCGCGGGATTTGTGAAGGAACTCGAGCGGATACTCCGGTTTGCGGGCGCGAGCTTTCGGCGGATCGGCATCCAGCAGGAAACTAATGTCCGGGTAGGGAACCACCTTCATGATGAAGCGCGCGTATGCGCGAATGACAGGGTTGCGCAGATTGAGATTGGCGAGCTCGTCGTAGGCATAGCGATCGAAGATCACCATGTCCGCATTGGATTTTCTTGCCCGGCGCGCGATACGCCGAAGTGAGAGCGCGTCAACGAAATATAGGAAAAGGCGAAAGACTGTCATCGACCGCGACTGAACGTTTTTGTCGCGGCGGTTCACGGGGGCCTCGGGGGAGCCGACTCCTTTTTCCCCTTTGAATACGGCGTGTCCGGTTGTTTCGCGGAGACGAGTCAACCGCGCCACATCATCCCAAAACGTGACCAGCGAAACTCGCATGCCGAGCGCCTCCATTTGAGCGCGCAGGGCATGGATCTGAGTGCTTTTGCCTGCGCCATCGATGCCGGAGAAGCTGACGAGGAATGTTCGCTTGGTGGAATTCTTGTTCATATCAGTTGGGTCGACTTGGGCTGGCCTTGGAGAGCGCGACCACGGTTCCGACAGCCACGGCGGCGCCGATGACGAGGCTCATTTTGATGAGGAACGTGTGCGAGCGGCGCTGCTTGGCCGGAGCGATTGCGGCTCCTGCAGGGCGGGAGACTGCGACGCCGACAGGATTTTCATAAGGAGCAGCGGCGGTTCCTACGGGCTGTTGAGGCTGCTGCTGGTCCTGCTGCGACGACGGCGCATTGGCTGCCTGTGGGGCCGCAGGTAATTGAGAAGAACCAGACGGTGAATTGGCTGCGGCCGGTTGCGAACCCTGCTGCTGTTGAGCGGGCGCGGCATTCTGAGTCTGGTTCGGTTGCGGGGTTTGGCTCTGTGGAGTTGTAGCTGCCCTGGCAAATGGCGCTAACAGCAACAGCGCCAATGCCAGTGCGATATTTTTCTGCAGCCAGTGATAGGCGACTTTCATGGTCTTTCCTCCCATATCGTGCCGGGGCGTACGGATTACGCGGCCTGCTCCTCTTTTTGAGATGGCGGCCTTGGCGATGGCGGCATTGCCGGAAGCTGATGGAAGGTTTCCACTGCCTCCGCCGTTGTCGCGTAGGTGTCGAAGACGCGGTTGGCGCCGGTGATTTCCAAAAATGCATGGGCCCCGGGCGGCAGCTCGGCCAGCTTAACGTCGCCATTTTGCTTCATTGCCTCCTCGAGGCAGCAGAGCAGGATGTGCAGCGCGTGTCTGTCGAGCGCGCGAACTTTTGAGCAGTCGAGCACGATGCGAGGGCGATCTGTTTCCACGCAGGCTTGAATCTCGCTCAGAAAAGAGCGCCCCTGCCTGCCATTCAATTTTTCCGGCACCTGCTTTACCACTACAACTCGCATAGGAACCGTCATTTTGCCAACCTCCAGCATGGTTTTGTAGCTTTCCTCAAAAACGATTGGCCACCGCCTCTTCTCCAGTGTCACTTGCAGAGTCCTGCAACAGGCGCGCGAGTTCCGCCCTGGGGCGACGCGGCGCATAAAGCAGGACATTTCTGCCATACCGGAAAAGGGTAGTGAGATTTGTGTTGTACCAACAGCACTCGACCATGCGCGGCGACAGCCCGCACAGGAATCGAAGCGACCCTACTCTGTTGACAGGACCGAGCATTGATGCAACCAGGCGATGATTGCCATCGAGGATGGCGAGCGGTTCAGAAAGATTGGTTCCGATGAGGATGACGGGCCCGATCGCTGTACTGCCTTTTGCCAGGTCCTCATGGATTTCGCGAAGCTTTGTTAAAAATTGCTCGTCGAGCATGCGCTGATCTTTTTGCATGCTTGCAACGACTTCATTGATGGAGTAGTTTCCGTCGGACAGCCTGCGCCATTGCGCGCGCGGAAAGACCCGCAACTGATCCAGGTTCGCTTCGGTAATCTCCACCTCACACCACTCCACGCCAGAGGGGAGCTCGTTCCAGAGAGCGAAATGCCGGATGGAGAAAAGTGCCCGGCGTTTTGCATTTTCCGCCGGGTCTTCAAGATCTGGCGCGGCCACAATGTCGCGCAAATCGTTGTGGTAGTCGCGAAATACGGCGTTGCCGAAATCGCTCTTCAGGAATTCTGCGATTACCTCATCCTCGGTAACGCGGCGGCGGATGGTTACCGGCGCAAACACACCTGATTTGATTGATTTGTTTGGGCGCGTGAGCGAATCGGTAAGGAATGGCAACGCAACCATGACCAACATGATGGACATGAGCACGAGCTGCACCAGAATGACCTGACGCAAGGAGGAATGGAAGAGACAGATACCCGCGATGTCGATTCCACTGAACACCAATTGAACCCAGCTGGTGTTTGCGATTTTGTAGGACATCTCAAACGTAATGATGACTGCGCTCATGGAATAGACGACGGTGGTGATTGCATAGAGCGCGAGCAGATAGGACATGCTGTAGCGGCCAGCGGCCTGGAACCCGGCTCCGAGAAAATCTGTCCAGAGCCAGGCGGGCGTGAGCCGAAGGCCGATGGCCATGGCGGAGCCGATAGCGAGCACGAGCAAGAGAGCGGTGGCGATTACTCTCAGGTCCTTGCGCTCTTCTTCGCGGCTGCCCGCCACGAGCGGGAACATGCTGTTTACGACAGCCTGAGAGAAGGCGAAGATGACACGTCCAACCATTGCGACGGCGGCGTAGAGTCCGGCCGTGCTGGACACGAAGAAATGCTCGACCAGAATGATGTCGCAGTTGTTGATGATCATCTGGCCGGAATAGAAGACTACGGCCTGACCAATTTCCCGAATCGCGTACCTAAAGCGCAGGGTACTTTTGAAGCCGAGCGATCGCGAAGGGATGATGGCAAGGTAGGCAATTGCTACCGCCGCGGAGTTGGCAGCGATGACGCCGGGAACCCCGAATCCCGCCAGAATAAGGATCAACGAGCCACCCAGCCGGACAGCTCCTTCGAGGACAAGGCTTGTTGCGAGGCGGCGGAAGCCGAATACGCCCTGGAGATATCCGCGACGGCTGCCCAGTGGAACGTAGAACGCTGCGCCGATGGCGATCAACGCGATCAGGATGGGGTTGGATAGATTTAGATAGTCGGAGATGTTGCGCTGAAAGAGAACCAAGCCGAGCGCAATGATGATGCCGCAGCCCCACGCACCGAGGTGGAAGGCGCGGTAGCCGGCTGCTTTTGCTTCCGGTGACTTTTGCTGCGCGACAACTTTGGCGGAGATGATCTGGAAAGAGAGCGTGATCGCCGAAATGAGAGTGAGCAGCGTGTAGACGGCAGTTGCGTGTCCAAAGGCTTTTGGGCCGAGAAAGCGCGCGACTGCTATGTTGTATGCGAAGTTGATCGCGGTGGCGAGGCCCGAGCCGGATAGTAAAACGAAACTTCCGGAGAGAATGCGGGCATGTAACGGCTTCGGTTTCTGGGTGATGCGGGTCAACAGCTTCCAGGGCTCCAGTTACCGAGGGGGATTCCGTGAAATCAGCGCAGGGATCCCGCGCACGGTTTCAAGCTCGATATGTCATCCGATGCGTAAATTGCATGTTCCGGCTGCTTGAAAACAGGCGGAACTCGGCCCTAGATGTGCATGGGAATGACAACCCGTTTTACGGTGAAGAGCTTCTAACGAATATCCTTATGTTGCGAATTGCAAGCGCTGTTTTTCTCGCACTCCTTCTAGTGCCACATGGATGTTCCGGTCCTGGAAATAATCAACAAGTGAACCTTAAATACAGGGCTGCTGGAACAGCTCCTGAGGTGCTGGCTGTTTATGAGGCGTGGTTTGGATTTTCGAAACATATTTCAGTTGGGTATTCGACGCAGGATCCCGATGTGATTCGCCGGCAGATTCAGGAGGCGAAGGCGCGGGGAATCAACGGATTTGTAGTGGACTGGTATGGGGATCGTGAACCCTTCATCGACAAGAGCTATGCGCTAATGCAGGACATTGCGGCGAGGAACAACTTCCACATTGCGATGATGTACGACGAAACGGACCATCAAGACGATGCGACGGATGAAGCCATTGCGGACTTCACGATGTTTCACGGTACGTATCTTTCGTCCCATTCGCCGGGGCGCAAAGCGTATTTGACGTACCACGGGCGTCCGGTCATCTTCATCTTCCCCAAAGGCGGCCATACGGACTGGAACAAGGTGCGGGCCGTGGTGAACCAGTGGAGCGACCCGCCTCTATTAATTACTGAGAATCTTCCGGGACAGTATGCGGATGCTCTCGATGGGTTTTATGCGTGGATTAATCCGGGGCCGCAGGGATGGTCAGCAAACGGGAGCAACTGGGGCGAGGAATACCTGAGCCACTTCTACGAAACGATGGTGAGCAAGTTTCCCGACAAGATTATTGTTGGCGGCGCATGGGCTGAGTTTAACGATAGCAAGGCGTCGTGGAGCCTGAACCGGCATATTTCGGCGCGGTGTGGGGAGACGTATCAGGATACGTTCAACTTCTGGAAAAAGTTTGTGCCGGCCAGCGAGCCGATTCCGTTTGTTCTGGTTGAAACATGGAACGACTATGAGGAGGGATCGGCGGTGGAACGCGGGATTCCAACTTGCGGAAACACTTCACCGAGTTCCACCACGGTTGCGGGAAATCAGGCGGCGCGGTAAATTCCCTTCCGATGTTCGAATTCCGCCTCGTCATTGGCATGCATGGCTTCGTGGGCGTAGTAGACCCGGTTGATGATCGACAGGGGCCGGTTGCGAACCTCGTCGTACACGCGGCCGAGGTACTCGCCGAGCACGCCGAGGCAGAGCATCATGGATCCTCCTATGAGGAAGCAGGCCGCCGCCAGCGCCAAGCCGAGCGATGCCAGGGCATTGCCTGGGAAGACTGCAATGATTCCCAGCACGGGAACCAGCATTAACGATGCCGCCGAGAATGCGAAGCAGAGCCTCAGGGGTTTGTAGCTGAAGCTGGTGATCGCGTCCATTGCGTACTTGATACGGCTGACGAAGGACAGCTTGCCATCTCCGGCGGCGCGATCCTGACGGTCGTAATACACAACGCCGGTCTTATAGCCAACCCATGCGCGCAAGCCGGGCAGGTAGCGATTGCCTTCACCCAGGGAGTTGACGGAATCGACTGCCTGACGGTCCATCAAGCCAAAGATGCCTGCGTTTAGCGGGATCGGGTAATCGGAGAGCGCGCCGAGAACGCGATAAAAGAGCGGGAAAAGAGCGGCGAGAAACTTGCGACTTTCCTGACGGCTTCGCCGGACTGCTGTAACTACCTGCGATCCAGCTCGCCATGCGTCGATCAACTGCGGCAAGACTTCCGGAGGATCCTGAAAATCTCCATCCATCAAAATGACAGCGTCGCCGCGTGCTGTTTGCAAGCCGGCTGAGATCGCTCCCATGTGCCCCCAGTTTCTGGACAAGTCGACGACGACGACCTGAGGATCAAAGGCCTGCAGGTCTCTGAGCAGTTCCAAGGATGAATCTTTGGAACCGTCGTTTACGTAGACAACTTCCCAGTCTTCGCCAGTGCTGTTGAGGGAGTCAGCGACCGCCTCGTGAAATTGAGAGATAAGCTCTTGCTCGTTATAAATGGGCACTACCACCGAAATCATCTTTGCAACTCCCGGAACCATTTCACTCATTGCTTTCAAAACGTCGAGCGTCTTCTACTTAGCTCGCACCTACATTGGATGCGTGCATCGGCGTCTTTCGTTTGATTGAAGGCAGGATCTATTCAGGCGTTGCCTGAAAAACGCGCACTCTCCATCTAGTTTCTGACGGAGTGAGTACCGAAGTGTAGCGCGCGCTCACAGGCTGCGAAGTGAGAAGTGTATCGCCATTATAAACCTGCTCATCGTACTCGACGTTGTCCACCAATTGGATGGAAAGACCCTCGGGCGAGTAGAAGACGATTTGTATTTTGTGAGAGCGGTCGACGTAGCGAGTGTGTATGCTGGCCTTCACCTGCTCCTGAACGGTGCTGGTCAGCTTCTCCAGAGCGCTCCCGACAAAATCGGGGCTGAGCAGGCCGGCGCGGTTCTGGGCCATCGCCGTTTTCATGCTCTTCCAGGATTGGATGTAATCGCGAATCGCGGAGTCTGCGGTTTGCTGGGCGAGCGGCCGGGGGCTGTGAAGATCCGGCAGGTCTACTTGCACTGATGGTTGCGCCTGCGCCATAACCGCGCAAGGAAATGCGAGCATGCAGGCAACGATGATGGCTGGGGTCTTCATTTTCCATCACTTCCAGTCAATTTGATTTCCAAGAACGACGCCGCTGGCTACAGTAATTCTTGCTCCAGGGTGCGCCGGCATTTTCACTTCGGCTACGCCGTGCTTCAGGGGCACATCCGCAGTGGATTGTGTGCCGTTGTAGTCTTCGGTGAAGGTCACGACAGTTCCATCGGGAACAGCATTGCCGCTGCAGTCGCGCACGGGTGCTGTTTCCAACTCCAGCTGGCTGCCTGCGGGCTTTGCTGTCATTTTCAGACCGCATGGATCGCCGGGAACCTGCTGCACAACGCGAGCGCTGGAGACGTCGCCAACGCGCGCAACGAACTTGTCATTGCCTTCGCGAGAGGTTGAATTCATCTGAGTCCATGCTGCGCCGTTCTTTGTGGTCGCCTTCTGTTCCTGCGCGGGGCTGGATGGATTTGAGAGATCGAAGTACACGGGCAGCGGCGCTGTGATGAGATTGTGATACGCGTCGAACACATACACCGCGCCGCTGACGCCGTTGTGCAGGCTGACGGCCAATCGAGAGGGCCGCGCAAGAAAGCTGACTTCTGCAGGGTCTTTCGCAGGCGTGACCTCAAGAGCGGAGCTCGATTTTGTGGATCCGCTCGTAAGGATTATTAAATAAGTTCCGGCACTGTGCAGGCTACCTTCGGCAAAGTCCACGGAATTGCCCAGCGTGACTTTGCGGGTGAGCACTTGTCCGGGGCCGACGATAAATATAGTGCCTTCGCCGCTGCCCGAGGTGGAAATGGAAAACGCGTTTCCTGCGACTACGCTCGTGGGGGCGTTCATCGCCGCACTTTGCGCCGAGGCAAATTGTGCAGCCAGCAACGCGAGACCGCCAGCGAGGATTGCCGCACGCGACCCCATTATTCGAGCCCTCCCACGCTGTAGGTGGCGGTAATGGTGCGCTGGCTACTGATCTGCCGCGCCAGGTCCTCTGGGATATGAATGTTGAACGAAACGGGCGTTTGCGGCACAAGGGCGCGATCGATGTACTTGTCGGCCACCCACACCAGTTGCCCGGTCTTGTTGTAGAAGGTTGCGAGCACGTGCACTATGTTCACGGTCTGGCCGCTTTCATCCACGACCTCGCCGGTAAGAGAGGCATCCGGAGCAGGGTTCATCTTCTGATTTTGAATTTCGATTACAGGGTCAGCGGAAGCGGAGACCAATGTTGAAATGGGGTCGAGGCGAATGCTTCCGACATCGGACAGGGAAGTAACTTCTGGAAATTTGATGAGGAACGGCGTGACCTGCTTGGGCAGAAGCGTTGGGCAAATCTTGTCGAAGCTGCCTTCGGTGGCAATTGCTTTGCCATCCTTCGCTATGAGCGTGGCATGTACGGCGACGTGTGCTGGAATGACATCTTCGTTCAGGAGCTCTCCCAATACGAATACGCCTTCCGCCCGCTGAACGGGGTGCATATCGATGACGCGAACGTGGGGCCCTTCGACACCCTGAGCGCCCCAATCATCTCCCGAGCCGGGGTAGATTACGTCCCAACGCAGGTAATTGACAGGAATAACCTGTGGCGGGACGGTCTGCTGTTTCACAAGAGGCCACTCGACAGACCAGCGGTCACCATTACGAACCACGTTCAGATCGCGCGTGTCCACAAACGGGCCAACCACAGTGGCCCAATGAAGCTGCATCTGGACCTCGGCTTCATCTGAAGATTGATGCAGCGGATGTACATCAACGCTCTGTACCGTGGCGTAGCTGCGGAGACTCAGGTGATATCCGGTCAGGTCGTGCTGGAACTCCGGCTCAGTGAACTTCGCCTTATTTGCAAGCTGCGCGTAGGCGGCTGGCCAGTTTCCAAGTCGAAGCTCGTTGCCGAGGTTTTCTGCCGCGGCTTCAGGAGTAGATGACGAGCGGAGCAGGTTTCGGCCGCCCGCGTAGGTGACTGCCGTGGAAACGGGCCAGAGCGTGCCGACAACAATGAGGATGATAGTTGCGGCAAAGACTGCGAGAGCGAGAATCGTTCCCTTGATCATGACACCACGCTCCCGGGCACAATGTTTTCCTGCATTACGTAATCGTGGTCGCCACTGTCGTAGTCACGGGGCTCGTCCCCAGGAATCAAGACGACGAGGATTGCGAGCACGCTGCTGCCGATTGGGAAGAGGCCCCAGATGACGCCCTGCCAATGCGGAGGTCTTTCCGTCGCGGTTCTCGGAGCTGCGGGCGGTACGCCATCTTTTGTCCAGATGATGATGGTGTTGTCGTTGAGGCTGTCAACTCTGCGCCATCCGCTGAACTCGAGAAGGGGATCGTAGTATTGATCGCGGACAATAACCCACTTGAGGCCGTAGAGGTTTGCGTGGCGCAGTATAGCGCGCAGCGCCTCGAGGCCGGATTCTCCGAAACCTTTTGAGTTGGTGAGGGAGCCTCCGCCGTGGCTGGTGAGTTCGGGCAGGTGGCGTCCGGAGTTCCACTCGCCGTCGACTGAGCTCGCGTCTGTGAGTACGGCCAGCCGCGCGATCTGATTGCCGAATCCGAGCGTGACGTAGCGGTATTGATCGTGGCCATCGCGATTGAGCCAGGCGGCCACCGAGTCAACTTTGAGGTCTTCTCCGGCAGCGTGGAAATATGTGACCCAGGCCACAGCGAGTGCGCACGTTGCTGCTGCGAGGATCGCGAGGGGAATTGCCGCCTTGCGCCGGAAGCGCCCAACGAGCTCAGCGGCGATGAGTCCGACAAATGGAAGCGCGAGCAAAGTCGCCCAGTAGCTGAAGCGCTCCATGGTGAGAACGTGGTAGGCGCGGCCGAGCAGATCCTGCGCGACCGGCGTTGTGCCGCCCAGCCCGATAAGGAAGGCGATCCAGAAGCCGAGCATCAAGGGGCGAAGTCGCGCCACGCGGGAACCGCGCCAGATGATGAAGGGAATCGCGAAGATCAGGGCTCCGTAGGGAATGATGAAGTAGTTGAGTCCCCATTGCGGACTGAGGATGTAGTTGGCACGGCTTGGGTGGGGAATAGGCGTCTGCGTGACCTGGTAATGGAGGAGAGCAAGCCAGAAAGGAAGCAGGACAATGATGACGGCCGCTGTGGTGATAACGACGATGGTGATAGTTCGCGCCCAGAAAGCACCCCATGTGGTGCGGTCGTCTCCATTGTGATCGAGCATTACGAGCGCGAGTACGGGGATGGCGAAGAAGAAGGAGCCGAACAGCAAGGTTGCATGGTGCGCTGCCGCCGCAGCGGCGAACAACACGACGGCCTTGAGAAGTGCGCGCCCCTTGCCGCGACGAACCCATTCGAACATAAAGGGCAACGCGTTGAGATAAAGCGGCGCAGCGCTGGTGGTGCCCAATTGTCCGGCGGAATATACAAGAAAACTTTCAGCGCCGAGGAAGACAGCAGCGAGAGCGGCGAACGATGCGGCTCGGGGGCTGACCCATAATGCCGCAAAACGATACACACCTACGACGAGGAGCAGGATGGCGGCAAACTGCACGGCCATGTAGGCCATGTTAAGGCCAAAAATATGCGAGAGCAGCGCGACCCACTGCTGCGGAAGAGGCGGATAAGTGGTTTGTGAAAATCCAGCGTACCACTTTGGGTTCCATGGATCAAACCAATGACGAACGTAATGCGACGCAAAAAAAATGTGAAAGTTCGTATCGTACGACTTCAGTGGAAGCTGCATCATGAGCAGCGGAAGATGTACGACCGTAGCCGTCATCAGAATGAGGCTCATGGGAATGGGCCTTGTTGACGGTGCGACAGACTCGTTTGCGTTCAATGCTTTCCTCTTGAAACGTGTTAGATCAGAAAACAGCAAGTGTAGGTTGCTTGATTGCAATCAATAGCGTGCGCGTGAGTCAGCCAACACTGAACCCTTTATGCGAATCAAAGCGCTTGAACCATAAAGTCGGAGGCTGTGATGAACTTTTACAGCGCGTACAGCCTCTAAGCCGGTGGACTGTTGAACGATCGATCTAGATACCTGCAAATTACATTTCTAGGCTTGCTGGTTGCGGCATTTGTCCGCCCCGGCCAGGCGCAGACGTACACGGTGGGGTCTGGTTCCACCGCAACACAGCAGACACAAACGAAACAGGAGCCGACGAAGCAGCTGGGCTTTGGATCGAATATCCAAAACGCACGGTTGGCGCGTGGCGCGCAATTGGCGCTGCAACGTGGTGATCACGCGCTCGCCTTGGATTATGCGCAGAGAGCGGTGCGGGGAGCGCCGAGCGATCCGCAACTGTGGTTTCTGCTTGGGTACGCGGCGCGGCTGGACGGCAAGGTTCAATTATCAATCGACTCATACAAGCATGGGCTGAGCCTGAGCCCTTCGGCGTTGGATGGGCGTTCCGGCCTGGCGCAGGCTTACAGCATTGCGGGCCAGGATGCCGAAGCTGAGCAACTTTTGAAAGAAGTGGTCGCAGCGGATCCTCATCGAACTGCTGACGCGCTGCTGCTGGGCAACTTGTACATGAAGACCGGCGACTACAACGGAGCGCTGCACTGGCTGAATGAGGCAGAACGCGTGCAGCCGTCGGCGCGATCGGAGCTTCTGCTGGCGATTTCTTATCAGCACTTGAAGCAGATGAATCTTGCCGATCATTATCTACAGCTTGCGCAGCAGCGCGCGCCGAATAACCCCGAGGTGCAGCGCTCGCTGGCGGGATATTACCGGGACAGCGGAGATTACGCCAAAGCGATTGCGGCATTAAAATCTATTCGCAAGCCTACGCCTGACGTTACCGCGGAACTTGCTTTCACTTATCAACTCGACGGCCAGCCCGATGAGTCTGCGGCGTTGTATGCGGAGTCGGCGAATGCGATGCCGCGCGACATGGCCTTGCAGCTTTCGGCGGCGCAGGCCGAAGTGGCTGCTGGCTCGCTGAAAAATGCAGATGTGTTTCTCGGGCGCGCGTCCGGGATTGATCCGAATTATTACCGGCTGCACGCGATTCGCGGTGAAATGGCGCAGATGCAGGACCACGATGAAGATGCGGCGCGCGAATACAAGGAAGCGGTCGCTAATTTGCCATCGGCGCCGGTCGAGGGGCCGCTGTATGGGATTCAGCTTCATGTGGACTTGATGGAACTCGACCACAATCTGAATGATCCGAATGCTGCGCACGCGCAACTCGCTATTGCGCAGCAGCAAATTGGCGCGCTGAATGAGCTTGGGCCGGACCGGCCGTCGTTCCTGCGCCTTCGAGCGGTGATCAAGATGAACGCGGGAAATCTCGACAGCGCGTTGAATGATATGAAAGAGGCGCTGTCGCTCAGTCCGCATGACCCGAACAACCTGCAATTAGACGGCGACCTGCTCATGAAGATGGGCCGTATCGACGACGCGGTTGTTGTCTACAAGAGAGTTCTCGATATTGACGCGAAGAACCGCTTTGCTCTTACCTCACTCGGTTATGCTTCTCGAGCGCAGGGCAATGATAAAGAGGCGGTGAAATATTTTGAGCTACTCGCGAAGGATTATCCAAAGCTCTATGTCCCGTATCTCGCAATGGGGGATATGTATGCGGCGCGGCGGCAGTTCAAGCAGGCGGAAGTTTCCTACACCAAGGCCTATTCGCTGAATCAGCGTAATGCATTGATTGTGGCCGGGGGCATGAATACAGGAATTGAAAGCCGCAATTTAAAGCTTGCGGGAACGTGGCTCTCGCGGGCCAATGACGAGATGCGCAATGACCCGGAGGTTTTGCGCGAAACCGAGCGCTATCTCAGCTTCAAGGGTGAGCCGGCGCAGTCCGCCGAGGTTGGGTGGAAGGCGATTAAGGCGCTGCCCCACGATCGCGACGTAGTGGTGTATCTGGGCTACGACCTGCTGCGCCTGAACCGCTTTGACGAGCTTGAGAAGCTGCTGGACCAGTATCGTAATGTGCTTCCGAAGGAACCGGATATTCCTTTGCTGGCCGGATACGTACACAAGCAAAAAGGTGATTATGAGTTGGCGCGTCAGGACTTCAGCGAAGTTCTGCAACGTGATCCCAACGTCGTAACAGCCTATGTGAACCTGGGCTATGTGTTGAATACGCTTCACGATCCGGGCGAGGCGGCGCCGAATTTTGAGCAGGCGATTAAGCGCGATCCCAAGGATGCTGAAGCGCACCTTGGGCTCGCCTACGCGAGGCTTGACCTTAACCAGCCGCATGTGGCGATACACGAAGCGGACCTGGCACGGGAGTACGGCGGCGACTCCGAGCCGATCCATTTGATTCGCGCTACGGCGTACGGGCGCGAGGGCATTTTGTCGAAGGCTGCAGCGGAATACCGGGCGGCGCTCAAGTTCTCTCCCAACGATCCGGGTCTGCATTATGGATTGGGAAATACCTACTTCTCCGAACGGCAATATAACGATGCAGTTAAGGAGTTGGAGGTCGCGGTGAGGCTCGCCCCTGCGAATGCTGAAACGTACGCGCTGATGGCGCGGGCATATGCCAATTTGAACGATCGCAGCCAGACGCTGCATTACGTTGAATTGGCCGAGCAGCAGGCGCGCCGCGCGTCGCAAGTGCCGAAGCCGCGAGCAGGTTCGCCGGAGCAACTGGTTGCCGCTGCACCTACCGGAAGCGAAGTGAGCGAAATCTATGTAGAAACTGGCGAGGCTCTCAGCACGCTCGGCGACCAGAAAGCCGCGATGCAGCGATTTACGGCCGCGTTGACCTCACCTGGAAGCAACCGCTTTGGAGTGCGGCTGGCGATTGCGCAACTGATGGCGCAGCAGGATCATCCGTCAGACGCGCAGCGGCAGATCGGGCTGGCGCTGATGGAATCTGAGGCTGGCGATACACAACCGCCCACGGGCGCTCAATACATAGAAGCTGCGGATGTGTTCCGCAGCCTGCATGACTACCAGCTTTCGCAGCAGTACCTCGAGCGCGCCAAGTCGGCGGGAGCTTCGGATGTTTCGGTGCGCCTAGGCATGGCCAACAACTATCTGGCGCTGGGCGATACTACGCGCGCGGCGGCGGAACTGGAGGCGGTGCGCAATGTGGCCGGCAATGAGTCGAATTATCAGTATTTAATGGCGCAGGCCAACGTCTATGAGCAGGAGCACCAGGGCGAGCGCGCTCTAACGGCCTTTGCGGAGGCTGCGGATTTCGCCGGGGAGGACCAGGCTGCAGAACAACAGTTGCTGCAAGCGTCGGCAAATGAGGGCTATCGCGTCAATAAGAACGTGAGTGTGCTGTCGGATTTCATAGTGCAGCCGGTTTTCGAAGACACGACTGTGTATGTGCTCGATTCCAAGCTGGATGGGCCTGCCCCAGTGCCCAGCACGGATTTTGCTTTGTTGCCGCCGCCGCGTTCCACCCTCGAAACGGAATGGACAGGGGCGTATCACCTTCACTTCAATTACCTGCCCACTGCGACAGGATTTTTCCAGGTGCGGAATGCGCGTGGAACCATCTCGGTGCCGAGTACGAGCTCTATCGTCAAGCGCGACACAACCGATTACTCATTCAACTTCGGGCTGAATCCCACGCTCCGATTGGGCAGCAATGTGATCCAGTTCGACAGCGGCCTGCAGACTACGGTGCGGCGTGACTCCGAATCGCCCGTGCAAATGAATCAGAATTTGCTTCGGCTATTCACTTATGTTTCGACAAGCTCATTTTTCAATGCAGTGTCTGCGAGTGGATACGTAATACATGAATCGGGACCTTTCACGGAAAGCAATTTGCAGTCACACACCCTTGCCGGAGCGATAGATTTCCGCGTGGGCCAGCCGTGGGGCAAAACCGCGTTGGTAACCGGATGGGGAATGAATGACCAAAGTTTCACTCCGAACGATATCGAGGACTACTACACGGCCTCGTATGCCGGTTTGTCGCACCGGTTTTCCAACCGCATGAATGTTGAGGCGCTTGCGGAGGACCTGCGCACGTGGAGAATTTTCGGGCCTCGCTCGGGAATCGCACAGTCGCTGCGGCCGGCGGGGACGTTTACGTTTTCGCCGACCCGCCGCTGGACCATTCAGGCTAACGCCTCATATTCGAACAATCGAAGTTTCCATGCATATGACGCCGTTCAGGGCGGTTTCTCCATCTCATATGTAAGAGCTTTTCATCGCACCTTTAATGCTGAGAGCGGAAAAGTGTCGGTGCAGTACCCGATACGCTTCTCGGCGGGGATCCAGCAGCAGGACTTCCTCAATTTCAGCCAAGGGACGAACCAACAGTATCGACCCTATATCAGCATCACACTATTTTAGGGCTGCTGTTGTGCAGCCCTCAGGCACGGTGAGGAAGGGACCCCGAAATGAAGATTTGTCTGGTTGCGACGTTTCCTCCCAGCGGGAGACAGCTGAATGAGTACGCATTTCATATTGCGAGGGAACTGCAACAACATCCTCACGTAGAGTTGACCATCCTGGCGGATGAGCTTACCGATTACGACTTTGCAACAGACGCCAGCGGCCACTCTCTGAATGCTCCGAATCAAGCGGAGCTGCCCAACTTTAATGTGGTCCGCTGCTGGAGATTTGGCAGCATGTTTAATCCCATGCGTTTGTTGAATGCTATTCGCAGGGAAAAGCCGGACGTGGTCTGGTTCAATCTGGTCTTCTCGAGCTTTGCGACGCCTGACAACCCGTTTGCCGCTTTTGCGGGCCTTTCTGTTCCGGCCCTGGTGCGAGCCTCGGGTTTTTATACGCACATCACGCTGCACCACATTATTGAGCACGTTGACTTTGCCGCTGCCGGGGTGAAGCGGGAAAAGCTGCTCCGCATGGGCACGCATGTTGCGACGAAAGCATTGTTAAGGGCCCATTCGGTTTCGGTTCTGCTGCCGAGCTATCGACGCACACTGCTCAACAAATACTCTGCGCAGAATGTTTTGCTCGGAACCCACGGCACGTTTGCCACGGTTCCGAGCCCGCCGGACTTCAGCAAACGCGGGAATCCTGATCTTCGTATTCTCGCGATCGGCCATTGGGGTACATACAAACGCCTGGAGACGCTGATGGAGGCGTTTCCGGCAGTGCTGGAGAAGATTCCGAATGCGCACCTTGTGGTTGCCGGGGCAAATCATCACACCAAGGCCGGGTATTGGGAGTCGATTCGCGCCGCGCAACCGCCGCATCTCCCGATTGATTTTCTAGGCTACGTTCCCGAGGAAGATATTCCGGAGCTATACAGCAGCACTTCGATTGTGGCGATGCCTTACGACTCGGCTACGGGATCGAGCGGGCCTGCGCACCAGGCATGCGAGTTCGGCGTGCCAATTGTGTGCGCGGACATTGCTGATTTTCGAGCTATGGCGCAGGAAGAAGACATGGCGATTCGCTTCTATGAAATTGGAAATGCTCGCGACCTGGCGGACCAACTCGTCACGATTTTGCAATCGCAAGAGTTACAACGACAGATGGCGCTGCATAACTTCAACGCAGGCACGGAAATGACGATGGCCAGTGTGGTGCGGAACTATCTTCGCTGGTTCGAGCTCAACAAATGCAAACACGCAGTGCGTGCCGGGGGGTTCTCCTCCCCGTATCCTGCGTGGCTTCGCGGGAGAAATAGATGGAAATCGCGGGCTGCGGCTGGCGCCGCTTCCGATGAGGGTGTGAGTCGAAGAGCTGACTTCGAGCGGGTGAGTCTCGCATGGCCTGGCAACACGGGTTCCATCGCGGGTGCCGACCAGCATTCATCTGGCCCAGTTCTGGACAGCGACTAACACGAACCTGTTCATGCGCATCTAAGAATTTCGAATCTGTATTACTCCGCCTACCTCGTTATTGGAAGGAAAGCGAATCTTGTCAATGAAGAAGGTAAGTTGGCTCCTCTCCCGCCTTCTGTATCCGCTGGCAGTAATAAGTTGTATTTCACTGCTGACGGTCGGCTGTGGTGTTCATGCTATGCACGCGATTGGTGGCGGAGCTTCGATGCCCGCCGTAAGCATTACCGCCAATCCTGTTTCCGTCGCGCCAGGCAGCTCGGCGATTTTGACGGTGACAGCCACAAACGCAACTCAGGTTACCGTGACAGGCAGCGACGGAAGCAGCTACACGCTGTCTGCAACAGGTGGAACGCAGTCGGTAACTCCGAAAGCGACGACGACCTATACCGCTTCCGCAACCGGAAGCGGCGGGACAACAACTGCCGTCGCGACAGTGACGGTCGGGGCAAGTGCGGCTCCCACAATCACCATTACTGCGAATCCCACTTCTGTAACCGCGGGCTCCACTTCCACGTTGACGGTGACTGCCGTGAACGCGACACAGGTGACCGTCACCGGGTCCGATGGCTCGAGCTACAATTTGTCGTCGACTGGTGGAACGCAAGCGGTGAGCCCGACTGCCACCACCACCTACACGGCGACTGCGACGGGGGCGGGAGGCAATGCGTCCGCCACGGTGACGGTAACGGTCGGGGCGGCTGCGGGGACTTCGGTCACGATTACAGCAAACCCAACTACGGTCGTGTCAGGAAATTCTTCTCTGCTGACGGTGACTGCGACTAACGCTACGTCAGTTACGGTTACGGGGACTGACAATAGCTCGTATTCGCTCTCGGCAACAGGTGGAACGCAATCGGTGAGCCCGACTGCAACCACCACCTACACGGCGACTGCGACCGGGGCGGGCGGAACCGCGCAGCAGAGCGCCACCGTTACGGT
Organism: Acidobacteriaceae bacterium; assembly: GCA_035945555.1. Lineage (GTDB taxonomy): Bacteria > Acidobacteriota > Terriglobia > Terriglobales > Acidobacteriaceae > Silvibacterium. The sequence continues at coordinate 30,844 of DASZAG010000138.1, forward strand.
GCAGGCTCCAGGCAGCATTAAAGACATCGATCATGTGATCTTCATGCTGCAGGAGAACCACACTTTCGACAACTATTTCGGCATGCTGAACCCCTACCGTCACGCCAACAACTGGTTCACGGGAGACGACGGCAAGGACTATGAAGTCGATGGTATCGATGACAAGCTTGCAACCATCAGCAACACAAACGATCAAGGCCAGACGTTCCAGCTCTTCAAGTTCAAGAGCGCTTGCATTGACGACGAAACTTCAGATTGGCTTGCCAGCTACGGGGATATTGATACCTACAATTTTACCGGCGCGCGGACGATGCTTCTGGATGGATTCGTTCACAATGCCGAGGGATATGCGACGAGCTGCTCCCAGCCGGGCGCAACATGTTCCGGCAGCTTTAGCGACACTGCCGGCCAGCGTGCAATGGGATATTACGACCAGGGCTTCCTGAACTACTACTACTACATGGCGTCGCAGTTTGCGGTTTCAGATCGCTGGTTCTCGCCTGTCTCCAGCAAGAGCATTTCAAACCGGATAGCCACTTTCACTGGCGGAACAACGCAGGGACTGGTGCGAGATCCTGGCGGTGATGACCACCTGGCCCAGCAACTCAACATCGCTAATATTTTCCAGGAATTGGACCAGGCGAGCGTCTCGTGGAAAATCTACTACACAGTTACGCAAGGATTCTGCACAGAGGAGGATGACTGCGTTGGTGGACCGAACGCCGCGTATCCAGCTACTGATTTTTCGGAGTTGACGTACTCGTACCAATATCTGCACCAAAATACCCCAAGCACGCCCTGCACGGCGCCGACGCAGCCTTCCAGTGTTGTGGGTGATTCGTCGAACTCCTTCTGCATTGACCCGACGCATATCGCGCCGATCTCGAATTCGAAATATGGGTATTACGCTGACCTTACGAACGGCACACTGCCCAGCTTCGCGTTTATCGAGGCCGGTTACGGCAACAATGATGAGCATCCCGGATCAGGGCAGTCCATTCTGCTGGGACAAGCTGAAGTTGCAAAAATTGTGAACGCGCTTATGACCAGCTCAGAGTGGAAGGATTCGGTTTTCTTCCTGAGTTATGACGAAGGCGGCGGTCCGTACGATCATGTGCCGCCTGTCCCTGGCCAATCCAATCTAAATACCGATCCGACGCTGGGAAGCGAATCGGTGTCGCAGATCCCGGACATCTCGACGATCGCGGTCAATGCCGACAGCTACAATCCCTGCGTTCCGTCCGGCGGGACACCGACGGTACACTGCGACCTAACGGCCAATGACCCAGGGGCTAACCCGCTCGACGTTGCGGCGCAGCAGGGATTTGCCGCTCAGTTGGGATTCCGCGTGCCGAACATTGTGATTTCACCCTTTACCCGCAAGCACTATGTGTCGCATATTCCCATGGATCATACGGCGGTCATTCGGTTTGTTGAAAACCGCTTCATCGGGTCGAGTGCGCACTTGACGGCGCGCGATGCAGCCCAGCCAAATCTGCTGGACTTCTTCGACTTCACCAATGTGCCGTGGGCGACGCCGCCCACGCCTCCCACACCGGTAGCTGCGTCCAGCGCCACTTGCACGCCGACAAGTATGTGAGCGATGCGGCAGGAGGGTGTGCGAAATCAGGCGTGGCTTCGGCCGCGCCTCATTCATTTCACCAATGCGTCGCGGGCGATGCTGACCGCGGCTTCCACACCAGTAGCTGCGTCCAGCGCCGCGTGCACACCGGCAAGTATCTGGGCGATGCGGCAGGAGGGTGCGAAACCAGGCGTAGCTACAGTCGCGCCTAATCTATTTGCTGGAAGTTGGGAGGAAAAATCACGCCAGGACGGGCGTGATTCGTGATGGGGACGATGGATTATCTGAATTGCTGCTGCAGTTGCAGAAGTTTTTCGGCGCTACTCGACGGTCAGATTGCTCGCCACATAGCGGTTGCCGTTGAACTTAGCCGTGACCGTGACCCGTTGGCCCTCGCGCAGGTTGTCCCGGCGAAGATCAAACCGGTTCACGAAAACGTCGTAGGTGTTTCCGTCGGTTGAATTTAGGATCGTTACGCGACCCGAGCTCAAATCGAGGGCGGAAACGGTGCCGCCAAATGCGAAGGACGAACCCGGTGTGGCCAGGATCGAGATGTGATCCGCTACGCCGCGACCATCGCTGCCGGGACGGAACTTCACCGAAACCAGAGTTCCACTCACAAGGTCATAGACGCCGGAGTGCGCTGAAGTGAAGTTGGATTGTCCAATGCGCTGAATTGTTGCGCTCGCTGGAACGGCGAGCTTGATGGGCTCACTGGAGAGATTTGCGCTGATTTTCAATTCGCCGGTTGAGGGGTTGTACTCCAGCACCTGGCCCTGGCACTGACCTTCGGGCATACGAGACAGCATGTGGACGCGCAATGCAAATATGGTGTCTCCATCGAGCGTGGTCTCCACGGACGCGTGATCGCCCGAATGCAGATCTTCCAGCGGAACTCTTTTGCCGTCGCGATAGATCTGCGTCCGCGCGTCGAAGAGCATCTTTACAGGATGACCGCCGCCGAACACTTTCAGTTTGAATGCGTCGCGCACCGGATCAACATCACGAATCACGCCGCCCATGACGGTGGCATCTCCCGAAGGCAGAGGCGGCAACGCGGAAGTGCTTTTGGACGGAACTCGGCTGGTCGTGTTCGACGGCGGATGCAGTGAGGCGATCTGAGTGGATTGGGCGCCTGCGAATGTTGTTTGGAAAAGGAATGCGAATCCAACCATGCTTAAAGCGGAGAAACGAACCATGAAGCGCACCTATGCCTTGAAGAACTTCCGATTGTTGGATGAGAAAAGCGCCGTGAGTGGTGGCCTGTGTTCGGGTTACGAGCGGCCATCTTCCGCAGGATTTTCAGAAAACACATTTATGTTGTTTGCATCAAAATAAGCACGACTCGTTTTGTCAGTCGTGCGGTATTGAAAGAGAAGTGTAAATGCCTAGATTTAGAACACTCATTGGTGTTGGAGTTGGAGCAGTTCTCGCCGCGCTCATGCTTCAATCCGCGTGGGCGGGAGATCTCAAAATCACCATTCCTCGTCGCAGCGAGCTGACTCCTGTACAGCGGCTCAATCGCGAGGGCGTCGAGGCGGTCCGCAAAAATAAGTACGAGAAGGCCGAAGCAATCTTCTATAAGGCGTATCTCTACGATCCCGCTGATCCTTTTACTCTGAATAATCTGGGATATATCTCCGAGCTTGAGGGCAAGTTAGACCGCGCACAGAAGTTTTATCAACTCGCGGCGGAGCAAGGTTGTGACGCGCTGATTGACATCAGCAGCGAGAAGGATTTGCAAGGCAAGCCAATGTTGTACGCGGTGAACGACCTGAAAGACACGCCGATGCGCGTAAACCGCATGAATGTCCAGGCGATCGGGCTGATCGAGCATGGACGCGCGATCGAGGCTGACCACGTTCTTCGCAGCGCGCTTGCGCTCGAGCCCAATGACCCGTTCACGCTCAACAACCTGGGCGTTGCCGATGAAGCGACGGGAGACTTGCAGGATGCATTGACCTACTACCATCGCGCGGCTGCGCTGAATTCGTCGGAGCCGATTGTGCTTTCTATGCGCCAATCGTGGCGGGGACGGCCCGTGAGCAAGATGGCAGCGGAAAGCGCGCGGAACCTGCAGCAGCGCATGCAGAATATGAGCAACTCGCAGATGCGCGCGATGACGCTCACGTTTCAGGGGGTCTCGGCGGCGAATCGCAACGATTGGGATACAGCGAAGAGGGACTTCTCTGAAGCATACAGGCTTGATCCAGGAGACGCCTTCACGCTCAATAATCTGGGCTACCTGGCTGAAAAGCGGGGCGACCTGGAAACCGCGCAGTTTTATTACTCCCATGCGCGGAGCGCGTTTGACGCGAACTCCCGAGTTGGTCTTGCGACCAAGCAGCCGGCACAAGGAGAGCCACTCTTCTCGGTTGCGTCCGAAAGCAATGACATGGTCGGCGATGAGCTTGTGAGATACAAAGAGGAGCGCCATCAGGAAACGGGGCCGATTGAGCTAATTCCTCGTGGAAACGGCACAACGAGTCAGGCTCCGGCGCATCAAAGCAATCAGTCTCCGCAAGCTCCGCATTAACGCAAAGGAAGTTCTATCTAAACATGTCAAAATCACTCCCCCGCCGCGCCTCAGATCAATCGATGACGACGCTCTCGCGTCTTCTGCTGCCGCCAAACATCGGCCATGGGCCTGTGGCCGCGGCCTGGGAGACGCCGCTGACGGAAATGAGTCGGAGGGAATTCGATAATTTGTTGGATCTTGCCGACCTGAACCATGTAACGATGCGCGGGCTGGAAGTTTTTCACACGATGATGCTGGATGCGCGGGACGAAATGCGCGCCGACTGGGCCGCGGCCGCGCTGGCCACCGAGCGGTCACGAATTCAAAATGCAACGATGTTTCTGCACGTGGTGTGCGCCGCATTTGCGGAAGAAGGGTACGATGCGACGGTGATGAAGTCGCTCGACCATTGGCCCGATCTCGGCAGCGACCTCGACTTGTTTACCAGCGCGGACCCTCAGGACGTCATCCAGATGATGAAGACGCGCTTTCGCGCTCATCTTGCGCCGCGAAGCTGGGGCGATCGTCTGGCGCGCAAATGGAATTTTATGCTGCCGGGGCTGCCGGAGCCTGTGGAAGTGCATATGGGCCGCCTGGGGCAAACGGGCGAGCAGTTCTCGATTGCTGCGTCGTTGCCGCGCCGTGCGCGACTGGTGCAGGTGGATGGCTTTGAGTTTCGTGTGCCATCGGCATCTGACCGGATTATGGTTTCGACGCTGCAGCGCATGTATCGCCACTTTTTCTTCCGGCTTTGCGATGTGATTGATTCTGCGGCGCTCGCTGATGGGGGAGAAATTGACTATGACGATCTGTGTTCTTCAGCTCGCAGGGCCGGCATCTGGGAAGGCGTTGCGACATATCTAATGATTGTGTCGGACTACGTGAAGAAGTACCGCGGGTCCGGGCTTCGGCTGCCTCGGTTTGTGGAAGCGGCGGCGCGATTTGGCGGCAGCGAGATTTACTTCCGCAAGGACTTTTTGCGGGTGCCGATTATGCCGCAGTCGGCGGGACTGTATGGTTTGCAGCTTAGTAGTTTGCTGCGCCGCAGGGAGTTACAGAGCAGTGCTCGACTGGGGTTGTTGCCGTGGCTGGCAACGGCCGCGATGGTCGGGCAAAAGATCACCGGAAGCGACAAGGGCATTTGGTAGCCGAAAGCGGTCGCTTCTATTAACCGGGGATGGGGAACCGGGCGCAGAAATGCCTTGAGGTTCCCACCCCGCACTTAAGGACGAAAGCAAGAGGGACCGGGAGGTCTGCCTCAGGGGACACACAATGGGAAATCTGGCATTCACGACTCCCGAACTCGAATCTGGCGAGCACTACCCCGAACGTGTGACGCGGCGGGGTGGCCTGCGATTGGTTTCCCGGCCGGTGCTGATTGCGCAGCCGGTCCCGAGCCAGTCGATACTGGGCAGCCTGATTGGGAACTTCCGTGACACGTTCTTCCCGGAGAAGATGCCGCCGCTGGTGCTGACGTCGCAGCCGATCGCGGTTGTGGATCCGATGGCAGTGAAGCGGGGCAAGGGATCGAGCGTGGCCGCGACGTTCATCCATGCGGCGGTGATTGCGGGGATCATCCTGTTCGCGATCGCGGCGCATAACCACGCGATCGTGGCGCCGAAGGTTCATGTGACGCCGGTGCTGATCCGGCCGTATATCCCGATCACGACGCCGACTCCGAAGCCGATGGGTGGTGGCGGTGGTGGCGGCGAGCACCATGTGGTTGAGCCGACGAAGGGGCATCTGCCGAAGATCGTGAAGGCGACTCCGATCGTAAAGCCGCAGCTGCTGGTTGTGGACCATCCGAAACTGGCGGTTCAGCCGGCGATCAAGATGCCGCAGCAGGTCAGGATTCCGGACAGCAAGATGCCGAACATGGGCATGCCGCAGTCGACGCAAGTGGCGATGGCGTCGCAGGGGCCGGGGACTGGATCTGGCTTTGGGGCCTCGTCGGGCGGCGGGATTGGTATGGGTAGCGGCAACGGAGTTGGCGTGGGCAGCGGCGGCGGCTATGGCGGTGGGGTGATGAGCGTGGGCGGCGGCGTGTCCGCGCCGAGGCTGATCCACTCGGTGGACCCGGAGTTCACGAACGAGGCCCGGGCGGCCAATGTGCAGGGCGCGGTGGCGATTCAGCTGATCGTGGATGCCCGGGGTGAGCCGCAGAACATCCATGTTGTCAAACACTTAGGGATGGGTCTGGACGAGAAGGCGATTGAGGCGGTGCGGCAGTACCGGTTCAGCCCGGCCCTGTTCCAGGGGCATCCGGTGGCGGTGCAGATGGTGATCAATGTGAACTTCCATTTGTACTAAAAAATGGAAGCGATCATACATTCTAAAGGGGTTATGTCCAAGTCATAGGAAACATTGAACTTGATGTTGTAAGCGGAGCGGTGATCGTTAACCGCTCCTGTTTTTTTGTTAAGAGACGGCGCGATTCATTGATTCCAAACAGGTTTCCTTGCATAATTCAGCCATGCATCGGATGATCTTTCTGCTCCTGGCAGTGATTCAGATCGCGCTTGCGTTTCGGCTCCTTCGACGGCCGCAAGCGGCGAAGGACGTAAACATTCAGCTGAATACAACGTGGGCCAGGCTCCCGCTTTGGTTCTACAGGGGAATCGGAGTTTTATTTTCTTGTGCGGCAGTCTGGTGTTTCTACATGTTCCTTTATTGGCCAAAGTCACACTGAGCAAGCCTCTTCTGTCTCGGAAGTTTTGTGCGAGATTTTGTACTTCATAGATTCTAAAAGACTTTATGGGCACTCTCGCCACGTGATTGATTCTGAATATCTTATTGCGGGTCATTGATTCTAAACAGCTTTCCGGGCGTTTTTGGCGCGCTTAAAGGTGCGCCCCTTCGGGCCGGACTTATATGGGTTCCGTGGTCGTTTCGCCGTGGGCTGCACTCCAGCCTGCGGCAGCAAGGTACGGGTCTTCGACCCGATTCTTTATTCCCCGGGCTAAAGCCCGGGGCTTCCGCCTGGCCTCGCCCTGCGAGGAAGGATGGTTGCGAAGGTTTCTGGTTCCACTCAGCCTGCCGCGGCAAGGTACGCTTCCTCAAAAGTCGAGGCTCCTTTGGAGCTTTTGTCTCCGAAATTTGGTGCGAGATTTTGTAGTTCATAGATTCTAAAAGGTTTTATAAGTGGATCCACTCTGCGCCAGCAAGGTTCGGCTCGTCGAGCCGGGTTGTTGGTTTTTTCCGCGCTAATTCCGGAGGCTTCTACCTAGCCACCCGGGGCTGAAGCCCGGTGCTAAGCAAGGCAGGATGATTGCGAAGTTTTGCGGCTCCTCTCGTCGAAACATCTGGTAGTTGGTTCTTGCAGCGGAAAACAAAAAAGCGCAGCCGGTGGCTGCGCTTCGCTGTTATTCCTCTACTCTTTCAGGTTATCAGGCCTGTCAAGCCCCAGGTGCTTGGGGGTAGTTCCGGCGGCGGTGGGTCGAGGGCGATTTTTGGGGCGCGGAAAAGGTGCGGCCCTTCGGGTCGGACATTATTCGAGATCTGGGTCGTTTCGCCGATGGCTCCACTCCGGCCTGCGGCAGCGAGGTGGGCTCCTTCGGAGCGGGTCTTTATGGCATGGCTAAAGCCATGCCCCTTCAAGGCAAAAAGCGCAGACTTGGCTGCGCTTCGCTGTTATCAAGCCCAGGTGCATGGCGAGTTACTTTTGGGATGTTGGTTTCCGGGAGTGGACGGGTTGACAGCTTTGGGGGGATGCCACGGCTGTCCAACCTCTTGCTGATCTGGATGCGGCTAACGCTCCGAATTCCCCCTAGGACAGGAGGCTTGCAATTAGGCGAATGAAAGGAGAATATAGTTGTATCGAGGTGTCCCAATGGAACTATCACGTGCGCAGCTTCTAATGCTTTTGCTTGCCGCCCCGGGTCCCAAGGGGCGAGAAGCAGAACCGATCCAAGGCACAACCCGCCTTCAAAAGCTGATGTTTCTGATCGAGAAAGAGGCTGGTCTGCAGCCAACAACCGGACCTGATCTTGAGTTTACTGCGTACAAGTTTGGCCCTGTTTCGAAGGCGCTCTACGATGATCTCGAGAAGCTAGAAAATCTAGGCCTGTTGCGAAGCAGTCCGGTTTCCGCCGCCTCCGATACCGAACTCGATGAGTATGGCCTCGCGTTTGACGATTTGATCGGGGAGGAAGAACAGGAATCAAAGGGTACCTTCGAAGAAAAACAATACAGTCTCACCCCTAGGGGCCTAGATTGGCTCGAATCTCGAATCGACAAGCTGAGGGATGAGTCCGTGTTGGACGGTATCCGTCGTGTCAAGGGTAAATATGGTGCTCTTTCCTTACAGGATTTGCTTCATCACGTTTATACTCGTTATCCGGGAATGACATCTGCATCTGAAATCAAGTCACGAGTGCTCCGGCGATAATGACGGCCGTTCACCAGGATCTAGTTAAGCTTGTGGCTAAGGTGAATGGAGCCATCGCTCTTATCTGTTGGCCATTCGCATTGTATGAGGCCCTTGGCAAGAAGGCGGCCAGCCTTGAGATAAAGGCGAGGCTCGATCTCAAGTGCGATCAGGTCCTCAATAGCATTACGTTGAATATCGAGGAAGCCATTCTTCCCCATTGGCCTCGTCGCATCAGCCGGGTCATTCTAGAACCGCACTACGATTCAGAGCTCCCTTCAGCACTTAGCGACGCGGCAAGGGATGCGATCACACAATGCTTGTCCGACTGCGGACACCAATACATGCGAACCGTGCGCATGTCGCGTCTAACTCGTAGAATCTTCACCTGTGATAAGGTCTTTTACTGGCTGATTTTCACAACCGCATTGCTTGCGTTTCTCATGCTCTGTTTGTGGTTCTTCGTGCCGGATATGCCAATTCGGCTTGCAGAAGCCGCCCTGATCATTCCGATTGCTGCGGCAGTAGCCGCGCTTGTTGTTGCTGGAACAAGACAAGCCTTCATCCAGAATGCCGAAAAAGAAATCATCGACGACCAAGAAAACGCTTGAAAGGCATCTCGTGAAGCCAATCAGTGCGTACCTGCGCCACACAGGATGTGACGTTGTAATCCCTGATTTGCCATTCTTCGATAGGGGTATTGATGTATATGCGATTAGGAGCCGCCCTCGAAGGCTGGCGTTTGCGGTGGAATTGAAGCTTTATGATTGGCGCAAGGCTCTGCGTCAGGCTGCGATTTACCAACTTTGCAGCGATTTCAGTTATGTGGCTCTGCCTAGCACCACGGTGCCGAAAGTGCAGTTGGATCAATTTCGACAGGCCGGAATAGGCATCCTCAGCATAGGGGTTACAGGGGATGTATCGATTTTTTTAAAGGCGCGGCGATCAACCGAGCAGCGGGAGTTCTATCTCGACTCGTTCAGAAACTTCGCTTTGGGGGTAGCCCAGCATGCCAGATAGTAAGCTATTTATCCGGCTCGGATCTCACTCCGAAAAGGATTACCTTCTAAAGACTGCGAAGCTGTTTTCGGGGGTAATCGTCGGTGCGAATTTACTGGAGTCGACGCCGGGCGCAACCGTTTCGCTAGCGCTGAGCTTGCTTGGTGGGGCCAAGATAGGTTTTGCAGTCGATCCTCTAACTTATACGTTTGGAATGGATCTCTCCTACATCATGTCTGAGACCCTTGACCGAAGTTCGCCGATCAAGGGTGTCCGCACGTGGAGTCTCAAGAAATCCTTCAAGGGCTTGGCCGAGCAGTACGGGGGCGTCGTAAAGCGCGTAGTCGTCGACAATGGCTCATCAATCGCACCGCCGGACCTCTCCACAGCCGAGATTCAACGTCTGTGCACGAGTGTTCTGGAGTACCAGCTCGGCCGGATGCGAGGCGTCTGGGTAGCCGACCCTCAGTTGAGAGATGTGGCAGCTGAATTTCCTGACCCGTCGTTTGTCTTCAGCCCCTACTTCTACATTCCGGAGCTACCTCTGTCGTCATCGACTTCATGGGAGAAGGCAACAGTCGAAATCGCCGCTGCCTTTGGCGATCTCCGCTCCCCGGTACCCAAATACAGCGTAGCGTGCTTTGCGCGTTCCATACTCCGTGACACTGCGAGGGTTCGCCGGTTGTTCAATGAGCTCTCATCGAACGGTTGCGATGGGTGCTGGTTTTGGATTAGCGACTTGCCGGAGGATCGGATACAGGCAGTCGAGCTGGAAAACCTTCGACTCGCGATTGGAATTTTCCAGAGCCGGGGCAAGCCGCTTTTCAACATGCACGGGGGTTACCTGAGCGCAGCATTATCCAAACATGGGCTGGCGGGATTCTCACACGGAATCGGATACGGCGAAAGCAAAGACGTTATTCCAGTGGTTGGTGTTACGGTGCCGACAGTTAATTATCACTTGCCCCCGCTGCACACTCGGGTTCCGATGCTTGAGCTGGAACGCGCTCTTTCGTCACTTGGCATCACGACAGCACAAGAGTTTCATGACCGGATTTGCGACTGCACTATCTGCAAGGGAGTCCTGAAGGAAGACCTCGGGAATTTGCGTGAATTCGGAGATTTTGTGTTGAAGGTGGGAAACACAAGGAAATCGCAGACGCCCGACAGCGCCAAGCGGTGTCGTTTTCATTTCCTTCTTGCGAGGCGGAAGGAGCTTGACTTCGTTAACGGAAATACCTTGTCCGCAATAAAGAATCAGATGGTGCAAGCCCTCCAGGAATACTCTAGCCTTCCGGGATACCTAAATCTCAGTGCAAAGGCTGGCCATCTCGCCGTATGGGATTCGGGGCTGTAAGCCAGTTGATACGAGGCAGGAAGCCGCATTCGTGCCTCGTATCACGCTAGGTCATTATTCGGCGCGGGAGGTTGGGGTGGGTTTGGTGGATTTGGGCCAGTAGCCGGTTCTTGTTCTCACTATCAGGTTGCCGTGGCTTGAGGAGTGGGCTTCGACAGTTACTCGGCGGTAGCCTCCCAGGTTGGCGGCTTTGGTGGAGTGGTATCCCACCGTGTATTGGTTGCGGATGACGCGCGCTACTTCCTGCGCGATCTGGCC
>DASZAG010000139.1:0-27162 GCA_035945555.1 Acidobacteriaceae bacterium
AATTCATAGAGGCAGCTACAGGTGCAATACCCACCTAAGTTGTGAAATCTACCTGGTTGTATGCCTGCTGCTTTTGCAGGCTCTCTTCTGGAACGACTCTCTCAATCCTTCCTTCCAAACATTGCCTCTGGAGCGGGCCCGCTGGAAAGCGGGCCCATTTGCTGTCCGCTCTCCTCGTAAGAGAGCCGCTGTTCTCAAAGGTAAAATAGCCACTATGCCTGTCTCTCCCGAATCCGACGCAGCCATCGCCAATATTGACCATCTACTGGCCAACGTTGGCCTGCGCCATGGCACCCGGAAGCTCATCCGCGCCGGATTTGAGCGCCAGGCGAAGCACCCCGCTGCGCGGACGGCAAAATCCCGAGCGTCTAGCTCCAGAGCCTCCAAGCCTCGAATTCAGAGATCCAAAATCGAAGTCCTGCAATCGCCACAAATGGCGGAAATCGACTGGCTCGTCAGCGGATTCAGCACCCGAGCTGGGGGAAAATCCGAGATGTACAGCCCCGGCCAGCGCGCAGGCGAACTCAACCTCGGCTTTACCCCAGCCGACCCCGCCAAAAATGTCCTCGAAAATCGCCGCCGCTTCCGTCACACTGTCGCGGGCGACCCCGACTTCCCCCTTGTCACCCTCCACCAGATTCACTCGTCGCTCACCCGCCGCGTGACCGCCACCGATGCCGCCGATCAGCCGAAGTGGAAAGGCGATGGCCTCATGACCTCCGAACCAGGCCTGATGCTCGCTATCCAGACCGCCGACTGCATTCCTGTGCTCATCGCCGACCGCAAGCGTCGCGTCGTCGCTGCGTTCCATGCCGGATGGCGCGGGACGCTGAAGCGCATTGTGGAAAATGGAGTGGGTCGCATGCGGCTTGAATTCGGCAGCAAACCTGAGGATATGGTCGCCGCCATCGGACCTGGGATCGGCCAGTGCTGCTACGCCGTAGGAGAGGAAGTGCGGAGCGAATTCCTCTCGCAGTTCTCCTACGCTAAGAAGCTGTTCCGCGATGTGTACGATTCGGATCCTGTACGGGAGAAGTATCCGCTGCTCTTCCTCACGGCGCGTGCCCCCGGCCATAGCAATATCGGTCCCAGCCTGCATCTCGATTTAGTGGAAGCCAATCGGCATCAGTTGGTCGATGCGGGCCTGGCGCCAGATTCTATTTTTACGCTCGGTCAGTGCACCAGTTGCCACCACGACCGATTCTTCTCTCACCGTGCCGATCACGGGTTCACCGGGCGCATGTTCTCAGTTATCGGAATCCGGCCGTAAAGCAAAACAGCGAGGTTGCGTCGTTAGTCGCCCTTCGCTGACGAGGCCTCGCCAGGATTCACAAGATCCCGCAGCTCTTTGCTTGGCTTGAAGTAAGGGACACGCTTCGCCGGAACATCCACCTTGGCGCCTGTTTTAGGATTGCGTCCTATCCGGGGTTTGCGCTGGCGGATGCGGAAGCTCCCGAATCCACGAATCTCAATCTTTTCACCGGCTTTCAGCGCTCCAATCACAGCGTCGAAAATCGTGTCCACGATCACTTCGCCGTCGCGCCGCGTAAGGTCGCCAATCTGCGTGACTTCTTCCACCAGTTCTGCCTTCGTCATAGAACAGCCCCCAGACTGTTGAACTATTTCCCAGATTAGGGTAAACCCTTTTTATAATAAAAGATGCGGGAAGTTTCCCACGCGGCATGGAGCGCCGTCAAATTTCGGCCCCTTCCCTTCCACGCCGTCCAACATATTAGTTAGCATAAAGATAGGCTCTCCATACCGAACTGCAGCGTTCCACGGCCCGTGAAGATCGAATACAGCATCGTAATTCCCGCCTTCAATGAGAAGGCTCGCATCAAGGCGACCCTGGATGAAGTCATCCGGTGTGTGGAAACCCATGGCTGGAACGCCGAAGTGATTGTCGTTGATGACGGCTCTACCGATAACACCGCGGCCATCGTTAGATCGATTTCCTCCGAGCATCCGTTTGTCCACCTTTTTGCCAACGAAACTAATCGCGGCAAGGGATTCAGCGTCCGCAACGGCATGCTCCATGCCTCTGGAGAAATCGTTCTCTTCACTGATGCGGATCTCTCTTCACCTATGGAAGAAGCCGATCGCCTCTTCGCTGCGATTCGCGGGGGAGCGGACGTCGCCATTGGATCCCGCTGGCTCGCAAGCAGCCGCCAGACGATTCGCCAGCCGCTCTATCGCCGCTTTTTTGGCCGCTGCTTCAATCTTGTTACCCGCATGATCATGCGGCTGCCCTTCGCTGACACCCAGTGCGGATTCAAGGCCTTCACACGTCGCGCCGCGCAGACCGTCTTCCAACTTCAGCGCATCGAACGCTGGGGCTTCGATCCTGAGATTCTCTTCATCGCGCTCAAGCGCGGCTTTGTTGTACGCGAAGTACCCGTCACCTGGGGTCATGATGAGCGCACCCGCATCAGCTACCTCAAAGACGGCCTGCAGATGCTCAAGGAACTCCTGTTTGTCCGGTGGAATGCGCTCACCGGCGTCTACGGTAAACAAGTCCAGGAGTACGTCCCGCAGTTCCCATTGGCGAAATAATTCACAAACTGAAAGAGCGCCCTTTTCGGGCGCTCTTTCCTCATCGGGGGGCAATCAATCGTTCACGAAGCGAGCGGCTGCACCATGTCCTGTCTCATCGTCTGCCGCATGCGGATTCCGGGTTTCATGACTACTTGCACGCCCTCACACGTCTTCTCAAGGCGCATTGTTTGGGAACACACGCCGCACAGCCAGAAGTGCTCCATGCGGTGAATTCGCGAATCACCGTCGCTTTCCGCGTCAAAAACAAACACACGTCCTTCACGAAGATAGCGGAGTGGTTTCGCGCACTTGGGATTAGCGCAACTGTTAACCATTGGATTTCTCCAGACCCGACAACATCAATTGTCTTTTATTACTGTCTATTTAGGATGCGCGGAGTTCCTTTGGAGGTTTCCTTTTCCGGACCCTGTGGAATTCTTTCTCGGGAAGAGCGCGCCGGTTGCTGCCCACTATGCGAAAATAAGCAGTTCGACCTTTCGCAGCACTATTGGAACCACGCTGGCCTTGGCCTCAAATCTGCGGTGGAACGTGGCCACTCTCTGCTTGTGGCTCGGCGTGAATCGACAACGCGTGACTTTCAAGAGCGCTGGAAGTTAGGTCAACCTTAACAGACCCGATGCCTATTTTACGCTCTCTTTTTATCGCACTTTCACAAAATAAATCTCTCCGTCATTTTTCTGAAAGCTCGGCTCTCGGCCGTCGCATGTCGTCCCGCTTTGTCGCCGGTATGGACATCGAAGACGTGCTACGAGCAGCTAGCTTGTTGCAGAACCAGGGCATTTCTTCCACGCTGGACAGCCTCGGAGAAAACGTCAGCTCGCCCGATCAGGCTCGACAGTCGGCAGAGGTTTACCACCGCCTCCTCGACGCCATTGCCGACCGAAAGCTCAATGCCAATGTCAGCGTCAAGCTCACCCAGATGGGAATGGATCTCAGTCCCGATCTGGCTGGCGAAATCGTCTCCGGACTCGTTGACCATGCCGTCGCCGTAAACAACTTTGTTCGCATCGATATGGAGGGCAGCCCATACACTCAGGCCACCATCGACCTTACTCGCAGCCTCCACGCTCAGCCCGCCAATCGCGGCCACGTAGGCGTCGTGATCCAGGCGTACCTCTATCGCAGCGCCGATGACATTGCTGCCCTCACAGCCGACGGCATCCGTATCCGGCTGTGCAAAGGTGCGTATAAGGAGCCTCCGGCGCTCGCCTTTCCTGAAAAATCCGCCGTAGACGCCAATTACGTCCGGCTCACTCAATCGCTTCTCACCAGCAGCATCTACCACGGCATCGCGACGCACGATGAAACGATGATTTCGGCCGCCAAAGAGTTCGTCCGGCAGCGTGGCATCAGCAAGAGCACCTTCGAGTTCCAGATGCTCTACGGTATCCGCCGCGATCTCCAGCGCTTGCTCGTTGCCGAGGGCTACCATGTCCGGGTTTACACGCCTTTCGGTGCGGAATGGTACCCATACTTCATGCGCCGCCTCGCAGAGCGGCCCGCCAACGTGCTCTTCCTCGCAAAAAATATGCTTAAGAGCTAGAGTTGAGCGGCTACAAACTAACCGGCAACAGATGTCAATAGATTGTGTTTCCTACGCCCCACCGCGCTTGAATTCGCCAAGCAGCGCGCTGTTCGACTACACTCATCCTTCCCCTAAAAATTGCATCCTGAAGGAACCTAAAGATGAGCGCAACCGCCGCACCTCCTGTCACTCCCCAGCGCATAATGCAGTTCGCCTGGGGATACGCTGCTCCACTGATCCTCGAAGCTGCTATTCGCAATCGCGTTTTCGATACTCTCGACTCCGGCGCGAAAACGGTCGAAGAAGTCTCGGCTGCCACTGGAGCCTCCGTGCGCGGCCTCACCGCTATCATGAATGCTCTCTGCGGGTTTGAATTCCTCGACAAGGACTCACAGGGACGTTACTCGAACACCCCGGAAAGCTCCACCTTCCTCGTCACCACCAAGGTCACCTTCTCCGGCGGACTTATCGCCCACACCAGTGAACAGCTCATTCCCAAATGGCTCGAGCTTAGCGAAATAGTGCGCACCGGCAAGCCCGCAGGCGAACTCAATAGCGAAGATGGCGGCGTCGAATTCTTCAGGGAACTTGTTCCCAACATCTTCAACATGAGCTATCCGCCCGCGCAGGTCCTCGCCAAACATCTGCGTCTCGGCAAGGCTCACGTGCTTGATCTGGCCACCGGTTCCGGCGTATGGGGCATCGCGCTCGCGCAGAGCAGCCCCGAAGTTGAGGTCAGCGTCGTCGACTGGCCCGGCGTCTTTGAGATCACAAAGCAAATCACGGCTCGGCATGGTGTCGCTGACCGGTTCCACTACATTCCTGGCGACATTGGAGCAGTCGCCTTCGGTACTGGATACAACGTCGCAACGCTTGGCCACATTCTCCACAGTGAAGGCGAAGCCCGCAGCCGCCAATTGCTGGCTAAAGTCTACGAGGCACTTGCGCCCGGCGGCACCATTGCGATCGCCGAGTTCCTGGTCAACCCCGACCGCAAAGGTCCGGCCAGCGGACTCATCTTCGCCGTCAATATGCTCGTCAACACCGATAACGGCAACACCTGGAGTTTCGAGGAGATCAGCCAATGGCTGCGAGAAGCGGGATTCACCAACCCGCGTCTACTCGATTCACCTGGGCCTTCGCCGCTTATCCTTGCAACAAAACCGTAACTCCCACCCAAACACAAAGCCCACGTCCGGAACCATCCGAGCGCGGGCTTTTTAACATCAATTTTCGATCGCGACCGACGGGAACGGCACGCGAAGCTATTGCGTGGACGGCAAGTCCTCTTCCAGTGATTCAGGCTGAATGCCGATGTTCTTCTCCCCGGCCATCTTCTTCTCCCAGTACTTCCGAACCCACGCCTCAAATGTCTTGCCTGCAGCCGTGTCGCGGCCGGTGAACGCCAGGGCTGCAATTTCCGTGTACGGAACCAGCACCTTCGTTCGTTCGCCAGACGGGATAATGCGCACTGCCGACTCAGCCAGGGTCGCGCCTGTCCTGCGGTCGAAGACGTAGCCCTGAATCACGCGCCCATCCTTCAGCGTCAGGGTCACATCGCCGCGATAGTCGAACGCCTTCTCAAAAGCCGCCTGAATCTCAGTATCAGTCGCCATTGGCGGAACCCAGTCCTGAAGATCTTCTCGCTGGCGTCCCTCGGCTACTTCCATCACGTCAGGATTCATACCTGCGCTCTCTCCTCCGCCACTTGCGCCTCAATCTGCACCAGCGGGTTGAAGCCGTGAACCGGCTTCACCGGCTCATTCAGCAAATTCAGCGCGCCTCTATCTGGATATAGCCCAAACAGCGTCGCCTTCGCCGTGTCATACATGCCCTTCAACGAACCAAAGGTGTAGTTCACGCCCGATGCTTCATAGCCCGAGTGCACCATGCAGTTGGCACACTTGGGATTTCCGCTCTCGGTCCCGTAATTCGCCCACTGTGTCGCCTCCGTCAGCTCCTTGAATGTGTCCGCATACCCGTCCTGCAGGAGATAGCACGGCTTCTGCCACCCAAAGATGCTGTAAGTCGGCATGCCCCACGGCGTGCATGAAAACTCACGATGCCCCATCAGGAACTCCATGTACATCGGCGACGCGTTGAACCTCCACGTCTTCTTCCGGTTCGACAAAATCGCCCGGAACAACCGCCGTGACCGCGCCCGGCCCAGAAAGTGCTTCTGGTCGGGAGCCTTCTCATAGGTGTAGCCCGGCGCCACCATCATGCTCTCGACACCTAGTTCCATCATCTCGTCGAAGAATGCCCGCACCGAATTAGGATCCGCACCGTCGAACAGCGTCGTGTTGGTCGTTACGCGAAAGCCCGCCGCAACCGCCGCGCGAATGCCTTCCGTCGCAGCGTCGTATCCGCCCTCGCGGCACACTGAGAAGTCATGATGCTCGCGCTGCCCATCCACATGGACCGAAAAAGAGAAGTATTTGCTCGGCTTAAACAGATGAAGTTTTTCTTTAAGTAGCAGCGCGTTCGTACACATGTACACGTATTTCTTCCGCGCCACCAGGCCCTCGATGATCTTGTCAATCTGAGGGTGCAGAAGAGGCTCGCCGCCCGGAATGGCCACCATCGGCGTGCCCGACTCCTCGACCGCCCGGAAACATTCCTCCGGCGTAAGCTCCTGCTTCAAAATATGCGCTGGGTACTGAATCTTGCCGCAGCCTGCGCACGCCAGGTTGCACCGGAACAGCGGCTCCAGCATCGTCACCAGCGGATACCGCTTGTTCCCCTTCATCTTCTGCCCTAGCACATACGTGGCAACCGTCCACGCCTGCGATACCGGTACAGCCATGCCTTAAGACTCCTTGTACAGCCTGCTCGCCCTGGAACTCTGAAACATTCGCAAATCTACAAATTTAGATGGCGCTCCGGCGAGGAAAGCACCTCTCTTCATTGTACGAAAATCCTTTAATTTCAAGCTCAAAAATAAAAGGCTCGAAACTACTTAGCCGACACTTCCGGTACACTCCCTAAGCGGCGGCCTCTTTCTCCATTGCCCGCTTGTAGTTCGTCAGCGCCAGCAGCGGGAAGTAGTCGCGATACAAGTGATAGGCAAGGTAGAACACCCTCGGGAAACCCGTCCCTGTATAGATCGCCTGCCGAGTCTTGCCTTCGCCCAGACTCTCGTCCCAACTTCCGTCTTTCTGCTGATGTGCAAGCAGCCACTTGATGCCCTTTGCAACTGAGTCGCTCCGAGTATCGCCCGCGGAAAGCAGCCCCAGAATCGCCCACGCAGTTTGTGAAGGCGTGCTCGGCCCAATGCCACGCGTGTTCGGATCATCGTAGCTGCCGCAGGTCTCGCCCCATCCGCCGTCGGCGTTTTGTACGCTGCGAATCCACTCTGCCGCCTGCTGAATTTGCGGCTCATGGTTCCACATGCCAATCGCCTCGAGCCCGCGCAATACCAGGAATGTCCCGTACAGATAATTCACGCCCCAGCGGCCAAACCAGCTTCCATCCGGCTCCTGCTCACTAAGGATGAACTGAATCGCCCGCTCGACGCGCTTGTCCTTGCGCGAATAACCATACGTTGCCAGGGTCTCTAGAATCCGCCCCGTAATGTCTACCGTTGGCGGGTCAAGCATCGCGTTGTGATCGGCAAACGGAATATGCTCGAAGATCATCTTCGTGTTATCCCGATCAAAGCTGGCCCATCCGCCATTGCGGCACTGCATCGCAAAAATCCACTCGATCGCCCGCTGCGTCACCTCATACTGATAGCGCTCCCGTGGATTCTCCACCTTGCCGAGCGCGAGAAGAACCTGCCCAGAATCATCGACATCCGGGTAAAATTCATTGTTAAACTCGAAGTACCAACCGCCTGGCTGGGTCCCGCGCACCTTTACCGCCCAGTCGCCTTTGTGCCGCACTTCTTTTGACAGGAGCCAGTCCGCCGCCCGCAGCATCCGGACATCAGTCTTTGGGACTCCAGCCTCACCCAACACATACACAGCTTGCGCCGTGTCCCATACGGGAGAAACACACGGCTGCATCCGGAACGTCGGCTCTGGGTAGTCCGTAGTTCCTTCCGGCTCATCGATGCCCAGCTTTTCGAATTCATCCAGCGCGCGAATCACCTGCGGATCATCCAGCGAATAGCCGAGGCAACGCAGAGCCACAATGGCATTCAGCATGGCCGGATAAATCGCTCCCAACCCATCCGACATTTCGAACCGCGCCAGCATCCACTTCTCCGCCATCTTCAGCGCAATCGCGCGCAGCGGCCGAATGTGGATGCGCTCAAACCAGTGCGTCATCCGGTCCAGGCATAGGAAGAAGTTTCGCCAGCTTACAAGTTTCTTACGGTTCCAGCGCAGGTGCAGGTTCGCGTTGTAGCGGCCACCTACAAACAGCTCGTCAATGCCATGTTCCGCCGGAATCTTCTTGAACATCTTCTTTGCGTACGCAATCGAAAGCGGCACGAGAATCGCGCGCGACCACGACGAAATTTCGTAGATGTTGAAGTAGAACCACTTTGGAAATAAGACGATTTCCGGTGGGACCGCCGGTACGGCGTCATACTCGTATTGCCCGAGGAAGCAGAGATAAATTTTCGTGAAGGTGTTGCACTCCACCACGCCGCCGTGCGCCAGAATCCACTCGCGCGCTTTCGTCAGAATCGGATCAGCCGGAGACATCCCCATCAGTTTGCACGCGAAATAGCACTTCACGGATAGGCTGATGTTCGACGGGCCTCCGGTCCAGATAGACCAGCCCCCGTCTGTGTTCTGGTAGCGGAGCATTTCCGTCAGCGCGCGCCGCATCTTTCCTTCGTCGCCCGTACCCAGCAGGACGTGCAGAAAAATATAGTCAGCTTCCAGCATGGCGTCGGCCTCAAGCTCGCCGCACCAATAGCCCTCAGGATGCTGCAGCGAGAACACATATTCCCGCGCGCGCCCCGCAGCCGCCTCAACTTCGCTTAGCTCGGCGTCGATTCGTCCGAACTTAACCTGTTTCAGGTCCGAATCTCCGGATTGTTCCATTCCAGAAGATCTGCTCATGCCTTCCGAACCCAGGTGCTGCGAATCTTCACATCTACTACTGAAACAACCGAAAAACTCGTCATTCCCAACCGAAGATCTAATCCTATTAGCTAATGGCTATTGGCTGACGCCTAATTCGCCGTCTGTATGGCTTGCACAATTTCAGGTGGCAGCCCGAACCGGACATTCTCCGGCATCACTTCCACTTCATCCACCTGACCAAAGCCGCGTTCGCGCAGATACTCGATTACATCCTCCACCAGCACCTCAGGCGCAGAAGCACCCGCAGTCACTGCAACTGTGGAGACCCTATCGAGCCACTCAGGATGAATCGCGTTGGAATTCTCGATCAGAAAGCTATTGGTGCTCAGATTCCGTGAAACTTCCACCAGCCGGTTTGAGTTCGAGCTGTTGTTCGATCCCACTACCAGCACCAGATCCGCCGTGTGCGCGACATTCTTTACTGCAACCTGGCGGTTCTCAGTCGCATAGCAAATATCCTGCGAGTGCGGCCCTACAATCTTCGGAAACTTCGCTTTCAACGCGTGAATAATGTCCCGCGCCTCGTCGAGTGAAAGCGTGGTTTGAGTCAGATAGGCCACGTGTTCCGGGTCCGGAACCTCCAGCGTTGCCACCTCAGCCGCGCTCGACACCACCTGTGTCACGTCCGGAGCTTCACCCAGCGTACCTTCAATCTCGTCGTGGTCGCGATGCCCGATCAGCACCAGCGAATAACCCTGTTTGGCGAATTTGATGGCCTCGACGTGGACTTTGGTGACCAGCGGGCAAGTCGCGTCAATCACCTTCAACCGACGCTCTTTGGACTTCTCCCGAACGGCCGGTGACACTCCATGCGCCGAGTAGATCACCCGCGCGCCCTCCGGCACCTGGTCAATATCCTCCACAAAGATCGCGCCCTTTTCCGCCAGTTCATTCACGACAAAGCGGTTATGCACAATCTCCTTACGGACATAGATCGGCGCGCCAAAGGTCTCCAGCGCAATTTTCACTACGTCGATCGCCCGCACCACTCCAGCGCAAAAGCCGCGTGGCTTCAGCAATAAAACCCGCTTTTCGGATGCAGCAGAACCGGTACCATCTCCGGCAAGAAACGTGTCGGAAGTCTTAGCAGTCACAATGTCTAAGTATACCGTGTCTGCCCCTTCTGAAGACAGCGGCTTGCCGCCGTGCATTTTGGTTCCGTGAACCAATTGGAGTTCCGTGAGATGAGCTGTTCGGGATTTTCATATGACAAACATGTACTTCAACTGAAGGTTAAAATGTTGCCGATGTTCTTGACATGACCTATTGGCCGGGCTAGCCTACCCCCACCTTCGGAGCTCTGCTCCCCTTCCTGATCCGGAGTCGCGCGAGTGGATTGCTCCAGTCGTCACGACTACCCCCATGATTCTCTGCTCCCCCCGACTTTGAACTTCCTACCGCCGCGGGACATATTCCGCACGGGTCTAATTCTGCCTAGCCACGAGTCTGTTCGTGTCTCCGATGCTTCGCCTGTGCAAGGGCCTGACTGCACCCACCTTCGAGGAGGGAAAGAACATGAGATATCGGACGTACTGTATGCGGCTGGGCATCGCGCTCGCCGCCGCGTCGATGTTGGCCACGACGGCCTTCGCACAGACCTGTGTTCAGGATGAATACAACAGCTTCAACGGCACGCACAAGACACTGAGCTGCACCGCCAACGACGTAAGCCTTGCCGGCGTGCAGCCTGGTTCAATCAATGTTTTTACTGGTGGGATTGGCGACAAATGTGTAACGGGCGGGACATTCAGTTTCACAGCCAATTTCAATATCAAGACGTCATCGAGTTCAGCTCGGTCAAACATCGGCGTCTTCTTTGCCGGCGGCAGCCAGACTGAGGCGAAGACCGGCACGTGCTCAAGCGCAATTCTCTCGGAACAACACGCATGCGCATTCGTGAATGGGGTGTCTCAAGCCTTCTGCGGAAGCAACACTCAGTACGAAGAGTTGGATCAGTCAATTAACGGCGAGACTCCTGGGGCCTTCGGCTGCGGTGACACCTCCAGCAGCGATGGCGGAGGAACCGGAATCCAGCAATCTGTACTGGAAGTCGATAACGTAACTTGCCCAACCACCGCCCCGCCATGCCCCTCCGGCATAGGCCTTGATGGCCAGACTTGCATGGCGTTGAACTACTGCACCAGTTGGTATCAGCCGGCGAAGGGTATGCCAGTCTGCGAATCGCCTACCTGGTCCTGGGTATCGGCGGCAGTTCCCGGAACTTCGTCCAAGTGCTCTTGCGGCATCGTCTACGTTCCGGTCCAACCGATCCAACCAGCGATCTCTGTAGCGAAGAGCTGCGATATTGGCAGCGATACAACAGCAAACCAGACGACTTGCCATGCCGGGGCTGAAGGCAACGATGTCACATACACCGTCACCGTCACCAATACGACACCTAATCCTTCGGTGGAAGGTGGCGTAATCATCGACCAGATCTGCGATAACCAGTATGGTTCGATTTACAGAAGTTCGTCGGCTCCGAGCAGCCTGGCTGCCTGCGCGGCCGGCGCCATCACGAGCGTCACCCCAACGTTTGACGGCTGCTCGACCTACGACGTGACGACAACTGCTGCCACCTGCACATTTACAGTCACCCACGGCGAGAACCTGACCGTAACCGATCAGGCGACCGTCTACGGACATTCGGACAAGTCAAGCAGTTCAACAGCCACGCCGGAAACCACGAACACCGTAACAGTCGATTCCACGGACGCTCCTACCACAGTTAGCACTTCCGTGAGCATCGACGCCCCGAACCATGCCTGCGTTACGCTCCCATATACCGTCACAGTGCAGAACACCAGCAGCGCGGATGAGAGTGTGACGCTGGCGACGACCGGGACATTCGGCATAACCGGCTATGTGCCGGCGCTGAATGACTCGATAACCTTCGGCGACGTCACACGTACCCATGGGGACGCCGCCACCAGTGGGTCCGTAACTTCAACCACATGCGGTCAGGTGTCTGGTGGAGGAGTGTTCTCGCAAACTCTCGCCCCTGGCACCGGCACCGCGCCTACCACCGACGGCGGGAAGTATACATGCACATTTAACGGGGTCATCTGCGGTACACCTACTTCAACCAGTGTCGCCAGTTGCGCCGCTGGCCTGTCCACGCAGACTCAGATCCAGCCGAACCTGAGGGGGGATGATGCCGCGCCCAATGCGGACACCATCACCGTCTCAGCGGAAACGTTCACAGCGAACGTCTGCCTGGTACAGAGTGGGTCCGGGTCCTAGTGCTGCGGACTTCAGCCGGAGTCGCCCGCGAAATTGGTGGGCGACTCCGAGCTTAGAGACTCATCAAAGAGAAAGGCCGGTCGAACCTGACCGGCCTTTCTCTTTCCATGGAGATTCAGAGGCCGCGAAGGCCTGTCGCGGCTTTGAGTCACGGCCGAGATTCTCGGTAGTCACAAAGTTTGATCAAGCCTCGTCACTTATCAGACCCGCACTGGTGTATGCGAAGGGTCTTGCAGGACTCCTATTGCCCGCTCCGAGAGACGCTCACGCTTGCGGTCACCTCACGCTTGCTGCTGGGGCGGGACAGCTCATCGTCAATCACCGTCGAGAAATCGGACTCTGGCCGGGCGCCGGAGAATTCGATCCCGTTGATAAAAAATCCCGGCGTGCCATTGACGCCGGCGTTCCTGCCAGCCTGTTCGTCAGCTTCGATTTCAGCCTTGTATTTTTCGCTGCTCAGGCAGGATTCAAATTGCGCGCTGTCGAGCTTGAGATCGCGGGCGTATCCGACCAGGGCGTTCTTGTCGAGTGCCGGCGCAGTAAATAGCTGATCGTGATACTCCCAGAACTTGCCCTGCTCTTCGGCGCAGCGCGACGCCTCGGCAGAGATCATCGCCTGTGGATGCAGCGCAGTCAGCGGAAAATCGCGATACCCAAGGGCTACCTTTTCGCCGTACTTCGCCAGCAGCGCCTTTACCGTGGGCTCCGCCTGCCGGCAATAGGGGCACTGGTAGTCAGAGAACTCGACGATCATGACCGGAGCCGTGGCGCTGCCGCGGAGGCGTTTTGGATCATACGAGACATGGGTCCGAGGAGGAGAGAGCAGCACCACCACCTTGTTCTCTGCACGCAACCGCGTCATGTAATCCTGCCGCATCTGCTGCGTTTCCGCCTGACGGATCGCCTGCCGGATCTCCGCCTTCAGCGCATCGTCCAATGGCTTGTTTATTCTCGATGCCTGCGCCAGATAGAACCCGCGGACCTCGTCATCACTCGGGTCCTTCACCTTGCCGTAGACTTCCGCCTGCAGCAGTTGATCCGTGGTTAGCCCTTTGGCCTTGGCCGCGCTCTCCAGCAATCTCTGCTCGATCAGGCCGTCCAGCGCCTTGCGCTTGATTTCGTATTCCTGGCTGCGAAGCTGCTGTAACTGTCCCCCGGCCGAGGACGCCAGATCTTGCTCAGAGATGGTTTGGCCGCCGATGGTGGCAACGGCCTGATTGGATTGAGGCGGCGTCACGCTCTGTGCGGCAACTGCAGCCGCAATCAGGGTGGGCGCAAGGACAAGCGTGGAGACGGCACGGCGTAACATACGCGGCAGTATACGCCGAATTTATTGCTACAAATGGAAGTCTTGGGTCATCGACATGACCACACCAAAGCCTTGGTGATATGGCCGCAAAGCCCCAACTTTGCCGTCTTAGAACGTTTCTGAACTATACCTGCTGGTGTAAAGTTGCTTCCGCGATCGTTCTGTTCAGGTATGGTGGAAGCTCCGGAGTCCTCGTGACCAAATCCACGTTCCGTTTCTCAGCTTTTGTTCTAATTGCGAGCACCCTCTCATTGGTAGCAGCGTTGGCCCAAGCCGGAAGCGCGGCCTCGCATACCAGTAACCGCTTCCCATATCTCTTCAACAATTTCCCATGGTGGACCGATGCCGCACTCCGAATAGAGCTGAAAAAGAGAGTTCCCGGGCTGGGCGACGAATTGAAAACCGGGTCGCCTGCAGAATCAAGGGTGCGGGAGGTGCTCACGCAGCTTCTTAAGCAAAAGGGTATTCGCGCAGAGGTGATGACGGAGGAACCGTCTGTGAATTTGCTATCAGCACCGCGCGATGCAAACGCTCCTCCCACCTCGATCCTCTTCAGTGTGCTCGCCCCGCCTCACATCCTCGTGCAACAGGTGGCGATTGAAAACTCGCCATCCGAGACGCTCGATCAGATGAACCAAATTGCATCCCGTCTCCAAGGACAGCCTTATTCCGAAACCAGTCTTTGGATGTACAAGGAGGAAATGAAAGAGGCTTTGCAGGCAAAGGGATATCTGGCATCTGCGGTCGCTCTGAGACCAGAAAGCCCGAAACAGCAGCAAGGGCAATATCTTGTCCCAATCACGGCGACCATAACGCCTGGGGGAAAATACTACATTGCAGCCATAACAGCCGATGGAGGCCCGCTTCTCAAAGGCCGAGATCTGTCTCCTTACATCGGCTCCAAACCAGGAGACCTGGCTACCTCAAACCCGTTTGGCATAAAACTAATCGGAAGTTTGAGGTCCATGTACTGGAGCGCTGGATATCCAGATGTTGAAATTCAGGCACAGCCGGTACTCGATACCGCGCGAGCTCTCGCGTCCTACCACCTGACAGTAGTTCCCGGCCCGCTCTATCGCCTGCGCAGCTTGAAAGTAGAAGGACTCTCTGACACGCAGCAAGTACAAGCCAGGTCGCTATTGGGCCTCAAGGCCGGAGACATATACAACGCCTATGCAGTTGCAATGTTGGATCACAAGCTCTCGAATTCGCCTCTAGACGGCTACGATCTCACCTTTTCACCCATAGAAGATAAGCGGAATCACGTCGTCGATCTTACACTCAGCTTCCACAAGCGATAATTCGGGAAACTGGCTCTCTACTTCCAGCTCTTCCCTGGCCTTGCGACCGCCCACATCTGATCGGCGATGTCGTCCATCAGCCCGAAGCGGTCTGTGCCGACCGTATACAAATCAAAGTGCGTCCGGTCCGGCAAGAAGTGGAATTGCGCGTCCGCATGCAGGCCGTGCAACACCGTATCGAAATCGTGCGCCGCGCCATCCAGATAGAACGTGTCCGCCGTCCCCACGTACACGTGAATCTTGCCCTTCAGATACGGGCCGCGCGTGGTCCAGTCTGTCTGGCAAATGTGTGCAAGGTCATAGTGGTCCCGCCAGTACGCCACCACGTTCGGATGCACATCGCCCGTCACCCAATCAAACATCGGCAGCGGACTCCCGTCTTTCCCGCGCGGCGAAAACACCCAGTTGAACGACGCCATCTGTCCGCCATATGGTCCCAGCACGTGCTCCATTTTTGAGAACTGTTCGTAAGTCTCGATCAGCCGCTCATGGTCACGAACCAGCGGATACGGCGTTCCATCCGGCCTATGGTACACATTCGCATGCGGCGCATATAGGTCTACGCCAGTAAAGTTGTGGAAGTCGCTCGGGTCCGGCGACGTTGACCACGTTCCACCGAACACCCGCGGATAATTCACCTGCAATTGCAGGGTCGCCCAACCTCCCGACGAATGTCCCTGCAAAAATCTCCCGCTTGGCCGCGCGTCCATCCGGTACTTCGCTTCCAGATACGGAATGAACTCCTTCGTAAGCGCCTCGCCCCACGGCCCGTTATTTACTGAGTCCGCAAACTCGTGAGTTCCCGTCGGCAGCGACTCATCCAGCATCACCCAAATCATCGGAGGCATCTTTCCCTCCGCCATGCGCTCGTAAATGCGCTCACCCGTGATCTTGCTATAGGCGAGTTTTCCGCCAAAGCCGTGCGTCCAATAAACGGTCGGATACCGCGTCTTCCCATGCGCGTCATATGCCGGAGGCAGCATCACCCATGCCTTCACATCCACCGGTCGTCCCCAGAACTTCGTCAACACCGCGCTTTGCATCGTTTCCAAATGCGCCGCCGCCTGCGCGGCTGCTGGCCCCTCCGGGGCCTTCCGCTCGGGAACCACTTCCGTCAGCGTCAGCTCGGGCTCCGCTCCTGCTCCCGGAGTCCACTGCGGCATTGCCAGCACGCCGCTCTCCCAGTCCCCTGCCGTGCGCCCCGAGTAGTTGTACGTGTGCCCCACGTCGAGAACGGCTTGCGCCTGGTAGTCTCCCGGCTTCAAATCAGAGAAGGGTTTCGGATACACAATCCCATCGGTGTCCACATCCACTGACTCGCCCGGAGCCAGCCGCTCAATCTCTTTCGCCGCAATGAGCACAGCGCCGGGACGAAATTCATTCATGTCCACCGATTTGGCGCCCTCGCCTGCCTCAAGAAAAATCAGCAGACGCCCCGAAACCGGAGCCGTAATCTCAGGCCCCGCCGTCACGCGAAAGAAAAGGTGACGCGGCTCCTGCGCAAAAGCGCAAGCCGCACAAAAAGCCAGAATTGAGAAAGAAGAAAACAAAAACCTGCGAGCAGTCATCGCCCCGCAGTGTAACAAAGCTGCGCCATTCAGCGCGCCTTTGAGTCCCCGGGCTTGCTGGCATCTGGTTGACCTAAAGTGCCATGGAAATCCAGCCTGACTCCCAGCCAAGCTACACTTTGGTCCTCACACCATCCATTTCGCCTTCTCGAGGAGCGAAGGTAAAGCGCAGTGACATAGCGGTGCGCCGCCAGGATTACCTGCCGGATTCCCACTCGGGCCCTATCGCAAAGGCCTCTCTCTCATTCCCGCTATCCTTCAGCGGCCTTTGCCAGAACCGCATCGATAGCGTCCGAACGATGCTTCGGAAAGCAAAAGAAGTTGGCCGAACCTTCCTCGCAGCTTCGCGTCAATCGATCTGCATCCACGATCGTATACCCGTCAAGTGCGTTCAGACACTGGTGTTCCGGATGGGCGCACTCAACTAACAAGACGGGTTGGTCGCGCGCAATGGTCGCTTCGGCGCCACGCAACGTCGCGGCCTCATGCCCCTCTACATCGATTTTCATGAAGTCGATTCGCGCACGACTGGCTCGAAGGGAATCGATGGAGACAAGAGAGACAGGCATGGTCCTGGGAGCAATTCCAAAATGACGTTGTTCAAAAGTCTCTTCGTCGTTCAAGGAGGAAGTGGATCCGGAAATGTCGTCAGCGTGGAGCGCGCCCCTTCCAGGTGCGTCGCTGGCAGCGGCTTCGGTCAAGTCCACATCGCGGAAGCAGTTCCGGATGATCGTCTCGCGAATCAAAGAAGCGTTTGCTGGGAGCGGTTCGACCATCATGATCTCAAGATCGGCATTAGCAGATTTCATCAGCCAAGAGTAATAGCCGAAGTTAGCTCCGATGTCCC
Source organism: Acidobacteriaceae bacterium (assembly GCA_035945555.1). Lineage (GTDB taxonomy): Bacteria > Acidobacteriota > Terriglobia > Terriglobales > Acidobacteriaceae > Silvibacterium. Next base: position 17,389 of record DASZAG010000139.1, read on the forward strand.
AGAAGGTCCGGAATTTCAAAAGACGAAGGCACGCGAGCGCCAAGGACGCGGGGTTTCTCTCTTGGGAACCGATTATCGCATAAGACAGACCATGGGTGATCCGCTGCCCGCGCACTGGAAAATCGACGCTTGGTATGGAAAGCCATGTGGGAGTATCGGCAGCGCGAAGCAACGAGCGGCCAAGTCTGGACTTGCGAGTGTAGTGGAGAGGGTGAAATCGCTGACGGATGTTCAGGAGCAGAGACCGCATTGGTGGCAGTCTACCAAATTGAAGAGCCTACTTCTTCAGCGTAGGCGGCCGGTCCTGCGTCCGGTATCATCAAAGACTGGCGCTGCAGCATCTTCTAAGTTGCCTGGATTCCGCGCTGAATCTTTCTTTTTAGGACAAGCATGAAGACCGGCATCATCGGCCTGCCGCAGGTGGGCAAGAGTTCTCTGTTCCGCATTCTCACCAAGGCGAAGGTTGAAGACCGCGGCTACTCAAACCCGCGTGAATCGCACCTGGGCATAGCCAAAGTTCCTGACGCGCGCCTCGACAAGCTCGCCGCGCTCTACAACCCGAAGAAGACCACCTTTGCCACGGTTGAATACTCTGACGTCGCTGCCATTGGCCAGGACGCGCTGAAGGAAACCGCATTCCTCACCAATCTGCGAAACGTCGACGCGCTGATCCACGTATTGCGCGCCTTCGAGGACGACGCCATCCCGCACGTTGGCCCCATCGATCCGCTGCGCGACATCAAGAATGTCGAGTTCGACCTTATCGTCTCCGACCTTGGACAAATTGAGAAGCGCCTCGAGCGGCTCGAAAAGGACCTGAAGAAGGCCCGCACAACCGACCTTGAGAAAGAGCAGGCTCTGCTGCTGCGCTCGAAGGAAGCGCTGGAGGCTGAAAAGCCCTTGCGCGAATTGGAAATGTCACCCGAGGAGAAGAAGCTCATTCGCGGCTTCATGTTCCTCTCGCAAAAGCCGATCCTCTACGCTGTAAACCTGCCGGAGGGCACGACGCTTGGGGCCGATCTCGAATCCGCCGCGGCAAAGTACAAGCTCGCCGAGTTCGCCTCGCGTCCCAACGCCGGAGTCACCGCCTTCTGCGGAAAAGTGGAAGCTGAGCTTGCAGAAATGGAAGACGAAGAGGCCGCGGAATTCCTTGGCTCCTACGGGCTCACGGAGAGCGGTCTCGTCCGCCTTATCCGCAAGAGTTACGAGCTGCTCGGCCTCATCAGCTTTTTCACCGCCGGCGAAGACGAGTGCCGCGCCTGGACCGTTCCCGTCAATTCTCGCGCGCAGGAAGCTGCGGGAGCCATACACAGCGATCTGGAAAAGCACTTCATTCGCGCTGAGGTCATCCACTGGGACACGTTGCTCGCCGCTGGATCGGAAGCCGCCGCGAAGGCGCAGGGCACGCTGCGTCTTGAAGGCAAGGACTATCTTGTGAAAGACGGCGACGTTATGCACATCCGGCACAGCGGCTAGAAACCATGCTCCTCTCGATCGTTCTCGGAATCGTTGCGGCTCTCGCCGATGTGTTCGGCGGACTCATCCTGGTGCGCCGCGAGTGGCCGCAGCAGTATCTGCGCTACTTTGTCGCGTTGGGCGCCGGCTTCATGATGGCTGTCGCGCTGCTGGAGATGGTACCCGAAAGCCTCAAGTTCCCGTCGGTATGGGAGCCGATTCTGATTCTGGTGGGCTACTGCGCGATTCACCTGCTGGAACACACCATTACCCCGCACTTCCACTTCGGCGAGGAGACGCACCATCACGAGTTCGTATCCGCGCACACTGGCAACTCGGTGCTGGCGGGGCTGGCCGCGCACGCGCTTTTTGACGGCGTGGCCATCGGCTCCGGCTTCGTGCTGTCGAACGTGCTTGGATGGCTCATCTTCATCGCCATCTTTCTGCACAAAATGCCAGAGGGCTTCACCGTCGCCTCCGTCATGATGGCTTCGGGACGCAGCCGCCGCACGGCGCTGGTCTCCGCCGTGGTGCTGGCACTGGCAACAGTGATCGGGGTGCTTGCCATCACCCTTGTTCCGGGCTGGGTTGCCGCTGGCCTGCCACTATCCGCAGGGGTGGCGATTTACGTCGCTGCGACTGACCTCGTTCCCGAGGTCAACCGCGAGCCTGGAATCCGCATGGCCCTGGTCTTTTTTGCTGGAGTGCTTCTGTTCGTGATTCTCAAACTGCTGGCGCCGCAGATTTAAGCTAAGCCTTTCCCATCATCAGTTATCTTTTGAGCCTGCGTACGCAATGCGACAGGCGATCCGGGTTTCGGGCGGAGGAGCAGCGAGTGAGGAAGTGCCACTAGCCAAAGCAATATGCCGTAACACCACCACCCTGCAAACGAATATCCCTTTTGACGGGCGACGAGGCCCGGTACTATTCCGAGCACCACGGCGAGCGCAACGACTCCCATGTTCCGCATGGGCATATTGTACCCAACAAGTCATCAGACCGACGCCTTCTTTTCCCTCCACAACTTGTATAGCCCCCAGGCGGCGATGGTGCAGGCGTCCTGGATCGTCCCGTCGAGCACCATCTGCTCAAACTGAGCAACCGATGCTGTCTTCAACACCAGGTCATACTCTTCCGGATCGGGGTCGGTTCCCGCGTGCTTGAGCCCCGTCGCCAGATACACATGCTGCCGCTGCTTCGTGAATCCATAAGCGATCCACATGGTGCCCAGATACGTCATCGAGCCGGCCACCAGCCCGGTCTCCTCGCGCAGCTCTCCACGCGCCAACTCCTCAGGATCAACGTCGGGACTTTCCCAGCCGCCCTGGGGAAGCTCCAGAGCGCGCTCGCCTATGGTGTAGCGAAACTGCTCCACCAGATAGATCGTGTCGCCTTCAATCGGCAGGATGACTGCGCAATCATCTTTTTCCACCACGCCATAGAGGCCTTTGGTTCCATTGCTGCGCTCAATCTGGTCTTCCCGCAAGCGGAGCCAGGGGTTGCGGTAGACCTCACGGGTATTCAGGGTACGGATGCTCATTCTCGGCCATTGTGACACATTCCGGCGGGCTCACTCCGCAGGCGGAGCCAAACGCACATTAATTGGAGTATGCTGTTGCCGTCAGCGGGAAGGGTCACTCAAGCCTCTCTTCCGCGTAAGACAGGAGACCTTTATCGTGGCTTTCTTTTCTATTGGCTGTTTTGTTGTGATCTTCACCGTCGCCATCATCTGGGCTACCCGTCCTGAGAACAAACACGACGCACAAACTCACGGAACGACTCGGCGGCCGGGCAGCTCATTCGACCAATAGCTCCAAACGCGATCCCGGATTTGCGCAGAGGACGCCTATGGTTTTCCATAGGCGCGAATGAGATTTCACAGAGGAGCGATTTTCGTCACGCGCTCGCGTCCGTGTCTCTACCTCGTATCACTCTGCTGCCAAAGGGTATACTGCATCTGAGTGCATAATCCGGAGGTTCCGGAAATCTGGCAATCAACTTGCACTGACGTTGAAGCGGCAATCCGGATCCGGGCCGCATAGCCATCCCCTGTTATGGAAAGGTCCTTCCAAACCCGAGTCACAGTTGTCCTTCTTGCCTTATTTACGGCGGCTGCGGCGGTTTTTGCGACCTTTAATTTCATCCAGGAAAATAACTTCCAGACTCCGACCGACGGTGTCTGGTGGGTTGAGGCACAGGGCGGGCTCCAGGCCCAACGAGTGAATCCGAATGGTCCCGGCGAGCGGGCCGGCCTCAAGGCTGGCGATCTGCTCTTGCAGGCCAACGGAGTACACATGGCGCGATGGGCCTCGCTCGCGCGCCAGATGTTCGCAACTCACGTTTACAACACCATCGACTACACGGTTCAGCGCGATGGCGTGAAGTTGCAGGTTCCGGTGATTCTTGAGGCCCAGAACCGCAGCTTCAACGAGGGCTTCCGACTGATTGCGCTGGTCTATCTGGGAATCGGGCTGTACATTCTGTTCCGCCGCTGGACCGCCCCGCACTCCACACATTTTTACCTCTTCTGCCTTGCTTCTTTCGTTTTGTACTCGTTCAAGTACACGGGCGAGTTCAACACCTTCGACCAGATCATCTTCTGGTGCAATATTGTCGCCGAGGGTTTGCAACCCGCGCTCTTCGTACATTTCGCGCTGGCCTTTGCGCGCGAAGGACGCCGCCGCCGGGCTTGGCTCATGTCGCTGGTATACGTACCGGGAGCCTTCTTTGTCGGTCTGTATGTCTTCGCTGTCGTGCACTGGTCCGCCACAGAGCTTCTTCGTCACCGGCTTGACCAGTTGCTCACCGGCTACGAGGCTGCGTTTTATGTGGTCGCCGCCATTGTGCTGTGGGTGAGTTACCAGCACACGCACGTGCCGCTGCGTCGCCAGCAGTTGAAGTGGCTCACGCGCGGAACCATCGTGGCTGTCGCGCCGTTCACGCTCTGGGCGGTTCTTTTCCTCTCCAACGTCGCCGTGCCCGACTTTGCCGCGCGGTTGGCAGGGATAGCGCTGGTGTTTTTGCCTCTCACCTTCAGTTGGGCGATTGTGCGTTACCGGCTGATGGACACCGACCTTATCTTCAAGCGCGGAGTCACATACACTCTGGCCACGGCTCTGCTTGTGGGCCTCTACTTCGCTCTGGTCGCCGTTGCTGCTGAACTCGTAAACAAGCGCCTGCCCACAAGCGTCGGAGCCTGGGGACTCATCGCCGCCATTATTATTACGGCGCAGTTGTTCGATCCCATCAAACGCATGATTCAGGACCGCGTGGACCGCGTCTTTGACCGCAAGCGCTATGACTATCGCCAGACCCTGATCGACTTTGGTCGCGGCCTTAGCTCGCAGACTGATCTGCGCGCACTGCTCAATTCCATTGTGGATCGCCTGCCGCGCACGCTGCTGGTCACGCGTGTCGCTGTCTTTCTTGCGGCGCAGCCGGGTCATTTTACCTTCGCCGCTGGGCACGGTTTGCCCCCGGCCGTCTTCTATCGTGGCATGGCGCTCGATCTCGGCTTCCTTGACTTCGACCATCCCGACGCCGGTCCACATCTTTTCCTTGAGAATCCGCAGCAGGCGTTGCACCTGAGTGAGTCCGAGCGCAGCGCGGCCTCGTTGCTTGACCTGAACTATTACCTGCCTTGTCGCGTGCAGGACCGCACCATCGCCGTAATTGGGCTTGGCCGCACCGCCGATGGCGACTTCCTCTCCAGCGAGGATGTTGAGTCGCTGGAATCACTGGCAAGCTACATAGGCATCGCTCTGCAGAACGCACGGCTCTACACGCGGCTCGAAGAAAAAATTGCCGAATACGAGCGCCTGAAGGAATTCAACGAGAACATCGTCGAATCCATCAACGTCGGCATCCTCGCCGTGGATCTGGAAGATCGCGTGGAGAGCTGGAACTCCCAAATGGAGGCAATGTACGCGCTCTCGCGCGCCGAAGCTCTGCGTCAGCCATTGGCCCAAGTCTTCCCTGCTGAGCTCATGGAGGAGTACGAGCGTGTAAAGAGCGAACCCGGTGTCCACAACTTCTACAAGTTCCGCCTGCACACTCGCGCCGGAGAAGGGCGCACCGTCAACGTCGCGGTTGCGCCGCTGGTTTCGCGCGACTTCAAGACGGTGGGCCGCATTATCCTGATCGACGACATCACCGCCCGCACCGAACTTGAGGCGCAGCTTTCACAGGCCGAAAAGCTCTCTTCGATTGGTCTTCTCGCGGCTGGCGTGGCGCACGAAGTAAATACGCCGCTCGCCGTGATCTCTTCATACACGCAGATGCTCACAAAGCAGGCCCGGGGCGATGACCGGCTCGCTCCGCTCCTCGAGAAGATTACCCAACAAACCTTCCGCGCGTCAGAGATCGTCAACAGCTTGCTCAATTTCTCGCGTACCGGCACCAGCGAATTCCGCGAGACGGACTTGAACGTCATTATTCGCGAGACAATCAGCCTGATTGAGCATCAATTTAAGACCGCGCAGGTAAAACTCGACACCTCATTGCTGCCCGAGCTCCCGCCAATTCTCGGCAACTCTGGGAAGCTCCAGCAGGTTTTCCTGAATCTCTTCCTTAATGCCAAAGACGCTATGAACGGCGGTGGAACGCTGCGTGTCGCTACGGACGCCAATGGGCACGTCGGCGTCGCCATCTCCGATACCGGGTCCGGCATTGCTCCCGAGCATCTGCAACGAATTTACGATCCGTTCTTCACCACCAAGTCCGCGCCGCAGCAAGGCCAGCGGCGGGGCACCGGCCTGGGGCTTGCCGTCACTTACGGCATCATCCAGGAACATGCCGGCAAGATCCACGTAGAAAGCAACGTTGGTTCTGGAACCACCTTCTACCTTGAATTCCCCATGCTGAGGAAACCCGCGCATGTCTGATGTAGCCGTCGCCCCGTCCACCACATCGCAATCGCAGGGTTCGGAGATCCAGCGCATCCTCATCATCGACGACGAAGCCGCAATTCGCGAATCGCTCGAGACGTTGCTCACGCTTGAAGGCTACGCGGTAGAAACCGCTCCAAACGGCGAATCAGGAATCTCAAGCATTGAAGAGAACGCCTACGATCTGGTGTTGCTTGATCTCGCGCTGCCCGGAAAAAGCGGCCTTGAGATCCTGCCGCTGATACGCGAGCGCCAGCCATCACTGCCGGTAATTATGATCACGGCATTCGGCAAGGTGGACAACGTGGTAGAGGCGATCCGCTCCGGCGCGCAGAACTTTGTCCAGAAGCCCTGGGACAACGAAAAATTGCTGGCGGACATTCGTTCCGCCATTGGCCGCTTCCGCGCCGAAGAGGAGAACATCCAGTTGCGGCGCGCCATGAAGCAGCGCTACAGCTTCTCCAATATCGTCGGTAAAAGCGAAATCATGCTGCGAATCTTCGATCTTGTAGCGCAGGTTGCGCCCAGTCGGTCCACCGTGCTGATTCAGGGCGAAAGCGGCACCGGAAAAGAACTAATCGCCAAGGCGCTGCACTCCAATTCTCCGCGCAAGGACAAGCCATTCATCGCAGTCAACACCGGTTCCATGCCGACCGATCTGCTGGAATCCACCCTTTTTGGCCACGTAAAGGGAGCGTTCACTTCTGCCATTGCCGCTAAGAAGGGACTGTTTGAAGTGGCCAACGGCGGCACGCTGTTTCTTGATGAAATCGGGGACATGAGCATGGACACGCAGGCGAAAATTCTCCGCGTGCTCCAGGATCGTCGCTTTATGCAGCTAGGCGGCGTGCAGGAGATTCAGGTGGATGTGCGCATCATCACCGCTACCAATGTCGACCTCCGCCAGGCCGTGCGCGATGGCCGCTTCCGCGAAGACCTGTTCTACCGCCTCAATGTCATTTCCATCGAGTTGCCGCCACTGCGCAGCCGACGGGAGGATGTGCCGCTGCTTGCCGGGCACTTTCTCAAGCGTTTTACCGAGGAGAACGGCCTGCCGCCGCGCACGCTCACCCAGGAGGCACTGCGTGCTTTGGTGGATTACGAGTGGCCTGGGAATGTCCGCGAGCTCGAGAATGCGATCGAACGCGGCGTAGTTCTCTCATCGAACGCAAACATTGGCGCCGACCTGCTGCCCGGCCACGTTACCGGCCGCAATTATTCCTCAAGTCTGCTCGATCACAACCCAGACGCCTCGCTATTCGACATTCTCGAAGAGATTGAGAGGCGGATTATTGTCGAAAAGCTGGAGCGCTGTAACTGGAACCAGACCGATGCCGCCGAGCAGTTCCGCATACCCCTCTCTACGCTCAACCAGAAGATCAAACGGCTGAACGTGGAGATCAAAAAGAGGCCGAAGGACTAGCACCACCGCCCTCCGACCCAAAAACTCACAAAAGTAATCAAGAGGATAGCGCCGAAGACTGTTGCCTGAAGGGCCACTCCTGCATCTAAAATGCAGATTAAGCCCATGGCCCTGACTACGCTTGACCGAGCCGCTAAAAGAGGTGTCTCCGCTGTGCAGGAGTATTCGCTGCTCTCGGCGCGCGCCGTCGGCAACCTTTTCCGCCGGCCTTTCTACGGGGCGGACATCATCACACAGGCGGATCTCATCGGCGTAGGCTCGCTGCCCATCGTAATCCTCACCGGATTCTTCACCGGAGGCGTGCTGGCGCTGCAGTCGGCCTCAACTCTTGCACAGTTCGGCGCGACCGCGGTAACCGGCCAGCTTGTCAGCCTCTCCATGATCAAAGAACTCGGTCCGGTGCTTACCAGCTTGATGGTCTCCGGACGCAACGCCTCGGGCATGGCCAGCGAACTCGGCTCGATGGTCGTGACGGAGCAAATCGACGCCATGCGCGCGCTCGGCACCGACCCGCTAAAGAAGCTGGTGATGCCGCGCATCGTCGCGACCGTCATTATGCTGTTCTTCCTCACCATTGTTTCCGACGCGCTGGGGACGCTCGGAGGCGCATTCAGCGCTGTGTCGCTGCTCGGCCAGAATGCCTCGCAGTACTTCCACACCGCATATCAGACGCTGCAGTTCCCGGATGTTCTTCAGGGGCTGGTTAAGCCAATCGTCTTCGGATTCATCATCGCCACTATTGGCTGCTACTACGGCATGAGCACCCGTGGCGGCACGCAGGGCGTCGGCAGGTCAACCACGCAGGCGGTGGTCTGGTCGTCAGTGCTCATCATCTTTGTGGACTTTGTGATCAGCCGTTTCATGATCGGGATTTTCGGACGGTAATCGCACGTGGCGGCCGGAGAGATTGCACTCGACCTTGTACCCAGCCGGGCCCATCCCGGAGCACCCGCCGTCCGCTTTGAGAATGTTTCCGTCGCCTTCGATGACAAGCAGGTGCTCGAAGACATCACCTTCGAGGTGCAACGAGGTGAGACGCGAGTTCTGCTAGGGCCGGCAGGCGTGGGTAAGAGCGTGCTCCTCAAGCTGGCCAATGGCCTCATCAAACCGGATTCCGGACGCATTTTCATCTTTGGCTTTGAGATCAACTCCATGCGCGAGCGGGACCTCTACCGACTGCGTGAATCCATAGGAAGCGTCTTTCAGGAGGGCGCGCTGTTTGATTCGCTGACCGTGCGCGACAACGTGGGATTTCGCCTGGCTGAGGACCACGTGCCCGAAGCCGAAATTGACCGTCGCGTGACTGAGGCTCTGCGCTTCGTGGAACTGGAGCACACGCTCGATAAATTTCCCGCCGAGCTCTCCGGAGGTATGCGCCGCCGCGTCGCTATTGCCCGCGCCATCGTCTCCCGCCCTGAACTGCTGCTTTACGACTCGCCCACCGGCGGTCTCGACCCGGTGACGTCAACTACGATCATTGGATTGGTCATAAAGCAGCGGGACGTGTACAAAACCAGTTCCCTACTCGTAACGCATCGCCTTCAGGACGCCTTCATGCTGGCCACGCATCGATTCGATAAAGACAAGAACCAGATGGAACCGCTGCCAGCGAACCAGACAGACGCGAAAACCAGCTTTCTGGTACTGCACCAGGGAAGGCTGGCGTTCGATGGATCAACGCATGATCTGGTGCACAGCGATGATCCGTTTGTGAAAGAGTATTTGTCCTAACGAAACGTTTGATCGAGATAACGCTGCATCGTCTCCGCGTAGCCACTGCCATTCTTCAGTTCAAAGTACTCTTTCGGCGAGGCTGCTCCCTGGTAAAGCTGCTCGGTACGCGGTTTCGCTCCATTGCGATCTATAAACAGCTTGGAGACCGAAAGCGACTTCAGCGCATCTGCGGGATCAAACCGCTCATTCAGCAGCAGCCACATCGGCAGGATCTTCGCGCGGCCGTCGGACTGGATAATCTTCCATGCCGGTTCATTCGGCGCGTCCAGAATTACT
>DASZAG010000140.1:0-6848 GCA_035945555.1 Acidobacteriaceae bacterium
CAGCAGCGGGCAGATTGACTGGGATGTGAAGGACCGTGATGTCCTTCAGGCGCGCGCCGCAGCCAAGGCTCTGCAGCATGCACATGCCATTGCCGAGCAGATGGCCTCGGGGCTGAACACGCATCTGGGATCGTTGCTTTATGCCAGCAACCAGGTGCCGGAGACGCCAGTTCGCTTCAATCGACTCGCAACTATGGCAAGTTTGGCTCCGGGTCCTCCGCCACCTGTTCCCTTGGCCATCAACCCGCAGCAGATTGATGAATCCGCCACCGTATACGCGGTCTTTGCAATCCAGTAAGGACTACCCATGCCCCGCTACGAATACCGCAATCTCGAGCCGAGCCCCGAAGCGAAGGAAGTCTACACGCGCTGGCTCGAGTATCTTGACGACGAGCTGACCAAGCACAAGAAGCCCGCGTTGCGCGCGGAGCTGGTGCGGGACAATCTGCATCAGTTGCTGCTGGGGCGTCCGCATGGGGGCAAGCTCAACTTCAATCTGGCGACAGAGCTGCCCTACAACGTGCTGCAGCTCTCACTCGACCCGAACAACATCACGCTGGAACCGGAATACTACGGCGACATTGATCCGGTGAAGTATGCATGCGTGAAGCCGCTCATCTGGTTTTGGCAGATGTTCGACCGCTCGCCTGTAGCTCTGAACCACTGGCTTGGTTTTCGTTTTCGCGCCATGCTGGGCAGACACATCTTCAAGAGCATCGGCAAGAACGTGAAGATCTTTCACGGCGTCGAGTTCAGCTTCGGCTACAACCTTGTGATTGAGGACGACTGCGTCATCCACAAATACGTGATGCTGGATGACCGCGGCGAAATCATTATCAAAAAGGGAACTTCAATCTCGGATTACGCGTCGGTCTACTCGCACGCGCATGATCCGATCGACGGCGCTGTGGTCGAGAACCGCCGCACGGAAGTGGGTCCGCGCGCACGGCTCACCTATCACGCATCCGTGATGGCCGGTGTGCGCGTTGGCGAAGATGCCATTCTGGGCGCGATGGGAGTAGCTACCCGCGAGCTTGCCGACCATGCGATTTACGGGGGCATACCCGCGAAGCAGCTCAAAACTAAAGCCGAAGCCACGCCTTTCAAAGACCGCAGTGAGGTGAAGGCTCCGAAGCCCGGCGAGAAGCCCGACTGCGAATAACCTCGCTAAATCCGCTGGGCTGTCGTCTAATAAGTAGTAAATCTTCCCATGTCTCAGCAAGCTATTGTTCTGAAGCTCTTTGAGTTCGCTATTTTGATTTTTGCGCTCAGCGTGCACGAGGCCGCGCACGCATGGACCGCTTCTCGCCTGGGTGACCCGACGGCCCGCATGCTCGGGCGCATGACACTGAATCCCATAAAGCACATCGATCCCTTTGGGAGCATCCTGGTTCCGCTGGCGATGCTATTTCTGTTTCCTGCGGGATTCTTAATCGGCTGGGCCAAGCCCACGCCGGTAACGCCGCGCAACTTCAAGAACCTGCGGCGCGATGACATTCTCACTACGATTGCCGGCCCTGTGAGCAATTTTTTGTCGGCGATCGTCGCCACCATTTTCCTGATTCTTCTGGCCAAGCTCAGCCCCCAGGGCGGACAAATGGTCCTCGAACTCATCAGAGGCAATGTCGGCACCAGCGCTGTCGCCGCCATCGGGCTTTTTCTTTATCTCACGATCTGGCTCAACATTATCCTCGCGGTGTTTAACCTCATTCCGCTGCCGCCGCTCGACGGCTCTCACGTTCTCCGGCATTTTCTGCCGTACGAGGCCCTGCGGATGTACGACCGTATCGGACTGATCGGGCTGGTGCTGTTCCTGTTTCTGGGCGGCAGAATTTTGGATATGTTTGTAGGCCCGCTGCTTGGGTATGTGAACTTCGTCCTGCTGAGGGTGACCCTCTGAATGCATGTCCATGCACGGCGTTGGCTGCTGTGCGACAATAGAAAGTAGCGGAATCATCCGCTTCTCTGGCGGCCATCGAGAATCGCCGGATGACGGGAGACACAAATCATGCTCGACAACCTATTTACGCCGACTCACCTCATCATCATTCTTGTCATTGCGCTGCTGGTCTTTGGCCCACGCAAGCTGCCTGAGCTTGGCAAGGGACTCGGCGAAGGTCTGAAGGGATTCAAGGAAGGCATCAAGGGCACCACTGAGGCGCCCAAGCAGGAGACGCTCGTCGCCAAGACCGACGCTCCGGCCGCGCAACCTCCTGCCGCCCCGACCACCCAGGCCAAGTAGTTCCGCAGTACTTCTTTTGCGAGGGACCCCTGAACGCTCCCACGGGTCCCGAACGCATCCCCGCTCAAAAAGTGATTAGCGCGACGGCGGCAAGCGCCAGCACCATTCCTGCGGCCTGGGTGCGCGTGGCGCGCTCCCTCAGCAGCCAGGCAGCGAGCAGCATGGTGCCGGCCGGATAGAGAGACGAGAGCACTGCAGAAACGTCCAGCCGCCCGGTGAGGGACGCGAAAAGATAGAGCAAGTTCCCTGAAGTATCGAGGATGCCTGCAAGCATGGCGAGCAGCAGCAGCTTTCCGGTGGGGAAGCCCGATCCGGCTCCGTTCTTCTGGCGCTGGCCCAGCCAGAAGATCACTCCCGCCAGCGCGGCAACGGACGTGCTGGTGATGCGCATGGTGATCAGCGCGCCGAGGACGCCGCGAGCAGCGGCCATGTGCATCAGGATGAGCATCGCCCCGAAGCACAGACCCGCCACCACGGCGAGCCACAGCCCTCGCGACCGCTCGGTGTCTGAGGATTCGCGCTGCGGCGTGTATGCAACCAGCCAGATGGCCAGCGCGGCGACGGCGAATCCCACAATGCGTCGGGGCTCTGCATGTCCCTCATGCAGCCAGGCATATACCACTGGAATTATTGCGGTGAGAACGCCGGAGAGCGCGGCTGAAAGGCCCATCGAGCCGCGTGAGAGGGCAGCGTAGAGGGCAGTCAGCCCCGCGCCGCAGAAGATTCCACTGAGGAATCCGTAGGGGCCATATCCCGATAGTGCAATGTGAAGGGCGAGTGCTGCCGCGAAGAGCAGAATGAGGCTGAAGCCGTGCGCCACGGCCACCACAAAGGTGGGAGCGGCGCGCCTGGAAGCCACGCCGCCCGTAAAGTCCGCAGTGCCCCATAGAGCCGCCGCGCCCAGGCCATAGGCCCCTTCCATTTAGCGCTCCATTGAGGCCATGGATGGGTAGTAGTACTGCTTCGACTGAACGTCAAGTCCGGGCACGTCCACATCCACTTCAATCGAGTGCCGCTTTTCGCTCATGATCGGCGCATGGCTGTAGAAGCCCATCGAGTACTGGTTGCGGGCCGCACCCACGATGGCGGCAAAGCTCCTCTGAATGCCGTTTTCAGATAGCTCAGATGCAATCGAACCGCCCGTCAGGAGCGCGTATCTGGGCATGATGTTGTCCACCGGGAGCAGCGGCATATGCAGTTTGTCGACGTACCCTACGCCCCACAGCGCGGAGTCGCCGACGATGGTGCCGTAGACCGCAACGTTATTGGTAAGCAGGTATTGAAGCACCTGCTTTTGTGTGGCTTTGCTGCCGGACTCTTTGCCGTCGGTGATGACGTAAATGACCCGGCGGTGTTCCCTGGGCTGCTTCGAGAGCGCCTGGGCTGCTTCGAGAATCGCGTCGTTCAGCGGATGCTTCTCTTTGGGCAGATTGATGAACCCACCGGCGTTTCCACGCTGAACTTCAAGGTTGGGGTCGACTTCGTGGCCATTGACCTGAGGGCCTTCCACAAAAGGGCCGTCTACCATAGGCACGCCCATCTGGCGTCCGGGACGTTTGGCGGATTGCAGCGCGGCGATGAGACGAGGTCCCTGCGAGCCGGTAAAGTCGCTGATCCGTTCGGTGCTGGTGTTGTATGTGAACACCGCGACGGAGTCATAGGGCGCAAAGGCGCCGGTGAGCGCGCCCAGGCTCTGGTTCACCTTGCGCATAATGTCGGCAGGCAGGCTCTGGTCAATCACAAATGCCACGGAAAGCGGTGTCGGATCAACGGAGAAGAAGGCTATGCGCTGCCGCGCTCCATCCTCATAAACCTTGAAGTCGCGCCAGGTAAGTCCCGCCACGAGCTGGTGATGCTTGTCGCGCACCGTCACCGGAACGTCCACATAATTAACCTGGACGGGGATCATATACCCGGGCTGTTGGCCGGGTTTCGGCATTACCGGAGGCGGTTGAAATTGATCGGCAGAGCTGGAGGCCGCAGGCTGCTGCGCGGGTGGTTGGGCCTGCTGCTGCGACTGCTGGGAATTCTGGTCTTGCTGCGCGGTTCCGGCGCCGGGGGTCACCTGGTTCTGCAAGTTGGTGAGTCCGGAGGGCGCGGGCGCGTCAGGAACAGCCTGCTGTTGGGCAGCAGCGGTCTGCTGTGTGGATGTTTGTTGTTGTGGCGCTGCCCCTAAAAGGAAGAAAGACAGTGCGATTGCAAGGGCGCCTTGGGTCACCAACGATCCTCCAACTACGCGCCTTCGAGTCCGGAAAAATTGCGAACCGGCGCATCTTCAGACTACCAGATTCGACGCAGCCCACGAGCGGTTTGGCTGCCTTGCGGCTCTACGCCCAACGGCGGCCCCATGACATTTATCCGGGAAAAGCCGTCTAATAATAGCCATGATGTATTTGCGTTTCCGACTGGCCGTTTTTGCCGCCACAGCGGCCCTGCTGTTCTGCGGCATCTCCGCGGTTGCTCAAACCACTCCATCCGCGGATGCCCCGCCGCCTGCCAGCGACTTTCCTGATACGACGCAGCAGAACGCCAGGCCGACGACAACATTCAAAGTCAGCTCCAACCTGGTCAGCATTTATTTCAGCGCCCGCGACAAGCACAACGGCCTCATTCCCACGCTGAGCAGGAGCGATTGCAGCGTCTTTGAGAACAAGCAACCCCAGACGATCAAGAACTTTACAGCTGAAACCGACCTTCCGCTGACTCTGGGCATTCTGCTCGATACCAGCGGCAGCCAGCAATATGTGCTGCCCATTGAGCAGCAATCTGGCGACAACTTCCTACGCGAAATACTGCGGCCCAAGGACGAGGCGTTTGTCGTGACCTTTGACGTGGACGTGGACCTGGCGCAGGACTTTACCAACAATGTGGATTTGCTCACCCGCGCGCTCGACCATGCCGAGATCAACACCGCGGGCGGAAACGGGGCCGGGGGCGTCCCAGGCATTGGGCAGGGGCCGTTTCCAACCAACGGAACTCCCAAGGGAACGCTGCTGTATGACGCGGTAGCGCAGGTCTCAAAGGAAAAACTGAGTACGGAAACCGGACGCAAGGCGCTCATCCTGCTTACCGACGGCGAGGACGAAGGCTCCATCACCAAACCCAACCAGGCGATTGAAGCTGCGCAAAAGGCCAACGCGATCGTGTACGTCATCCTGATCGCCGACCGTGCGCAATACTTTCAAGGACCCTATATTCAAACACTCGGCTACACCGGAGACATGCAGATGCAAAAGCTCGCTAATGCAACCGGAGGCCGCGTGATCAATGTGGGCCACGACGGCAGAAAGCTTCAGGACGCCTTCGATCAGATTCAGCGCGAATTGCGGACGCAATATCTGGTGAGCTACGTCCCCAAAAATACCGATATGGACGGCGGGTTCCGCAGACTTGATATTGCGTGCAAAGGGGACGGCGTTAAGGTCCAGGCGCGCAAGGGCTACTACGCCATCGCCGATAATCAGTAACCAACTTCTTTCCTTGCCTACTCCGTCGTATTAGCGGGGTCGCGGTCGTCGCTGCGGCGGTGGAGCGTTGGTGTTTCGTCGCCGCCGTTGGGGCTATTCGGGTTATTGCTGGCGCGACGCAGTGACGGTTTATGGCCGTTCATGTTGTTATGCAGTCGACGCTTGTTTTCAATGCGGGCCAGCCGGGCCTTCACCGTGTCGAACTCTGAGGTGGTCTCAAGGTATTCGGGACGCGGCGGCAGAATGCGGGCAATCTCTTCCTGCGAGGAGCGAATGCGGTTTGGAGTCTGCGGGTGGTCAGAGAAAACCTTGGCCACAGCTCCGGGCTTGTGCTTCTGCAGGTCCTCAATTTTTTCGAAGAAGGTGATCAGCGCTTCAGGATCATATCCGGCGCGGTACATGTACTGGATCCCCAGGTAATCAGCCTGCGCCTCAAATTCGCGTGAGAACTTAAGGAACGTGACCGGGATGGCGATGCTTTCAGCCTCGTAAATACCATAGCCGGTCCATCCTCCGATAAAGATCATTGGTGCAATGCTGGCGATCTGCGCCATGTTCATGCGGGTCATCTCCCGCAATGCATGATGCGCGCAAACGTGGGCAGTCTCGTGGGCCATAACGCCGGCGAGTTCCGCTTCATCGTCCGCAGCGAGAATCAAACCTGAATTGACGAAGAAGTATCCACCGGGCAGCGCAAACGCGTTGATCTCATCCGAGTCGATCACCTTGATGGTGAAGGGCACTTTGCAGTCGGAGTTCTTTACGATGTTCTGGCCGATGCGATTGACGTATTCGGCAACCACCGGGTCGGTGATGATGTGGCTGCTCTTTTCGACCTCCATCGCATACTGTTTACCGAGCTTGATGGCGCTTTCAGTCGAGTACCAGTTACCGATTCCACGCTTGCCGATGTCGCGCTCACCTACCGCGTTCACGTCGTCAATACTGCCCTTTTTAACGCCGGGCATCGTCTGGTCGGTGTTGTCGTAATTGCCGGTCGGCGACATAGACGCGACTTCCGTGGCATCGGGCGTTTCAGCCGGCTTGAGCGATGGCGCGGAGGCCGGCTTCTGTTTCTGCGCCTGCGGGTTCTTCTCCGGAGCAGGTGCCGATTGGTCTGCCGGAGCGGAATTCGGCGC
>DASZAG010000141.1:0-4263 GCA_035945555.1 Acidobacteriaceae bacterium
GAAAAAAGCCTGCTGCCAGGTGTAGCTGGAATTCACGGCGACGGCCGCACTGAGTCCGTTGGTCGAACTCGAGCGCACTCCATTTTCGAAGGTGTGCGCGCCGGCATCGTCTTTGCGAACGTAAGAAGCTCGCACCACGCCGTTCACCGTTCCGGTAAAGCCTGCGGCGCCGACGGCATAGCCCTCCGTCGAAGGAAAGCTCGCGGTCGAGACGTAGGTCGTGTCTCCATCGGGAGGGACGTCATCGACGCACTGCCAGTTTGCGGAGGCGCCGTTCGGCGTGAAGGTTGTCGCATAGCCTGCCCCATTCGGCATCTTGGTGTAGATCCGCGTTCCTTCGCCGAGAACCGCGTTGGGCGCGCTGCCCGAGGCATCGTGAGCGTGGAAGTCGTCGAAGCGCATTGCTGAGACCCCAGCAGAATTGCTGATGAAACCAATTGCGACCTGGTTAGCATAGGCATTGCCTGTAGTTTGAGTGACGACACCGGAGGCACTGATCAGGGCGCCGCCGCCCGCCGGTGCGCCGAGCCATACATTTATTGAACCACTGGCGTTGATCACCGCTTCGAAATCGATGAAGTAATATGCGTTCGCGACGATGACGCCGGGAGCAGAAGTTGCCAGGTTCGTGCCAAGCGCCCCATTCCATACTTCGAGCGCTCCGTTGGCGTTCACGGCGAGCGATACCTGACCATTTCCGGAATCTTTAAAGCTAAAAAAGCCCTGGCTTCCCGAAGTGGGCAGCGATTCGAACAGCACCGCGAACGACGCGATCGGCTCCGGGGAATCGGCGCTGTAGTTCTTTAGCTTGTAGGTCCCCGGTCCGGCCAGGCGCACGCCCTGTCCCACGCAGTTCGGGGCGGCCGCGAAACGCGCGTAAGAAGAGCTATACTGCGGCGTTCCGACGATCGTGTCCCAGCGTTCGCCGGTGGTCGTGTAGTCGTCGAATCCGTCCCAGATGCAGGAGTACATGAGGTCTTTAGTCTCTGGCCCGAATGGGCCGTTTGCTGAAGTGGATGCGCTGTGACATCATGCGGGGCGCAGTGAGGAGTGCCACATGAAGATGAAAGCAGTGATCATGCTGCTCGCTGTGAGCATGCCGGCATTCGCCTTAAAGAGCCGGGAGAGAACCTTCCCTCAGGATTGCGATGTGGTCTGGAAAGTCTCAATGGCGGTGGCCAAAAGCGAGCAGTACCGGATCATCAGCGTGTCGAAAGAAGAGCAAATCATCTCGCTGGAAGTCGGCGGATTTATCGCTGGCGAACGCATCGTCTCGCTGAATCTTTCCAGTCTGAACGGCGACGGCTGCACAGTCGCAGTGCAGAGCAAGTTCTCCGGACTAATTCACTCGGACGGCCCCGATCTGTTGCGAAGAATTGAAGTGGAACTTGTCGGCAACTCGCTCGACCGCGAGTCCAAAGCGTTCCGCCACTTCCAAAACTGCATGGAGTTCACCAAGGATGAGAGTAACTGTCAAAAACACTTGCGCAAGGATCTCGATCGCGAATCGGCGAAAGCAGCCAACTCCCATCCAGCCACCGACAGCAAGCCATCACTGGACAGGTACTGGCCCAATCCGCCAACTGCCGCTAAGAAGGACAAGCCATGAGAACGTTTCTTACAGTCCTCGCCTCGCTCGCCATCCTCTGCGGTGCTCTTTTGGCCGTCGCAAGCATCCCGGAGTTAAGCTCTGGCGGTCTTGGTGACTTCATCGGCTCACTTCTTCTAGCGGTGATCGGAGGCGTGCTGTGGATTCTCACTGAGATCTCGCGTCAGATGGAAGCTAGTGCGGCGTCCGTCGCTGCACTTCCTCCCTTTCCACCATCGCGCGCATGACCATGTGGGGCAATGCGGCAGAGAGTGCCCGGCCGATTTTCTCCTCCACTCCGATTTCTGCTCCCTTGGCGTCGATGTTCAGGTTGATCGCGGGCATGGCGCCGCTGCGTAACATTGAGCTGGGCGTGATCGAGGCGCCGGCCGGAACGTTCATCAGCTCCGGACCTTGCTCGCCGACCCAAGCCAGCCCACCGGGGGCGAAATCCGTACCGGCTGCATAGCCGGGCACGACGGAGCCCAGACCGATCCCACCACCGCCGACCGCCTGGCTGATACTGCCGATATTCGTTCCCACTCCAGCCCCGCCGCCAAAGAATCCGCCGAACAAACTGCTGAAGCCTCCGCCGGTCAGCAGGGAAGCGAAAATCTTGTTCATCACGAACTTCAGCGCCATCTGATCGAGATCCAGAAAGAAGCTGCGCCAACTCACTCGCGCACCGGTCAGCACTTGCGCAGTGGTCTCTTCGAAGCCCTGCAGTCCCTTGTTCAAAAGATCGAAGGTGTTCTGCGCGGTCGAGCCCTTGCTGCCCTGGCCTTCCAGTTGCAACTTGAAAGCCTGCCAGCCTCCGCTGAGGCCGCCCTTCTCCAGCATTTTTTCCAGAGCGTCGGTGCTCTTGGCCATTTCCTCGCGGGCTTTCTGCAAGGCCGCGGTATAAGCGGTCTCATCGATCAGGCCTTCCTTCAGCAGCAGATTCAATTCACTTTTTGCGAGGTTGTACTGCTGGAGCGGACCAAGGGCATCCTGATAGGCCTGGGCCGCCATCTTGGTCTTCGCTGCTGCGTCGTTGGAGAACACGTCGAACTGCGCTGCTGTTGTGCCGCCCGTGCCGAGAGTCGGAAGCGCCGCCGCGGCGGCAAAGTTGGGCGCGGTCGCAATGGAGGGAATCGGCAACTTGAGCGTGGGCGCTGTGAGCTTGCTGCCGAAAAACTCCCCCATTTCCTGCTCCACTTCAGCGAGCGACTTGCCGTCAAACAGCAGTCGGAACGAGATCGGTCCGATCCGGTTCTGCAGGTTGGTGAGCGACAGCACGGACTTTTTCACTTCCGCATCGAGCGCTGCGTACTGATCCTTGGGTGGCTGCGCCGACTGGTAGGCCTTCTTCAGGCTCTCCGCCCACTTCTGCGTGGCCGCATCGGCTTCCTGGATGCGTTCGACTTCTTTTTTGAGAGCATCTTCCGCGTCCTTGTTGTGCACTCCGGCGGTAGTGCTGGAGAAAACCTGCTGCAGATCCAGAAGCTGCTTCAACAGGAGTACCGTGCTCGACAGTTCAGTACTGGAAATGCCGCTTCCCGGCATGTACCAGGGATGACCTTGGGCGGCTTTGGCATTCATCTCCGCCAGCGCGGTCGTCACCCTGGAAATCTCGTTCGCCAACAAGGCCGCGGAGGTCTGAGTTTTGTTGATCGAGTCAGCGAGACCTGCGGCATCGAACTTCTCTTTGAATCGTCCGATCTCACTAGTGATCTGATCGACTCGAAGCGTGCTTTGGAACGAACTTATTTTATGCAGCCAGTCGCCAAAGGCCGCCCAGCCTTCCGTCAGGGCTCCGCTGGCCTCTTGCGCCGCCTTGGTCTGTTTCATCTCGGCTTCAGCCAGGCGATCCGCGGAGGCAATCGCCGCGGTGACTGCTTTGTCTTTCTCTTTGTAGGCGGCCATCTCTTCCGCGAACACTTTATCGGCGCTCGCCGTCGCCTCTCGCAGCGCTTCTTGGGCCTTCTGCGCTTTTTCGATCGACTTGGAAACTTTGTCAAAGAGCTCGTAGCCGGCGAAGACTACCGCACCGCCAGCGACTCCGCCCAGGACACTCGATAAGGCTTTACCGAAGGCTGGAAAGGTTTCGACCAGCAGCCGCGTCATCGGGCGATTGATGTGGATGCCGATCATCTCGTCGATCGAGCGGAAGGCCTCGGCGCCGTCGCGCGCGTTGCGCTTCATCTGGGACGACATGTTCAGCGTCTGCTGGTTGATCAGGCGGAAGGCCTCGGGCGAGCCCTTCTCCAGGCCGCTGAGATCGTAGCCGAGCCCGACCAGAATGGTGGCGAGAGTGGTAGCCATTGCTTTATCGAACCAACGTGTCGATGCGGTCCAGCGCTTCCTTGGTGCGGTCGTAGAGTACTTGGACTGCGGCGTCCGAAGAGGAATCGAATGCCGGTTTCAGCCAGGGATGCGGGGGAACGTCGTGCGAGCCCAGCTCGATCTCACGCCCGCTGCGGCGCCGCTGCTTGGCCGATCCAAAGCGCGACTTCCAGGAATAGCCTGCCATGCCGTGTCCGCCTTCCACGAAGCGCGCGTAAACTCCGGGCGAGGTCGTCGAGTCCTGCCGGCCGGCATAGCGTCCGCGCTTTCGCGTCTTCAGGCCCGGGCCGGGATAGCCGGGTCCGACCAGCACGCGGTTCGCACGGAAGTCTCCGGAGATGCGCACCTGG
>DASZAG010000142.1:0-8330 GCA_035945555.1 Acidobacteriaceae bacterium
CGGCGACATAGACGCGACTTCCGTGGCATCGGGCGTTTCAGCCGGCTTGAGCGATGGCGCGGAGGCCGGCTTCTGTTTCTGCGCCTGCGGGTTCTTCTCCGGAGCAGGTGCCGATTGGTCTGCCGGAGCGGAATTCGGCGCCGAAGTAGTCTGCGCTGGAGTCGAGGTGGTCTGTGCCGGAGTCGACGTTGTCTGCGCTGGAGCCGACGTCGTCTGTGCTGGAGCGGACGTCGAGGGCGTGGTGGATTGCGCCTGCGCAGCGCCAACGGCAAAAGCTGTGAATGTGGCGAGCGTCAAAATCCGGATGGATGTGGAAATGCGATGGTCAGGCATGGGAAACCCCTGAAACGAGACGGAACTCTACTTCATTAGACGCTAGTATTCGCGTTTTAGTCACGGAAAGCCAGGCGGTGGTCGCCCGGTCAAAAGACCCCTTTGAGTCTCTGGTTATTGTGTATCGGCAGGATTCGCCGCAACTACGTGGCTCGGCGCTATCGCTGGGTGCGAAAGCGTTCCGACAATTTGAATGGAACCCGGGGAAGCAGCGTCTTCCTGGGGAGCTTTAGATTGCTGATTCCATAGCAGATTGAGCTTGCGACTGAATGAAATGCTTCCCCGGGCTGGCCCCGATTTGATTTCAAGAGACTGGTTCGCGATGGCTCCTGAGGCCACCCATTGCGGGCCGGATTTGCGGGGCCTGCGGGTCTTGCTCGCGAGAGTTTCGGAGGCGGCGATCGGTGAGGGCTCCAGGCCGGATGTGGTTCCTGTCCAGTCGCCACCCCAGGGGCCGTTAAGAATCCAGTGGAAGTCTCCGGTCGCGGTAGACGCCAGATCCGTGTATCCGTGGAGCTTCAGGGTCGCATGGCCATCTATGTCCCCCTCGCCCCAATCTTCGTGAAAGACGCTGCCTGCATCGGCCAGTTTGACGCCGGTCCATGTGAGATTTAACGCGTATTGAGGTCCGCCGGAAGCTGCCTGGACCGAGCCACTTGCATGGGCGGAACCTCCGAGCATTGTGCCATCAAGCGAAAGCAAATTGAGCTGGTGGTCGCGAACGCTTACCGATGCGGTGGCATTCGCCAGATCTAAGCTGCCAATGGAGAGCGTCCCGGCGTGGATTGTTCCGTTGATTGACGGCCATGGCGGGGCAGGGCTTTCGACGCTAGAGAGAATGGCCTCAAGGAACTCACCGTGGCTCCCCGCGCCAAGCAGCGCCGATTGAACGGCAGCGGCGTTGAGGGTGGGGAAGTCCAGGTCGATCTGCGCGGTGCATCCAGGGGGATCAACGCATGATGTGGGATAGGCGGCCGAGCCTTTGGCTTCAATCCCATTCACCGATATGCTGGCATTCGCCCAGGTAATGTTGCCATCTCCGAACTGCGCCGTCACTGTGGCCACTTCAATTGGCTCTGGAAGCCACGCGGGCTTGATCTGCGCGTGCTCGATGCGGGTCCAGCCTTGAATCGTGGCTTGCGAATCGGAGCCGGTATTTGGATTGAACGAAGGAACCCAGGGCGCGGCGAAGGTCAGGTCCGCCTGCGCGGAGCCTTTTGCTGAGACGCCGCGGAGCGGCCCTAGCTGCGCGAAGTCTGTGACAAGAGGCTTCATGCGTGTGAGAGTCGCCTCTCCGGTGAAGTGAAGAGAGAAGCCCGAGCGAGTGAATCCTCCGGAAACCTGCATTGGCTTGGCGGCACCGGCAGAGAACGTTGCGGGTTCCAACAGGACCGTACCCACATCGGTTGCGGTACTCGTGGGGGTCTTCGGCCGAGCTTCTTTATGGCGATGATGAGTTGGTTTCTGTGGGTTCGCAGTCTGCACTTCATCCGGAGTGACAAAGCGCAGAGAAGCAAATGTGAAGGGATGATCGGTTCCGCTGACATTAACGGCGACGTCTTCAGCAACAGCGTGGCCAGTGAGAGCGTTCTTCGTGGGCGCGGAGTTTGCGGATTTGGTGGACGCAGGCGGCATCCAGTCGAAATGCCCATTGATCATTCCCGAGGCGCTCACCAACTCGGGCAGGCTGCTCCGCAGCAACCCAAACAGGCTCACGGCGAAGGCGACTGGCGTGTGGTTGATTTCGAGACTCAGGTCAGGTTGCGGACTTTGAACATTCGGAATCGTTCCGGTGAGCAGGAGGTGTCCATCGCCTGTCGGCAGCAGACAGGTGAGATTGTCGAGCGATTGCTGAACGTGATGGTAGGTTGCATCGCAGCGCGCCTCCAGGTTCAGCAGGTTGATCGGCGTGAACTCCACGCGATGCGCATCGGTGACGCGAATGCGCGAGCGAAGCAGGAGATCCGCCATGTCGCCGGTGATGTCTGCGTCTGCGTGGAGGTCGCCGCGCCAGCCACTGTCACTGCCAAAAATCAGGTGGCTTACCTGGCCGAGTTGTGCCCCTTCCCATTCAGCATGGAGATTGAGCGGCAACTCATCCAGCGAGGGCGCCCGGGTCACCGACCCGTCTAGGCGAAGGTCGCCCATGTCTTCAAGATCGAGATCCAGATCGGTACGCGCCGGCCTCGCCTCAAGGCGAATGCGCCAGCGGTTGGGATCGGCAAGCCAGACAGAAGCGTCCGTGTTGAGCAGCGAGAAAGCCTTCTTCTCAGCACCTTTCTTAAAGTTGATGCGGGCAGCACTGAAACCAATGTAGGGGAAGCGCGGGGTCAGCCCGGGACGACGCTGCGCTGTCGGCGCTGAGGCGGTGCGCGAGGCCTGTAGCAGCAGCGACGAGAAATTCCAGCGTCCGGCGGGGTCGCGGACGAGATTCACGCTGGCGTTGTCGAGGTCGATACGACTGATTTCCAGCCGGACCCTCCATAGCGACGACAATCGCGGATACACCGTGACTTCCGGCGCTTGCAGCAATGGCTCGGCCCCGAAAGCCGGATCTTCTTCCACAACCAGATTGTGGATGACCAGCCCGGGCAGCGGGAACAAGGTGAGATTTACTGATCCGATGTGGACCGAGTGTCCCAAGCCACGCGAAAGGCTGTCGGCAATGGTGCGATGGTAATGTCCCAGACTGATGAGCGGCAGCACGAACGCGGCGATGATGACGAGTCCAACCGCTGTGATGATGCGGCGCACGCGGCGTTTACGCGGAGAAGCAGTCGCTGCCGCGGTAGTCTCAACGCCCTCAGTGGGTACGCTCATCACGGCCCTATTTCACTAGATGGAAGGTGCGTTCCCAGCGAGTGCGGCTGAAGAAGTGAAGAACCACACGGCCAAGCGACTCAATGCGCGCGGCGATGCTGGTCTGGCCGTAGTCAGACTCGTTGGAGATGAACGACCAGTAGACGACCAGCGGCCGTCCTACGATGTTGGCGCGGGGCACAAAGCCCCAGTAGCGGCTGTCGAGCGAAACCGGACGGTTGTCGCCCATGGCAAAGTAGTAGCCCGGCGGCACAACCAGGTCGCCGTTCTGAATGTGACTCGGCATATCCAGCGTCCACTCTGCGGATACCTGGCTATCCGTCGGCGGCGGAACATCGGGAAAGTCATCGCGATAAGGCTGGAAGTCGCTGGCTACCTGCGCGTAGGGCTCGTTTTGCGCCACGCCGTTGAGGTAGACAGTCCCATCGACGAGGTGAATGTGGTCGCCCGGAATCCCAATCACCCGCTTCACCAGGTAAGTGTGCTGCCCGTCATCCATTGACTGAATTGTCGGCTTGAAGAAGACGATGATATCGCCGTGATGCACGGTGCGATATGGAATGAAGGGCGTCCAGTGCGTCGTCGGAGCCAGGTTGATGCGGTCAACCATTACGTGGTCGCCGATCAGCAGGGTATTTTCCATTGAAGACGACGGAATCGCGAAGTTCTGGAAGATAAAGGTGAGGACAAAAAGGCCCAGAACCAGCACTCCACAGATGGAAGCGAAGGCCTCAAGCGGCGTTTCTTCTTTTTTCTGAACAGGGGCCGCGGTTTGGGCTAACGGAGTCTGCTCCATTATGTTGAGTGTGTCTCCTCAGGGACGGGCCCACGCATTTTTTCAGCGAACAACGCGCAGGATGCGGGACCAGCGGGCAAAATCCACGACTTTATCCAGGATTCGATCGGGAGGCCCTTCGTGTTCGAGTTTATCATCCGCGGCCGGCAGGGGCGTCCTCGGCGGCAGCTCTGAGACATCCGTCGTGGAGGGCCTCCGCAGCGAGAAATAGATAATTACCGGCCCTCCGACGATGTTCGCCCGGGGAACAAATCCCCAGTAGCGGCTGTCGCGGCTGTGGTTGCGGTTGTCGCCCATTACAAAGTAGCTGTTGGCAGGAACGATGACGTCGCCGCCGGACTCGAAGTTGCGCATCTGCTCGAACCAGCGCGTGTCGATGCTCGGCGTGGTGTAAGGCCCTGCGGGAAAATTGTCGCGGAAGAAATCGGGATATGCCGGCTCACGAATCGCGTAGGCTTCCTTCAACGGCTGTCCATTGCGGTAAACAACTCCGTGGACCAGATGAATGCGGTCGCCGGGAACTCCAATCACGCGCTTGATGACATGCTCGGGCGGGTTCAGCGGAAAATGGAATACCACGATATCGCCGGGACGGATGTCCCGATAGGGAAGCATCCTGCCAAAATGGCCCGGCGGCCCATACACCGATTTGTTTACCAGCAGGAAATCTCCGACCAGCAGCGTGCGTTCCATCGACTCTGACGGTATGCGGAACGGCTGCACGATAAAGGTGAGGATGAAGAACGCGACAACCAGAAGGGTGAGCAGCGAACGAAAAACTTCAAGCGGAGACGGGAAAAGAATGTTCGGCACCGTCGCTTGCGGCGCGGCTTCCGTCGTTGCTGAAGACGTCTCTGTGGGCTGGGTCATGGCTTGGCCTCAGCGGCGGAACGCAACTTTGCGATCGCGCGGCGGGCCGCCTCCTGCTCAGCTTTCTTTTTCGTTCCGCCAATGCCCCGCGCAAGCGCCTTGCCGCGTCTCCCATTTTCGTGGGCATTTCCCCGGATATAGACCTCCACTAGGAAGCGCTTGCGGTGGTCGGGCCCGCTCTCGGCCTTCACTGCGTACTCAGGCTGGCTGTGGTCGCGTGATTGCAGAATCTCCTGCAACGCCGATTTGTAGTCGCCTATGGGCGCGGCGGCGCGCATCTGGGCCAGAAGTCCCGGCGCGGCCGGCTCGAGAATCTCACGAAGAATGAACCCGCGCGCAGCGTCGATGCCCCCGTCCAGATAGATCGCGGCCATGACGGCTTCGATGCAGTTGGCAAGCAGGGCGGCCTTCCTGCGTCCGCCGCTTCTCTCTTCTCCCCGGCCGAGCAGCATGTGTTGCCCTATGCCGAGGCGCGCGGCCACTTCCGCAAGGTGGCGTCGGCTCACCAACTCAGCGCGAAGGCGCGTAAGCTCCCCTTCGTTCAGCTCGGGGTGACGCCTGCACAGTTCTTCCGCAACAAGAAATCCGACGACGGCGTCGCCCAGAAACTCAAGTTGCTCGTTGTCCGCGCTGGGATCGTCTGAGCCTGATACTTCGGCCCCTGCAATTCGTTTTTCATAGGCCAGCGAGCGATGCGTGAGGGCGCGCGTGAGCAGTTCCGCCTGTGAAAAGCTGTATTGCAGCAAGGATTCGATTTCGCTGCTCGGTTTCTCCTTCACGGCTGCCGTCCTGTCTCCCGGTGTTCGCTGCTTTATTGCGGCTGTGGCTGCGGCTGTGTGTTGGACGTATGTGTTCCGTCATTGCTGCTGGAGTCGCTGTCGTTGTCCGGGGGTGGCTGACCGGGCAGGGTAAATGGCTTCTTCAGCCCGTCTTCAGCGGCCTGTTTGGTGTCAGGCTGGCCATCGCGTGCCGCGAGCGCTGCCTTGTACTCGGCAATGGCTTCGTCGCGCTGCTGCTCTACATCCAGGATGCGGCCCAGATATATGTGGGACCATGCGAGCAGGCGCGAATCATGGCCCAGCTTCACAGTCTGCTGGAACGCCGTCTGCGCATTTTCCATTTTGCCGTTCATCAGGTCGGCGCGAGCCAGAATAAAATTGGCACGTGCGGGGTCGGGCGTGTGCTGGTTCAAAGCGGTCTGAGCCAGCGTGGTGGCGCCGTTTGCATCGCCCTTCTCGACGTCCATTTCAGCAAGATCAAGCCCGGTCGGCTTTGGCGGGACCTCCTGCACCACGTCGGGCGCGCTCTGGTCGACGAAGTCGATGTTCTTCACGCTGCCCATCTCCTGCGGAATGTCCATGCCATAGACCATTTGGCCAATTTCTTCCTTCAGGCTGTCAGGAGTCTTCTCAAAACCAATCAGCTGCGAATAAAAGTACTGCGTCAAGACAAAGCCCTGCGTCATCGAACTGTCGACCGATTTCTGGCGAACGGCCGCATCCTGTGCAAGAGCGGCGTTGTGGATGCGGTAGGCGCTCTCCAGATTGCTGCGCTCGATGTTGGCGGGAATCGGCTTCAGGTCAACGCCGGTTTCCATCGTGCGCGCTTCGATGGCGCGAATCAGGCATTCCACAACGAGCGAAACAATGTCGGCCTTGTAGCGGTAGGCGATCGGCGCTTCCTGAACAAGTTTCAGAAAGGGCTCAAGGCGCTCGATAGCCCCTGAACGCGAGTAAATCAGCGGCTCGACCTCATAGTGCAGATATACGTGCCGAATCTCGCTCATGTGCAGCGTGCCATTCTTCGAAGGCGAGGCCACAACAATGTAGTTGCTGCCATAGATGCGGGCGTTTGTGGCTCCCGGCGGCAGCATCGGATCCAGCACTACAAGAAAGCGCCGGCTGCCAGTAGAGCCCGCAGGCATTTTCAAATAGATATTGGTGTCCAGGATCATTTTCGTCAGCGGATCGTGGAAATGCGCGATCTCCGCGTCATAAGCCTGCCGGTTGCTTACCCAGATAAAGTGCAGGTTCACGTCTTTCGCGAACTGACGCAGGATCGGCAAAATGCCCTCCACCGGTGTCGAGTCGGGAGGCATTTCGGTTTCGTCCGCGCTGGGCTGCAGATCGGGCGGCGGCGTAACGTAAAGCGCCAGCGAGACATACTGCGCAAGATCATGGCTGGCCTGCGACAGGTGGTGCTGGTTAACAAATGTGCAGAGCTGGTCGCGGTCATTTCGCGCCGCGGCAGACTGCTGTGTCGCCTGGTTCACCTGCTCGCGGATATGCAGTCTCAGCGGGTCCGAGTCGGCCAATCCGTTGTCGTACCCGCAGGCGTTAAGCGCAACGGCGATGTCGAATAGGGCCTCACTGTCGTTCAAGCTCACCGAAGGTCCGGCGGGATCAATGAGTGCCGGCGCCTTGGGCGTATGCGGCATCTGAGGGCCGGGCACATTGGCCTGCTGCTGCGCAAAGGCAAACGGTACAGCCACAGCAAGAACCGCGGCCAGGGAAACGGAAAGGCGATGCATAGACACAGGGTAATGGCGAGGGCACAGGTTAGGGAATAGGGTATAGGTTAATCGGGCGAGGGGAATGGCGAGCATGAACATGGACGATGATGGCGAAGATTCCGGATCAGCGATAGATCCTTACAAGGCATGTCTGGCTTTCCTTCACCAGGGAAGGAAAGAAATGAAGGCCTCCAACCTTGAACAGGCAGGCAAGCTGTTCAGTGTTGCATTACAAGTCGTAAAGCAGATGCCGCAGGAACAGGCGGCCTGCCTCTTTCCGCTGACGGTGTGCTGCATGAGCGTGCAGCAGAAGCGCAGCGGCCAGGCACAAGAAGCCGCAAAGATGCAGAAGGTCGCAATAGAGCTTGTGGATCGCATCTCGTTTGCGAACCAGTCGGCCGGATTCTACGACCTGATGTCGAACGCCCTAATTGACCTTAAAGAACACCGGCGCGCGATACCATTTTGCGAACAGGCCATCCGGCTTCTCGTCGACTCGAATTACCCACTGGAAATTGTGTTGCTGCTGAGAAGGCAGGGCACCTGCTACAACATATGCGGTCAGCATGAGCACGCGGTAGCGCCATTGCGGGCCGCGCTCAAGATTCTCCGCAACCAGCCCGCCGATCCAATGTTGCCCAGTACGCTTATCGATCTGGGAAACGCTTTGCGCAAGAGCTCTCCGGCAGAGGCTGAGCGCTTCTATTTGGAGTCCGCTGAGATCCATGTTGCCAAGATGCAGTTGGAATCCGCGACTCCGGCGTGGATGAACCTTGGGATACTTTGCTCGGAACAGGGGCGTTATGAAGAGTCCCTTGCCTACTATGACAAAGTCCGCAAGGTGCGGGAGCAGTCTCCACATACCCCTCGTGACCGCATGGGCAGGCTGCTGAACAACATGGCCAACGTGCATCGGCGCATGAAAAGCTTTCCTGAGGCACTCAAGTTGGTGGACCGCGCAATCGAGATGCTCGATGGAGAGGATCCGCGCACAATGGC
>DASZAG010000143.1:0-2441 GCA_035945555.1 Acidobacteriaceae bacterium
CGGCGGTGGTTCGGAAGCACTACGGCACGTGGTCGAAGGGGCGTCAGGACAACATCGACAGGCTCATGATAAACCATTTCAAGACCATGCCCGCAACAATTCCAGTCACACCGCAGTCACACGAAAAAACGGGAGCCGCAAACTAATGAAACCAAAAGAGGTTTTGTGGTGCGGAGAGGGGGACTTGTTCTTCGGCCGCCCACTGAAAGCACGTAAGTTATACACGTCGCTAACGGCCAGATGCGCCGAAAGTGCCAGAAAAACTGATATGGGGGCGACCTGTCAAGTCTTTTTTGGCGCACCAGATAGTTTCGATTGTTCCCGCCGGAGCCGCCCATCGCAGTTGTAGTTTTGGCCGGAACGGCGCGCAGCAGGCAAGGGTCCGATAGGAGCGAAGCGCACCCTTGCCTGCGAGCACCGTTCTGGCATTCGCTGGTCTTCGATGGGCGGCTCGGCGGAAAGACATTCCTGCAGGTGGGCCTTGAGTAAGCCCAGCTTGGACAGCAGAACCGATAACAGCCGGGGCAAGCGCGACGATTGATCACACTGATATACGCGGGTCGGCGCCGCAGGAACATGATTCGTCGGGAGCTGCCTCGGACTAAGAACGCGGGTTGGGCCTGGCGGCTGTACCGCATAGTTTTCATCGAGGGTTCTCCTTTTCGTGGGCCCTCGGCTGTTATCGGCGCTGCTGTCCGGAAAGCGGTCACAAGTGTATTAAGCTGCTTTGGCCGATTTGAATTGCGCTTCGGTATGTACAGCGATGGCCCACAAGAAGCCGAGCAGTTCACGAGCCAGCGCGGTCACGACCTGCCCTTTGTGTTTGCCGCGAGCCGTCAGCACGGTATAGCGCTTGTGCAGCCGCTGCTGCGCCTTCCAGGAGATATGTCTGACTTCATCGCTGAGCGCCAGCGCTCGCTGCCTTCTCAGCAGGCGGCCGTTTACCGCGGGCCGATACTGGTAGGCCCAGACTGCCTCCACCAACACCCGGCGCAGATGTGCGTTGCCGGTTTTGGTGATGGCGCCGCGCTGGGTCCGGTTGCCACTGGAGGATTCACGCGACACCAGACCGCTATAGCCCATCAGTTGGCGTGGATTTTCAAACCGGGTCAGACTGCCCAGTTCCGAAACCACGGTTGCAGCAGTCGTCAGCGCCACTCCGCGCAAGGCTTGCAGCGCGTCGATCACGGCGCGAACTTCAGGAGTCGCATGCGCCACCGCGTCTTCAATGCACTGCTCCAGCCGAGCAATCCGTTCGGCCGCGTGTTCGACTTCGTGCAGGTAATCGGCCAACGTGGCTTCCAGCGCAGGCTGATCGAAGCGCGCATGAATCCGAATCCAGTTCAGATATTTCGCACTCCAGGCCGGTCCCGCATCCACTGGCCGCTTGCCGTGACGCAACAGAAACTTTCCCAACTGATGACGATGCCGAAGCTGATCCTGCTTCGCGGCTTCGCGCGCCCGCACCAGATCGCGCAGCGCTTCGTGCGCGGCATCGGGAACCCACACCGCGGTCAGTTCGCCCGCCCGGTAGCAGCGCGCCAGTCTTTCGGCATCGCGGCGGTCCGTCTTGACGCGGTCTCCGGCCTTGGTTGGGATCAACGACGGGGCGATCACTTCGCAATCCACCCCCAGCTGCGTAAGCTGCCAGTACAGCACGTAGCCGGTGGGACCGGCCTCATAGCAGCACTTCAGCTTCGCGCCTTCTCCGATTTTGCGAATCAGCTTCCGCACCGATTCCGGACGGTTCGGGATAATTCCGTGACTGCGAACCTCTCCTCTTGGCTCCGCGACCGCTACCGCGATTGTCTCGGCGTGGACATCGAGACCAACAAAGCGTACTTTGGACATGAGCGACCAACTCCTTTCGTATGCGGCTCTGCGCCGCTGGATTCACCTCTTCGCAGCGTAACCCGCGATGCTACGATTCGGTGGTTGGTCGCCCCCATTCTGACTAACCCATTCGACGCGGCAGCGCCAACCAGGGACTGCATGCCCATGTTCAGCACCGGAATCGTGCCTCCCTGATCGAGCGTCTGCATTTCCGGCAGCGTCAGATTGAGCGGATGAGTGCAGGCCGTAGCTCCAGCGGACGCCAGAGAAATCGACACACGGTTGCTCGCCTCCGTGATGCTGGCGCCGCCGTACTCGAGCGGTACGCTCGCCTGCACGGCAACGTAGCACCCTTCTGGAACCTGCGGATCATCGGGAATCTGAATGTTAATCTGATCCAGTCCCGGTGTAGCCGAATGTCCGGCATAGGTGACGGTGGCCGGTCGTCCTCCGACGGTCACGGCCACGTCTTGGGTAGTGGCGTTCCCCAATCCGGTCCCCCACAGGGTCACAAAGCCCTTCGGTCCGGCAGGCGTCGTCAAGGCATTCGTAACCAAGGTTCCGTCCGCGAGTGTATTTTGGGCAATCGCTCTGGAGCCCGCCGCAGC
>DASZAG010000144.1:0-7266 GCA_035945555.1 Acidobacteriaceae bacterium
GATCAGCTCTTCAATTCCAGCGAAAAGCGACTGGCGAGAATACTTCTGCTGATGGCCGAATTCGGCAAACCCGATCACCCGGTATCGCAGATTCCAAAGATCTCGCAGGAAACTCTGGCGGAGATGGTCGGTACCACCCGATCCCGCGTGAGTTTTTTCATGAATCGCTTTCGCAAACTCGGTTTTATTGATTACAACGGCGGCATCCATGTTCACAAGTCGCTGCTGAACGTGGTCCTGCTCGATCAGCTGCCGGAAAACAACGCGGCCAAGCCGCCGATTCTACAAGCTCCCGAAGTTTGAGCTTTAGGCGGAAGCTGGATACAGCGAAATCGAGGTTGCCGGCACTCGGAATTACTGACAGCAGGCATCACTCGTCATCGGCTATTCGTGCAACCCCAATCCTTCTTAATCGCTGAAGGGAATGCCATACATTAGGAGAGCTGTTCTTGGCGGCCGATGCTGAGCCCCAATCACAGTCGGATTCCTGCCCATGGCTCTCCAGACAACAAGGGCGTCGGCGTTCATATAAAGCAACCGTACCTGATCGCGACTGGCACCGCGCTCGCTGTAGATGCTGATGACGGTCATGAGATGCATTTGTCCGGAGCTAACCAGGTAGGCCCCCATGCTGAAGGGCGGCGCGTTTTCGAGATCCTGCACCTCATCTGCGTCCTGCGAAACAACCTCATAGTTCATTGCTTTCGGCGGGTGGCTCGCATCCAGCCTGGACCACAGATCGTTCGAAGTGTGGTCGGCCGGAAATTCCTGATTTGTGATCGTTGCTGTGCCGTCTGGGGTGTCGAGACTGGATCCATTCGGGAGTGGTTCGTTCTTCATTTTAAAGTTCTCCTTACAAACAGTTACTACTGGCCGCGAGCCATCGACCCAGCGCACGGCTGTCAAGCCGTCGGCCAAACAAGCGGTCCTGCCATTCCCGCTGGCAAGCTCTGAATACGTGGACAAAGCTATTCCGGTGCGAGCATCCGAATGGTCAGTTCGTCAATCAGGCCGAGCGAAGCGCGCTCCTGAATATGCCGCGCGTGCAGCGTCGCCTTGGCAATGCGGAAGCCAAGGTATCGCCCTACACGCACCACACCTAGCTCCGCGGCATTGAACCGCTTTTGAGTCTGCGCCAGAGCCCGAGTGATCGCCCGCCTGCTTGCCGTTTCGTCTGTCCGGCCGCAACCGAGGCGGGAGCAGGCCGACTCGATCCACATAAAGTGCCAGCCTGCCTCGCGCACCGCGAGGTCAAGCTGGGCCGGCGCAACATTTTCAACGGACATCCACTCTCTACCGAACGGCCGTTGTTTCAGATGAAGGCCATTCGGCAGAATGGAACCTACGCGCAGGAAGATCGCCGGCGCCCTTATCACGAGCGTTTGCCGGATTTCGCGACGCTCGCCGGGATGCCGACAGAGCCCCCTACCTGGGCGTTCGGTATGGCTTCAGGGGAAATCGGATGGCTGGGGCTGATGCTGAGATCGGCAACCTCCGCAGGCGTACCCGTCGTCTTCCCATCCGATCGCTTCAATCCAAAAGGATAAACGGACGTGTCCGTCACCGAGAGATGCTTCTTTACATCGGATTTGTTAGCGAGGCTCATAGAAGCTCCAGTCGTCCGGTTACGTACTTGAAAGGTGCTCGTCTGGAGCAAAACGTGTGGGCTGAAGGCGAGGAAGGAATGCTTGGCTGCAGTTATTATACGCCGGAAGCTCACTCTGTCTGATGAAATCACAACAATGCCAGGGGATGCATAAGCTTCTGCGGGAATATCGGGAAAAGTGAGCAATTTAGCTCAGATATTGTTTTAGCTATCTGTTGTAATCATTTTGGAGCAGAGTCTCTCTGTATCTCCTCTCTCGTGGTTCTGAGCTAAGTCAGCCCATCTGAAATGTGTCTTTCTTAGCCCCTCCTCCCATCAAAAGGAAAAATCAATGAGAATTACGCATCTGTATTTGGTCGGCGCCCTTGCGCTGACAAGCGGAAACGTGTGGGCCGCCTCCGGACGGCAGGACTCGATCCAGCGGCTGCAAATGTCCACCGATGTGCTGCACGCCATGATGAGCACTCCGGATAAGGGCATCCCCGAAGAAGTGCTGGAAGGGGCAAAGTGCATTGTTGTGATCCCCAATCTGGTGAAAGGCGGCTTCATCGTGGGTGGTGAGCACGGCCGCGGGATCGCCTCCTGCCGCACGGCCGAGGGCTGGAGCGCGCCCGCATTCGTCTCGGTCGGCGGCGGAAGCTGGGGCTTGCAGATCGGTGTGGAGGGTGTGGACCTGGTGATGGTCGTCATGAACGAGAGGGGGTTGCAGCATCTGCTATCCAGCAAATTCCAGATCAGCGGCGCTGCATCCGCCTCCGCCGGACCGGTGGGCCGGCACGCATCCGCGGGAACAGACTGGAAGATGAACACGGAAATCCTGACTTACTCGCGTTCGCACGGAATCTTCGCGGGAATCACCCTGAACGGAGCGGTTGTCGAACAGGACGCTGACTCCACGCGAGTGATTTACGGCCGCAATCCCTCCTTTCAGGCCATCCTCTCCGGCAAGGTCCGCCCACCGAAGTCCACGCAGAGCTTCATGCGGGCCATTGTCGAAACCGGGCGCGCAGGCACGATTGCAGCGGCCCATGACGGCCAGCGGTAACGCTCGAGGCCTTTGTCGATCGGGATGAACGAGGATCCCGATCGGCTCCAGCAGCTGAGAAAGGGAGATTGGAATATGCCGTTTCTGCAAATCGCAATCACGCTCGTTCTCGTCGGATCCTGCTCTGGGCTGTGAACCGCTTCATCCCAATGCAGTCGACGATGAAGTCGATCCTGAATGGCTTTGTGGTGATCGTGGCGGTTTTCTGGCTGCTCAATCTGTTCGGGGTGTTTCACTCCTTCTCTCGCTTCCACATTGGAAGCTGAACGCGTCGCGGCTTGTTCATCACGCACGCAGGGTGCACCGGCAGCCGATTCGCACCACGCAACACGGCAGACATCTGCCGACGGAGATTGTCTTGAAAATCATTACGCTACTTGCTTTGGGAACTTGTCT
Source organism: Acidobacteriaceae bacterium (assembly GCA_035945555.1). Classification (GTDB taxonomy): domain Bacteria; phylum Acidobacteriota; class Terriglobia; order Terriglobales; family Acidobacteriaceae; genus Silvibacterium. The sequence continues at coordinate 3,048 of DASZAG010000144.1, forward strand.
CCCTCTGGGCGCATTTGCTCAGACGGATTTGCAAACCACCAACAGTTCAGGAACAAGCCTGATCGCCGAGGCACCATCTCATCAGCATCCGGCGAGCCAAAAGTCTGTATTCCGGGCCACCATGGTCAGCCGTACAGTCCAGGCGGTCAACTATGTGCACAAGGGGGGAGCCACAAAAGTCGACTTCGCGGGTACGAATCTGATGCCCGCAGCCAACGGGCAGGCGACGGTCAGGAGCCAGAGAGGCAATCTAAGAATCGAGACAGAGTTCGACAACCTGCAGAAGCCGACCACCTTCGGCAATGAATACCTCACCTATGTGCTCTGGGCGATTTCGCCCGAAGGCCGTCCGGTGAACCTGGGCGAGGTGCTGGTAGGCGGCAATCACCGCAGCAAGCTCGATGTGACCACGAACCTGCAGGCATTCGCTCTCATCGTCACCGCAGAGCCGTACTATGCCGTTCGCCAGCCCAGCAATGTGGTGGTGCTCGAGAACGTCGTGCGTCCCGACACCACGGGAACCTCCGAGGTGGTGAATGCAAAGTACGAGCTGATGGAGCGCGGCGGTTACATCCCCACTGGCTATCAGTTCGACCCGGTGGTTCTGAATGCAAAGTTGCCTCTTGAGTTTTTCGAGGCGCGGAATGCTCTGCGCATTGCGAAATCGGAGGGAGCCGCGGACTATGCCACCGACAGCTATGAACATGCAGTTCAGTTGATGAAGAGCGCAGACAGCAAAGCCATCGAAAGGCACATCGCGAAGAACGATCTGATCGCCACATCCAGAGAAGCCGTACAGACGGCGGAAGACGCACGCGCCATCGCGGTGAAAAGGATCAACAGCGAGGCATTGGCCACCGAACGCGAGAACTCGGCTAACGCGCAGGCGCAGTCACAGGCCCGGGCAGAGAGAGCCAACGCGCAGAAGGAAGCGGCAGAGTCGGCTGCGGCGGAAGCTCAATCTGCGGCTGCACAGGCGCAGTCCGCTGCCGCGCAGGCGCAGTCTGAAATGGCTGCCAACCAAACGGCGTCCGCCGGCGCAGTGGCCGCGGCCAAGGCCGACGCCGATCAGGCTCGCCTTGCGGCGCAGCAGGCACAACAGAACGAACAGGTGGCGGAAAGCGATCAGGCTGCGTTACGTGCGCGGCTCACGGAACAGCTGAATGCCGTTCTCCAGACCCGTGACAGTGCGCGCGGACTGATCGTCAGCATGTCGGATGTCCTGTTCGATACCGGCCGCTATTCTCTGAAGCCCGAGGCACGCGAGAAGCTGGCGAAAGTCGCCGGCATTCTGATCGCCTATCCTGGACTTCTCATTGAGGTCGGAGGGTATACGGATAACGTCGGCGGCGATGCGATGAACCAGACGCTCTCGGAGAACCGGGCAGATTCTGTCCGCAACTACCTCGTGCAGCAGGGAGTGGGCGTGGGCTCAGTGTCAGCGAAGGGGTTCGGCAACACCGAACCCGTAGCCTCCAACGATACCTCAGCCGGGCGCCAGCAAAACCGGAGAGTGGAGCTGGTGGTATCGGGCGATGCGATCGGGCATCCCGCCAACGTCACCACCAGCAGCATGCGATAGCCACAAAATGCGAAACAGTAAATGGAAAGGTAGCTTATGAAATCACCTGGGATCATCACCACAGCTGTCCTCTCACTGCTTCTCGGCGCCGCCGCTCCTGCCCTGGCGGGGCAGGACCGGCCGGCCGACCAGCAGGACCGCGCAGGGCAAAATACTCGCCACCAAGACAAGTCTCGGCCGCAGGATCATCAGCAGAAGCCGTCGGCCGATAGACAACGGCAGCAGGCCGACCAGCAGCAGCCGGATCGCCGTACGTACCAGCAATCCAGACCTGACGATCAGAGCCGTCAGGCGCAAAGGCAGGAAGACCGGCAACAGCAGCAGACGCGGCAGGCACAAAGACCGATGCCGGAGCAACAGCGGGAGGCGAGAGACTCCCAGAATCGGCAGGGCCAGCAACAGCGCGCCAACCGCGGCTATGATCGCGGCGATCGGGACCAGGTGCGGCAGAGCGATCGGCACAGCACCTGGGAGCAGCACCGTGCAGAAGACTGGCAATCCGATCACCGCACCTGGCAACAACGCGGCGGCTACAAAGGGTATCGCGTCCCGCAGAGCCGTTACCGCGGATACTTCGGACCGCAGCATGGATTTCGCATCGGTGGCCTTCCCTTCATGACCGTTGGCGGATACCCACGGTTTCAGTACAGCGGCTACTGGATCAGCCTTGTGGATCCATGGCCGGGCGAATGGGGAAATGGCTGGTACGACAACGACGATGTCTATATCAACTACGTTGATAACGGCTATTACCTGTTCAACAGACGATATCCGGGTGTCGGCATCGCGATCAGCATCTCGCAATAGCAACGATTGGCCAGGCTAGATGGCCCCGAATCTGGTTTGTGTCTAGTCGCGTGGCCGTTCAATGTTAGCCGCTGTCGCCTCGTTCGTCTCAGTTGCAGGGCAGCAGGCCATTTTGTCTGAAGGCGAATGGGCAGGAATCCGACACTTGGCGGACAACATCGCCCAGCTTCGGCGGCCCTCATGGTCTTTGGTATTCGTTCAGCGAACTGATGCATTCGCCCCGATTCGCGAAAATCGCGGACCTCATAGGCGGATGAAGCACCCACGTCGCAGCCGAGCATCCAGTCTGATACCGAAGGAGCTCCGCGACGGAGGGCGGCACGGCTGAAAGGCTTCACAGATGTCAGCCAAAGTAGTGACTTTTGTTCTCGCTGGCGGCGCCGGAAATCGTCTCCTCCCCCTGACCGAAGACAGCGCAAAGCCGGCGGTCCCTTTCGGCGGCAAATACCGGATCATCGATTTCGCGCTAAGCAATCTGATCAACTCTGGCTTATGCGCCATCTACGTTCTGGTGCAGTACCGCAGCCATTCGCTGTTGCGGCATTTGCGAGACGGCTGGCAATTTGGTGGACTTCTGCAGGAACAGTTCATCATTCCGGTGCCTGCGCAGATGCGAACGGAAGATGACTCCTGGTACCGAGGCACTGCCGACGCCATCTTTCAGAACCTGTCGCTCCTCGATGTTCCAGACGACGGTCTGGTAGCAATTTTCAGCGCTGACCATATCTACCGAATGAATGTTCAGCACATGATCGAGTTCCATGAACGTATGCACGCGGATGTCACCGTGGCAGCGGTCCCTGTCCCGCACGAACTGGCAACTGCGTTTGGCGTCATTGAGGCCGATGAGGGCGGCACCATCCACGGCTTCCACGAGAAGAGCGATCGCGCGCCTTCGATCCCGGGCCACCCCGGAATGATCTACGCCTCAATGGGCAACTACATTTTCTCGGCCAGAGCTCTGTACCGGGAGCTGCATGCGGATGCCCAGCGGCCGAACAGTCGCCACGATTTTGGACGGGATATCCTGCCCGGAATGCTGGGAAGTACTAACATGCGTGCCTACGACTTTCAAACGAATGTCATTCCGGGCGAGCCCGCTCCGGCTCCGGCGTACTGGCGCGATGTCGGCACTCTCGATGCCTATTACGAAGCGCAGAAGGACCTGTGCGGCGTAGTTCCGTCCCTCAATCTGTATAACCCGAATTGGCCTATTCGCACGGCGAGCTATCCGGATCCCAGCGCGAAGTTCACGTTCGACAAAGAGGGTTGCCCCGGCCAGGCGACGGGCTCAATTATCTCCGGCGGCTGCATTCTATCCGGTGGTTCGGTTTCCGGGTCCGTGCTGGGCCGCGGTGTCAGGATTCACTCTGAGGCTGTCGTTGAGGACTCTATTCTGTTCGACAATTGCACGGTGGGAGCAAAGTCCAGGATCAGGAGAGCGATTCTCGATGAGGGCGTTCAGGTCCCCGAAGGCATGTCCATTGGCTTCGATCCGATCGCCGACGCATCGCGCTATCACGTGACGGAGGCTGGCGTCGCAGTCGTCAGGAAAAGGGCGTTTGAACGGAAAGGTAAAGACTGAGCAAGACTAGAACTGGTCTCATAACTGTCTGAGCAGCACATGCAGGCAGGCGAGGTGGACGAAGCCGAGGAAGTTCTCGACTGGTATTCCCATCGCGTAACAAGGCGGCGAAAGTTGTGCATCCACGCAAAGAGCCGCTCCACTTTCCAGCGTCGGCGATAGCGGCGCAGCTTGCATCCATCCTGAGTTCTGCTCCGGTTGCGCCGGTTGGGCGCGATCATCTCGATGCTGTATTCCTCACGGAG
>DASZAG010000145.1:0-8002 GCA_035945555.1 Acidobacteriaceae bacterium
GAAGGTGAAGGGGTTTGCTGTGGCAATGGGGGCGGTGTTCACGTTGATTCAATGCGTGATTGAGTTGTTGCGGAGGCGGTAATTCGCCTGGCGGCGAGGAATGGGTTACAAACTAGGAAGAGGGTGAGGATCCCATGTCGAAACCCATCGCCATCTTTTACGAGCAGCAACACTGGTTTAAGCCCCTGTTTGCCGAGTTGGATCGCCGCGGTACGAGTTACACCAAGATCAACGCCGTCGACCATTCGTATGGTATTGAGGATCATCCTGAACAGCGGTTCTCAGTTGTTGTGAACCGGATGAGCCCATCGGCATGGAACCGCGAGCATGGCGACACGATTTTCTACACGCTCGGCTTTCTCGATCACTTGGAGCGGCATCGGCTTCGCGTGATCAATGGGTTGAAGGCATTCCGCACGGAATTGTCGAAAGCCGCGCAGCTCACTCTGCTTGAGTCGATTGGTTTGTCCTTCCCAAAAACACGGGTGATTCATCGTGCCTCGCAGGCGAGCGATGCGGCGGAAGGGCTGCGCTGGCCGGTGGTAGTGAAGCCGAACATTGGCGGATCCGGTGCTGGTGTCAAGCGGTTCGATGCTCCTGAGGATCTGGCAGCCGCGGCGGCACGCGGTGAACTTTCTTTTGGGTTGGATTCCACAGCGCTGGTTCAGGAGTTTATTCCGGCGCGGGATTCGCACATTGTCCGCGTAGAGGTGCTGAACGGGAAATTTCTCTACGCGATCAAGGTGCATATAACGGGCGAGACTTTTGATTTGTGTCCGGCCGATATTTGCAAGACTTCGGGCGGAGTCGAGTTGAACCGCGCTGCCTGCCCGGTTGATGCGCCGAAGAGCGGCCTGACAGTGGAGGGTTATGAGCCGCCGAAAGGTGTGATTGATGACATAGAGCGAATTATGAGCCACGCTGGAATTGAACTAGGTGGAGTTGAATACATCACGGACAATCGCGACGGTCGCCGGCTTTATTACGACATCAATGCGCTCTCGAACTTTGTTGCTGACGGGCTGCGAGTTCTTGGATTCGATCCATTCGTAAAGCTGGTGGACTGGCTTGAAGCTGAAGCCGCGGCCGCAAATGGGCACTTACAGCAGCACGCGTTGGCTGGTGCGCGCTGATGCGTTACGGATACTGGCTTCCTGTGTTTGGCGGATGGCTGCGTAATGTCGAAGACGAGCGTATGGAGCCAACTTGGGGCTACGTTCGACATCTTGCGCAACGTTCCGAGGACTTAGGTTATTCACTAACCCTCTTAGCTGAGTTAAACCTGAATGACATTAAGGGTGTGGAAGCGCCCTCCCTCGACGCATGGTCTACAGCAGCGGCGCTTGCAGCCGTCACACGCAAGCTGGAATTGATGGTGGCGGTACGACCCACGTTCCATAACCCCGCATTGCTTGCCAAACAGGCAGCAAACATCGACCACATTTCGAACGGCCGGCTGACACTCAATGTGGTCTCGAGTTGGTGGGCGGATGAGGCCTCGAAGTACGGAATTCCTTTTGATGAGCACGATGACCGGTACGCGCGCACCTCTGAGTGGCTGGAAGTGGTGGATGGGTGCTGGTCACGGCAGGGGTTCAGCTATTCGGGCAACTATTATCAGGTGCGTGAGAATGCACTTTCGCCAAAGCCTGTATCGAAGCCTCGTCCCACTATTTATGCGGGAGGCGAATCTGAGACGGCAAAGAATCTCATTGCTCAAAAATGCGATGCCTACCTGATGCATGGCGATGATCCGAAGACGGTGGGAAACAAAATTGCAGACATGAGAAGCCGGCGCGAGAACCTGGGACTGCCTCCGCTCGTGTTTGGTGTGGCGGGTTACGCTGTCGTGCGCGACTCCGAGTCGGAGGCAAAGAGAGAAGTGGATCGCATCACGAACGTGCAGCAGTCGGCGCGCGGATACGCCAACTATCAGCAGTGGATCACGGGATCGAAACTGGAACAGAAAATTTCACTGGAAGATTATTCTGTCTCGAACCGCGGATTGCGCAGCGGGCTGATTGGTACGCCGGAGCAGGTGAGCGAGCGGTTGCAGGAATTTTCAGCGGCGGGAGTGGATCTGGTGCTGCTACAGTCGAGCCCGCAGCTTGAAGAGATGGAGCGATTTTCAGCCCAGGTGATTCGTCCGGAGCATGCCTCGAAGTAAGGCGAGTTCTTGCTTACAATAGAATGTATGCCGCACACCGTATTTTGCGCACGCTATAAGCAGGAGATGGAGGGACTCGAAGAGCCTCCCTTCGACAGCGATTTTGGACACAAGATCTATCACAACGTTTCGAAAAAGGCCTGGGGTGAGTGGCTGGAGCACCAAAAGATGCTGCTGAACGAATACCGGCTGCAGCCCTGGACGCCGCAGGCGCAGGAATTTCTTGTAGAGCAAATGCAGCAATATTTTTTTGGCGAGGGTGCGACGCTGCCCAAGGAATACGTTCCGCCGAGCCATTGAATGGCGGACGCTACACGCTTCACTTGATCATGTAAACTAGCTCTAACCCCTGTATGTCGGGACGTGGCTCAGCCTGGTAGAGCACTCGCTTGGGGTGCGAGGGGTCGGCAGTTCAAATCTGCCCGTCCCGACCATTTAGAAAATCAAGAACTCATCGTCGCTCCCGAGGTTTCGGGACAAGACATTGCAAAGCGGAGAATGCACACGCGTTCTCCGCTTTTGCATTTGAAGTCAAGACTGAGGATTGTGCTGGTCTCGCTTCTCCTTTTCCTTTTGCGGTTGGGTGCGGGACTCGGGATGGTTCCCTGGTCGGGCCTGGTGCCGTGGTTCAGGCCGAGCCTCGGTTCGCGGCGCAGGCTTTGCCGCCGGATGAGTCGTTGTTCGTGGTTCAGGCCGAGCCGCTGGGCGGTTTTCGGGTCTCGGCGCAGGGCGGTTGGCTTCCCGTTGAGGTTGGGGCCTCGCCGCTGGTTGGGGCGCTGGTCTGGCGATTGGTTGATGTTCTGGCCCGGTGTTCGGTTGGGGTGCTGGCCGCGCCGCTGGGTGATTCTCATTGCGATTCGAAGGTTGGGCGGATGCATGCCGCGTCTCAATTGGAGGCGCGGGCTGCGCTGCAGGTCGATTTTCCATTCGAGTTGCTGGGTTGGGAGCCGAGGCACGTTGTTGGTTCTCATGCTGAACCTCGCTTCTAACTGCCGGCGGCATCGCCGCAGGCGCGTGACGGCCAGCGTTCAGCGGTTGTGCTGCGGCCAGGGTCGCGGGCCTTCCGTGATTGGTGCTGGCCCATTGCGAACGATTCGCAGATGCTTGCTGCATATGAGTTTGTTGGACCGCGATTGGTGCGGTGTGCTGCTCGCGCCTCGCGACCTGTTCCTGTGGCAAGGGACGGGCTTCTATGCCGCCATTTCCGCCGTTATAGCTAGCGCGATCGTGGTTTGTGTAGGTCACGTTATAGATATAGGTGTTGTGAATAATTGTTGTATTCACTCGCGTCACGGCTGTGTTGTACCGGAATGCTCCGTTGTCCCAATATCCGCCGCGGTAGCCGCGACCGTCATAGCCGTGTCCATAATCGATGTCGCCGTAGAAACCCACATGGGGGCCCCAATAGCCGCGATGCCAGCAATATTTGCCGCGGTAAAAGCCCCAATAGCCAGGGGTCCAAAGTGCCCCAACATAGGGTGCGAGGACCCAGGATCCCGGAACCCAGTAGTAGCCGGTTGAAGCATAACCCCAGTAGCCGGGATTCCATATGTAATCCGGATCGGGCGCCTCAGGCTGGTCGTATTCGGGAAGTTGCGGAGGAGGGTCGGGAGCGTAGGCCTCTTCGTAGGATTCCGATGTTTCGTCGGGAGGCGGCGCGTTGTAGTCGTAATAATTGCTGTCCGAGGCCTGGTCAGGAGGAGGTGGCGCCTGTTCTTGTGCTGGCTCCGTCGTTGTGTTGACCGCAGGAGCGAGATTGGCTTGATTTGCGGGATCCTGGTTTTGATTGGCGTCCTCGCTGGTGGTGGCCGTCTGGTTCGGATTCTGGTTCTGGGAAGCATTGTTGCTGTGGCATCCGGCAACCCCGATCGATATTGCGGCGGCCGTCAGAGCGCATAGTGAAAATGCGCTGAGTTTGCTTGAGGTGCTTCGTTTATTCATATGCTTCTTTTCTCCGAAACGGAGCGCGCCCGCTCCATGCCTTTGCACCGTCACTGCACAGGAGGGGCCGCGGTAATCCGCGGCCCTCCGGGTTTTCGTTCCTTTAATATCAAGCGGCTGACTTTTTGTCGCGGTCATGTCCGCGTTCATGGCTTGTGTTGCCGGGTGGTCTGTCCTGTTGGGATGCACTATCGCGATTGCGTTCCGAACTGCTGTGTTGGGTTCCGGAGCCACTCTGGCGCGCCGGAGTCTGCTGCTGGTGGCGACTATCGGTGGTGCGATCTTGCGATAGACCCTCGTTCGTGCTCGCCATTCGCGCCTGATTTGGTTCATGGACGTGACCAAACTCCCGGCCGCCTTCGTTCTTCCTCTCGTGCTCAGTTTTTGCGTTCGGATTGTTATGTTCACTTTTCATTCAGGCATTTACCTCCTGCCATCTGCTAAGTGGGATGGAGGTTAGTCGATATAAAGTTGCCGTCGAAAAGGATAAACCGCTCGTATGAGTGACTTACGCGTGCGCCGCACGAGCTCTTCGTCCGTGCAGAAGCCAGACCGCGATGCCGAAGATCGCCCAGATCGTCCCGACTACCAGCGCCGGGCGGCTCAAGTTGAGCCAGATGAAGAAGCAAACGACAAAGCCCAGCACCGAGAGCAGGATCCAGAACCACTGCGAACCGCGTCCTTGCCGCCAGCCCAAGACAGCGGAGGAGATGTTTACGCCCATGAACGCCAGCAGGGCGCCATAATTTAAAAGCTCAGCACCGCGCTCATAGCTCATAAGCAACGCTCCGACCAGGCATATAGCTCCGACCATGATCACGTTGTTTGCGGGGATCCGATTCCTGCGTGAGACTGCTCCGAAGAACTTCTTCGGTATTGCGCCGTCCTGCCCCATAGCAAGCAGCAGCCGTGACGCCCCCAACTGCGATGCCATGCCACTTCCGATAGTGGCCAGCAGCAGGGCTCCATTGACGATCGCGAACAAAATTGGTCCTCCGGCCCGTCCGGAGATATGAACGTACGCCGTATCAATATCAGGGAACGCCAACCCACGCGGCCATACCAATTGCGCCAAATACACTTCTACGGATGCAAGAACGCCAGTGATCAGGCATGTGGCAACGATTGCGCGCGGGATACTGCGGCTGGGATCTTTTGCCTCGTCAGACAGCGTGGAGATGCCGTCGAAACCTATGTAAGTGAGTACCGCGATGGAGGTGCCTCGAAAGAGAGCTGATGAGGAAAACGTCTTTGGATCATAGAAAGGAGTGGTATAGAACGAAGAGGGCTGATGCGCCATGTGGAAGATGTAGCGCAGGAACGCGACCACTACTAACACGATTACAACTCCAAGTGCGGCAGCCATCATGTTATTAATTCGTGCCGAGGTCTCCACGCCATTGAGGTTCAACAGCGTGAAAAAGCCCGCGAAAAAGATTGCGAAGGCGACGTACGGTATTGCTGGGACGAAATTTTCAGCAGCCTTGCTGCACCATATGGTGCATATCAGCGGGTTCAGAATGTAGTCCATCGCCATGCACCATCCGGCCATGTACCCCAGTGCGGGATGTAGTTCCCGGCTGACGTAAGTGAAGGCTGAGCCACCCTCCGGATAACGTCGCGACATGCGTCCGTAGCTTACGGAAGTGAATAGCATAGCCACCAGCGCACAGAGGATGGCGCTGACCACATGCCCATGACCTTCCTGATAGATGACTCCGAAGCTCGGCATCGGGGCCGTGGGTTGGATCAGGATGATGCCGTACAGCACCAGGTCCCAGTAGCGGAGACTGCGCTTGAGGGTGACGTTTCCTGGCGTGATGACGGGCTCTGCGGGCATCTGCATCCTCGAACGTGTAAAGACGCCGCTTCGCTCGGCTGCGTCCGCCTTAGATTACACGTCGAGGGTGTCTGCCGAATACGTTCTTTTGATTTACCGCATCGGCTGCTATGCCTTGCGCACTCTTTTCGTTTGGAGCCTAGGTACCATAGCCGCGATGCGACATTTGGAGCAGTTCCTGATTGCTGGGCCATGCGATTGTCAGCAGCAATGCCGATTTCTCCAGCGCCTCGACGTCGTGTTTGATGGAAGCGCTAAGAGTCAGCAGATTTCCCTCGCCCAATTCGTGAGTATGCTTCATGGTCCGAAAGCGGATGCGGCCTTTGATTATCTGCACACTAATTGTGCCGTCGGCGTGATGCTCATCCATTTTTGCGCCTGATTCCATTTCAATCAGCACCATGCGGAAGTCCGGCTTCTTGAATAGTGTCTTGGAATGGATACCGGACGGCCACGGCTTCTTTTGCTCGGATTCCGCCATTTCGCGCCGAATGTCGAACTGCGCGACGTGATCGACCATGTTGCCATCTGCTGCAGAACGGGTCATTTCGCACCTCACAACTAGATGAAATTGCAGTTCTCCTGCTTTGGTGAGATGCGCCATGAGCAGCCGCAGGGTGGGGAACAAATTCCCGGATCAAAGCGGTTTGCGGCACCTCAACGCGCATGCTAAACTTTTAATCTGTACCCCCTGATTTGTGACGTCCACGTGTGTCCGGAGCAGGATCAGGTACGAGCTGTTTTGGGCTGGCGTAGCTCAGTTGGTAGAGCATCTGATTTGTAATCAGACGGTCGGGGGTTCAAGTCCCTTCGCCAGCTCCAGACTATGCCGACAAGGCGGGGCAAGAAGCAGGGTTTGCCGGGCTACTTTCGAGCGAATATCCCTCTCAAACATGGCATTTTTTGACCGGAGTGCGGCTCCGGGATGCCGAAGGGTGCTCGCGAATGGGTTTCGGACAATTCTGCTGAACATGTGCACAGGTGGCCGAGCGGTTAATGGCAGCAGACTGTAAATCTGCCGCTCCTTGGAGCTACGGAGGTTCGAATCCTCCCCTGTGCACCATTAGGATTCGGTAGTATGGCAGGGGCGTCGGAGATGGCGGTTGCGGGCGCAGGGCGCAAAGTGATTGCGCTGGCCGGGCTGGCGATTCTGGCGGTTCTGGCCTGGACGACGATGGATGCGGGGAAAGTCCGGATCCTGGTAATGATACTGTTGGGCGGATTTGCTCTTCGCATCGCACTGACGCATGATCGTTCGCGATACGATGAACAAAAGCCCCCGGAGTAGCGGGTTCGGTTGGTTGGAAGGGCTGATGTAGCTCAGTTGGTAGAGCACTCCCTTGGTAAGGGAGAGGTCACCGGTTCAATCCCGGTCATCAGCTCCAGAGTTCAGGGATTAGCCATTAAGGAACAGGGATTAGCAATCCCTCGCGTCTGGCGGCGAATGGCTAATGGCTATGGCTGCAATTGCGGGAGTAACTCAGTGGTAGAGTCACAGCCTTCCAAGCTGTTGGTCGCGGGTTCGATTCCCGTCTCCCGCTCCAGAAATTGATTGCGCAGAGGTTCGACAGGATGTTCGAGCAGGCAGTGCTCGCGATACAGGACGAGAAGATTTTCGCAGAGGTGCGCGCGGCCCTTGAAGCGGCGTTTGCTCCGCAGAAGGTTGCAGATTTTCTGCATAGTGTTCAGAAGCACAAGTTGCGTGCCCGCCAGTTTGAAGGCGTCCTGGCTGCAGGCTTGCTCGGAGCAGAGGCACCGGCGAAATATGCTCTGCTGGGCAACTCCGACCGCGGACAGGTTCGCGAGCAGTATTTGAGGATGGTTGAGAAAGTTGACCCGGCGATCCGGGCGAAGTTTTTAAAGGTGTACGCGTACTACTGAGGACGCGCACCACCGATTGGAATTTAGGAGACGGAACATGGCGAAGGAGAAGTTTGACCGGTCGAAGCCGCACGTGAACGTGGGGACGATAGGGCATATTGATCACGGGAAGACGACGTTGACGGCGGCGATCACGAAGGTGTTGTCGAAGCACAACCCGAACAACAAGTTCC
>DASZAG010000146.1:0-15728 GCA_035945555.1 Acidobacteriaceae bacterium
CTCGTTTTACCGGGCGAGGAAGAAGCAGCAGAAGAAGCGCGCAGGGCAGGGGTGAGGATCGGTCTGCTGTATTATTTGTGCGATGCATATGACGATTGAGTATGCGCTGACTCGCACAGAAATAGTCCAGGGTTACTTCCGGGGACTCAAGGCTTCGCCTAAATTCCTATTTATCGTTCTTTTTTACTTTGCCGTTCTCGCGATTCTTATTTTGGCGAGCACAGGTGCGTTTTCACGTCCACTTACCCTTGTGGACGCCATAATTTTTGTGGCTATCGTAGTCGGCTCCATCCCGCTGCTTTCACTCGTACTATTCGTCCGAGCGAAGACGTCGAAGCGGTCATTAACCATTTCTCCCGAAGGGATTTCAACCAGTGTAGGAAAGCTTCAGGGGCAGACGCCTTGGCGGAAAATCAAGGTTGTCTCCGTGACGGATGAAATCATCCTGATCGCCGGCGCCAATGGAAACGCGTATTTCATACCGAATCGAGCGTTTTCATCTCCAGGCCAAAGATCTGAATTCGTCGATAAAGTCCGAAATTGGATGAATGCGCCTGAACCGGCTTGATGTGAAATCGAGCCCTTACCGCCGGTCCCGTTTTTTCCGATTCTTTTCCACCCGAAGTTTCCATGCAGTTCGCAGTGCGCCAGTGAGCAGGTCCTCGTTTGCGGCGGCGAGGCGGATGTGCGTTGCTCCATTTCGTCCCCATCCTCCCGCAATTGGAAGAAAGACATCAGGCTGCTCGGCAACGAATGTGGCCTGCTGCTCGGGCGTGAGCAACAGGTTTCCGTAGCCCTGCTTGACGGCGGCGAGCGTTGCGAAGATGTGGCCGCCGACGCGGAAATCGACCGCGCCCATGTGAGAGCCTTCTTCGGCACCTTCGAGGCTCAGGGCGATTCGTTTGAAGTCTTTCGCGGTCATCCGTCATCCCTTTCAGGGTTCAAAAACAATCCGGGCTTTCTCGTCGCTATTCCACATGCGTTCTACATCGCGCAATGGAGCCGTCCTGACCGCGTTCTGGAATGGATTTTTTGCCGCTTCCTGAAACAGCTTGCTGACCGCCTCGAGAATCTGCTCCATTGATGCGCTTCCGAAGCCGCTGCCCAGCAGCTCCACGCCCGAACTGCGCAGCGTCGCGGCGGCGAGCGAGATTGTTGGACCTGCGGTATTGCCAATCTGTACATATCGAATGCGGCGTGCGGCATGGCTCAGGCCTTTCTGCGAAACCGCCTCCAGAAGTGCTTCGGCGGGCTGGCCCCAGAGATAGTCAAGCACGATGTCGATTTTGGCTTCATTGAGAGCGCGGCGATAGCTCGATACGAGCGCGTCGCGATCTTGCTCGAACGGGATCACGTCGGTGGCGCCTAATGCCTGAAGTTCTGGCAACGGCTTAGGATTTCGTCCTGCCGCGACCACGCTTTTCGCACCGCGTCGTCGAGCTATCTGTATGGCAAGCAGTCCAGCCGCCCCTGTGGCTCCGAGGATCAGAATGCTCTCTCCCGGCTCAAACTTTGCGCGCGCGAGTGCGGCGACTGAGGACATGCCGGGATTTGCGAGACCCGCTGCGGTGGCGCCATCAATGCCGTCAGGCAGGGTAATGCACATTGACTTTTGTGCGACGGTCTTCGCCGCGAATGAACCATAAGGGCTGCGGCTGATGCCAAAATAGACGCGATTGCCGTCGGCCAGCCGGCCAACGCCGTCAACCCCCGGAACAAACTGGGCCTCTCCTGTACTGCCGTAATGGCTTCCGCTGGCGAGGGCCTTGACGATCGGATGGAGCCCTGCCGCCTTTACCTCGACCAGTACTTCGCCGTCGCGAGGGACGGGATCGGCAAAGTCCTCGTACCTCGGCGGACGGTCAAAGGACGTAACTACGGCTGCTTTCATGACAAGCCCCCTGATTGCGCTGCTAAAATCATCCGTTCGACGTGACATTTATGTCCAGCGATCCAGCCAAACCCGTCTATTCTCCCGCCGACCTCGACGGCCTTGAGGCTGAGCGAGAAGTTGGGTATCCCGGGGAGTTTCCGTTTACGCGGGGAATTCAGCCGACGATGTATCGCGGGCGGCTGTGGACGATGCGGCAGTACGCGGGAATGGGTGATGCAGAGGAATCGAACCGGCGCTACAAGTTTTTGATCGCCAACGGGACGGCGGGGCTGTCAGTAGCGTTTGATCTACCGACGCAGATTGGGTACGACTCCGATGACCCGATGGCTCTGGGTGAAGTGGGCAAGGTTGGGGTGGCGATCGATTCCATCGAAGACATGGAGCGTCTGTTTGACGGGATCGCGCTGGACAAAATTTCGACCTCGATGACGATCAACGCGACGGCGAGCATTCTGCTGGCTCTGTATGTAGCAGTTGCGAAGCGAGCGGGTGCGGATGTGAAGCAGCTCAGCGGCACGGTTCAGAATGACGTGCTGAAGGAATACATTGCGCGGGGGACATATATTTATCCGATTCCGCATGCTATGCGAATTGTGACGGATATGTTTGCGTGGGCGAACGAGCGCGCTCCGGAGTGGAACACGATTTCGATTTCCGGATACCACATGCGCGAGGCCGGCTGCACAGCCGCGCAGGAGATTGCGTTTACGCTGGGCAATGGGATTACTTACGTCAAAGCGGCGATGGACGCGGGGCTGGATGTGGATCGCTTTGCGCCGCGGCTGTCGTTTTTCTTTAATGCGCACAATGATTTTTTTGAGGAAGTAGCGAAGTTTCGCGCGGCGCGGCGGATTTGGGCGCGGGTGATGCGGGAACATTTTGGAGCGAAGAATCCGCGGTCGTGGATGCTGCGGTTTCATACGCAGACGGCGGGGTCGACGCTGACGGCTCAGCAGCCGGAGAACAATATTGTGCGGACGGCGATCCAGGCGATGGCGGCGGTGATGGGCGGGACCCAATCGCTGCATACCAATGGATACGATGAGGCGCTCGCGCTGCCTACGGAAGAGGCGGCGCGGACCGCGCTGCGTACGCAGCAGATTATTGCGGGCGAATCGGGCGTGGCGAATACGGTGGATCCGTTTGCAGGTTCGTACTATGTGGAGTCGCTGACGAACGCGCTGGAAGAGCAGGCGAGGGAGTATCTGGAGCGCATTGACGCCCTGGGCGGCATGCTGCGGGCGATTGAGCGGGGATGGGTACAGCAGGAGATTCAGTCGGCGGCGTATGAGTACCAGCGGGCGGTGGACTCGGGCGAGGCAACCGTGGTGGGTGTGAACCGGTTCACGCGGGAAGACGAGCCGGGAATTCCGATTCAGAGGATTGATGAGGCACTAGAGCGCAGGCAGGTAGAGCGGGTACGCGCGTTGCGGGCGCGGCGAGACAAAGTGGTCTGGCGAACGGCGGTGGAAAGCGTGAAGGACCATGCCCGAGGTGGGAAGAATCTGATGCCGGCGATTCTGAATGCGGTAGAGAGCTATGCAACGGTGGGCGAGATTGCCGCCGCGATGCGGGAAGTGTTTGGGGAGTATCAGGAATCGGTGGTGATATAGGGTTTCAGTTTGCGCCCTGTGAAACGGGCACGGAGACTTGTATTTGCAAAGGCGGACGCGCCTCTTCTACCATTCGAGTTAGATGGTGCGTTTCCTGAGAATCTTCGTGGCGGTGCTTTGCATTGTTTGCATCCTCGCCCTTTGTATCGCGCCATTCGCGGACATTCCAGTCACTGTGCTGAAAGCGCTGCAGGTGGTCATCATGCTGATGTTTGGCCTGATGGGCAGCATATTGCTCCTCGCGGGGATTTTTCACCAGACGCGTTCGCATGACGTGGCGCTGCGCGCTGATTGTAAGAGCCCAACGCGATGGCTGCTTCTTCCGCTGGAGACGAACTGCGTCCAGCGGTGCTAGTTCCGTTCTCGAGTTCCTCTCGACTTTTTCACTACCAACGCAAGTGAATACTCAGCCGTTTATCCCGGCTCTTCGAGGAACAAACATATGAATGCACAGGGACTGCTTCAGTCTTGGTCTACAATTCTTGGCGGCCGCAAGCCGCTTTTGTCGATTGAAATTACGCGGGAATGCCCGCTTCGCTGTCCGGGCTGTTACGCCTATGACGAGGCGCATCTGGGCGGTGGCGGCGTAACGCTGCGCGTGCTCTCGGATTACAAGCAGGACGCGCTGGTAAAGGGTGTTCTTGACCTGGTGGAACATTATCGTCCGCTGCATGTTTCGCTGGTAGGCGGCGATCCGATGGTCCGCTATCGCGAACTGGAACAGATTCTGCCGGAACTGGATGCAAGAGGCGTGAATGTCCAGCTTGTGACGAGCGCTTTCCGGCACATCCCGGCGGAATGGAGCCGGCTTTCGCGGCTCACAATTGTCGTGTCGATTGATGGGCTACAGCCCGATCACGACGAACGGCGGAAGCCAGCGACCTATCAGCGGATTCTCCAGAACATCAAGGACAGTCGCGTGACCATCCACTGCACCATTACGGGGCAGATGACGCGGCAGGAGAATTACTTCGAGCGATTCCTTGACTACTGGAGCGAGAGACCGGAGATCGGGCGCATCTGGATGAGCATTTTCACTCCGCAGCGGGGAGCCACGGGACCGGAGATTCTCACGGTTGAGGAGCGGACCCGGACTATCGATGAACTCCAGCGGCTGCGGGTCCTCTATCCGGTGCTGGACATCAGCGAAAGGGTTCTGAGAGAGTTCCGGAACCCGCCGAAATCGCCGGAAGAGTGCATTTTCGCCCAGACCACCCGGGTGATCTCAGCCGACCTGAAGACCCGGGTGACGCCATGCCAGTTTGGAGGCAATCCAGACTGTTCCCAATGCGGCTGCATTGCCTCAATGGGACTGGCCGCCGTGGGTCATTTGCAAATTGGTGCGGGAGTTACCCTCGGCAGGGTGTATGCTGCGTCGAGACGGATTGGTGCAGGCGTGGGCAAACTCAGAAATATCGAAAAAGAGGCTGCATAGATGACTTTCGAGCCTTTGATGAATTTTGTTGAGGCACATGTGCCGATTTACCCGGGAGTCATGGCGCACGACCAGCGCGTCGAGCGCGAGTTCCGGCGCCAACTCACGCGATTTTCCCGGTGGATGTATCGGCTGGGGTTCGCCCCCGGCACGTCCGGCAATCTTTCAGTGCGGCTCGGGGAGGGACTGTTTCTGGCCACGCCTACCGCGTGCAGCAAGGCCCTGCTGCGCCCGGCCGATATGGTTGTGGTTGACTGGGACGGTCGCTTGTTGAGGGGAAAACGCAACGCCACGAGCGAGATCGGCATGCACCTGGCGGTTTATCGCGAGCGGGCGGATATTGCGGCGGTAATCCATGCGCATCCGCCGATTGCGACGGGGTTTGCGTCTTGTGGGTTGGCGCTGGACGAGCCGCTGTGCGCGGAATTGATCATGACGCTGGGCTCGATTCCCCTGGCCAGTTACGCTACAACCGGGACGGACGAAGTGGGGGCCAGTTTGCAGCCGTTTCTGCGGCATCACGATGCGATTCTGCTGGCGAACCATGGTGTGGTGACCTATGGCAAAGACCTGTTGGACGCGTTTATGAAGATGGAGACCTGCGAGCACTTCGCCCAGGTTTGCCTTACGACCCGGCAGCTTGGGTGCCGGAAGCTTCTGGAAGAGGAGGCGCTGGCGAAGCTGCAACACGCCAGGGCGCTTTATAGGGCTAATGGGTCCGCGTTCCGCGACTGACCGGCTTGCCTAAGGCGGAGCAGTTCGGTAGCGTCGAATCATGGTTCCGCTTTCCCTTGAAGGCAAAACTGTTCTTATCACTGGTGGATCACGCGGCATTGGAGCTGCCGCGGTCCGGCTTTTTCATCAGGCTGGGGCGCGGGTGGCATTCAGCTATCGCAGCGCCCGGGGCGCGGCGGAGTCGCTTGTCGCAGAGTTGGGAAATGATTGCGTAGCAATTGAGCAGGAGCTTTCCTCGCCGGAGCAGGGACGGTCGCTCGTTAAAAATGCAGTCGCAGCGCTCGGGCGGCTGGATGCGCTGGTGGTCAACCATGGGGTGTGGCCGCCGGGGGATGCTCCAATTGCGGAGATGCGCGAGGGCCAGTGGCGAACGACGCTGGCAGTGAATCTGGACAGCGTGTTCGGGCTTACGCAGGCTGTTGTGGCGCAGATGCTACGGCAGGGGCGTCCTGCTGCGGAGGGGCCCGTCGGGCATATAGTCTTCGTCAGCTCCACAGCAGGTCAACGCGGCGAGGCCAATCACGCGGATTACGCGGCCAGCAAGGGCGCGATTATCAGCCTGACGAAGAGTCTTTCGAGCGAGCTGGCTCCGCAGGGCATTGCAGTGAACTGCGTTGCGCCAGGGTGGGTGGAGACGGACATGTCCGCAGAGGCGCTGGGCGATCCTACGAGTCGGGCCAAGATACTTGGTGGGATACCGCAGAGGCGGGTGGCGCGTCCAATGGAAATAGCCGGACCAATTCTGTTTCTCTGCACGCCCTATGCGGGATTCATCAGCGGAGAGATTCTGAATGTGAACGGAGGCGCGGTTCTCGCTGGATGAAGAAGCTGATTGCTCTCGCTGTGGTCTTTCTCGCGCCGTGCGCCGCTTTGGCGCAGGCGGCGCAGAATCCTGATGCCAATTCCCAGCAGGCTCGCTCCAAGCTGGAGGCTATGGTGGCGGCGCTGGGCGGTCAGCGCTGGCTCTCGATGCAGAATGCATACACCGAGGGCCGCGTCTCTGGGTTTTATCAAGGCAAGCCGACGGGAGCCATTGGAGACTTTCGCGAGTGGACGACGCCGTCTGGCGAGGAGAGGGTCGAGTTTGGCAAGAAGCATGATGACATCAACGTGTTCTCAGGCGACCACTGCTGGGAAGTGACGTATCAGGGCAGAAAAGACCTACCGAAGGACATTTGCGCCGATTTTCTGCGGCGCCGTGACCACTCAGTTGATGTTGCGCTGCGGGTATGGCTGAAGGACCCCAAAACGATCCTGATTGATGACGGGCAGACGCTCTCTGAGCGGCACTTGACGGACCAGGTGACGCTGATCAATGCGGCGAATGACTCCATTACGATCCAGATGGACGCCAGCTCCCATCTACCTCGCAGCCGCACCTTTCAGTGGCGCGACCCCATTTACCACGACAAGGACACGAGCCGGGAGGAGTACGACAACTACCACCCGGTGGATGGCTTCCCAACGCCATTCAGCGTGACCCGTTTCGATAATGGCGACATTGTGAGCCAGAGGTATCTGTATAAGGCTGCCTACAATGTTCCGTTGCCGCAGGGCGGCTTTGACATCAACGTCATCGCGGCAAGGGCGAAAAAGTAAGAGAGCATCAACGCGGTGGCCGGGAGCCGCAAGCTGCATTTTTTCTGTAGTCTGTAAACTCATACAGCGGCCCGGCGTCTATTCCTTTGCATGGGAAACACGGTTTCCACGGAGCTTCCGCCGCTGACCCGGGAGATAGCAGTGCTGGAGCTGGCGGACTTTGACGAGGTGGTGCGACTGTACCGGGCGCGCATCTTTCGCTTCCTCATGGCTTCGCTCGGGGACCGGGATCTTGCGGAAACGCTCACGCAAGACTGCTTCCTGAAGGCGTTCAATGCGCGGCACCAGTTTCGGGGTGAATCGAGCCTGAGCACATGGCTGACGCGGATCGCGATGAACCTGGTGCGCGATTACTTGCGGAACCGCAGGATGCGCTTCTGGCAGAAGACGCGGGACTCGGCGGTGGATCTGGTCGACATCAGCGACTGGATTCCGGATAAGACGGCGTCGGCTGAGACGGCGGTGTTGCAACGGGAGCGGGTGAAGCAGGTATGGAAGGCTGTGGACGAGCTTTCGAGGCATCAGAAGATGGTTTTCGTAATGCGCTTTGTGGAAGAGATGGAATTGTCAGAGATTGCGGAGACCACGGGAATGAACACCAGTACCGTGAAATCGCATTTATACAGGGCCCTGCGCATTGTGCGCGAGCGGGCCGGGGGTGAAGCATGAGCTTTCAAGAGGAACAGAACAGGGAACAGACGATGGAAGTCGCGGGCGAGTTTGGCGAGTCGATTCGGGACTTTCGCGCGGCGCTGAATCATGTGGCGGAGCGTGAAACTGCGACCCCGATGATGACGGCAAACTGGCTGGCGCCGGCACGGCTGAGGCAGCGGCGCCATCATCAGCACGTGGCGCTGGCGTGGGCCTGCGCGGCGGTGCTGTGCGTGGCGACAACACTGCCGTTTATGGTCCACCCGCATCCGGGAGTGGCAGTGCACCCGGCGGTGCAGGCAATTACCACGACGACGGCGACAGTGGAGGCTCCGCAATCGGGGCTGCTGGAGCAGGTGGATGAGGATGTGTCAGAATCGGCGCCATCGTCGCTGGCTCCGCTGACGGAGATGGATAGCTGGAACACCACCAATGCATCAAGCGAAAACTCAACCCAGCCGACGGAGAACACGAATGCTGCTCACTAGAAAGAGATTCCCCAGGCTTCTGCTTACTTCGTTGCTCTGCGTTGCGATCGCGGCGCCGGTGATGGCGCAGGATCATCCTGCAGGGCCTCCGCAGGGGCCTCCAATGGAGCACTCGTTCCATGAGGGGCATGGGCGCTGGTGGGACAATCCAAAGCTGGCGAACGAAATCGAGCTGAAGGATGCGCAGAAGAAGCAGATGGATGACATCTTCGCCAAACACCGGCAGCAGTTGGCGGATCTGAAGGCCAAGCTCGATTCCGACGAGCACGCGATGCGGCCGATGATCGAAGCCGATCATCCGGACAAGAAGCAGATTCTGAAGCAGATTGACACCATTGCGCAGGCGCGTGCGAACCTTGAAAAGGCGAATGCGCGCATGCTGCTGGGGATCCGTGGCGTCCTGACGCAGGACCAATGGAAGAACCTGCGAACAATCGTGCAGAAGCATCGACATGATTGGGGGCCTCGTCCCTGCGGAGATTGGCATGGACAGCCTCATGGGCCGAAGGCGCCGAACAGTCCGGGGGGAGAACCTGGCGCGCCGCCGGCACCGGGACAGTAGGGCAGTAACAAGCGGAGTTTGCGAAAAGGAGGAGCGATTACCGCTCCTCCTTTTTTTTGGGTTTTGGCGACTCTATTTGGACTGGACCGCGATGACGCGGATGTCGGGGTATTGCTGGTTCCATTCGCCGGGAATGGACTCGAAGATTAGGCGGAACTCCCGCGTTTGGCCGGGGGCGATGGGCGCGGCGGAGACCGGCTCCGATTCGACGTAGGGCTGGTGGGTGCGGATGAGGCTGAGGGGCAGAGTGCTCTTTTGCCCGATCTGGCCGGTGAAGTCGTGGAAGGCGACCTGGATGGTTATACCGATGAGGGTCTTATCGCCGTGATTGGCGATGTTGCCGTCGATGTAGGTTTGCTTGCCTCCGAGGTAGCTGGACGACTGGCTCATGTGGAGGTTTGAGATGGTGAGGTAAGCGGCGTAGGGAGCGGGTGAGGCGAGCGCCGCACCCCCGGGATTTGGCGGAGGCCCAGGGTTGTGGCTGGTGAGCAGAATGACGGCCACGATGAGTGCAATGACAATGCCGGCAATGGCCCATGGCAGATAGGCGCGCGGCTCCTTGGGCGGCGTGGCGGGATTCAGGAAACCGGAGGGATCTGCTCCACTGGGCATCAGGCCGATTCTAGAGCAAATTGAACCCGGGCGGGTGAACTGCGGGACAAGAGGGCGAAGAGGGTTACTGAACAGCTACATATACGGAGTTCGGGGAAATAAATCGAGTCGGTGAAGAAGAAAGTGTGTCTAAGTAGATGCGTGGCAGATCCGATTCCGTCCTTGGGACGTACCCGGAACAGCAGGCGGTGGAATTCACGAGGAGGGAGCGGTGGTTGAGTCAGCAGTTCAAACCGATGTTCGCCCCGCCTCGGGAGATACTGCCTACCAGATCGCCATCGTCCTGGCGGCGCTGCTGCTGATTACAACGATCATGTTCTTCTAGTCCAGCCTCAGTCTATCTGCATGGCGTATTGCGGATCGGGCTCGAGGGAACGAGTTGATCGCGCTTCCTTCGTCAAATCAAATACCAGCCTTTCCAGAACCAGCCGCTTATCGGGGGGCTGTGAACGCAACTCCAGGTCGGCGCGGGCAATCAGCCTGAGCGCGCGGGTGATTTCGCGGCTGGACTTGTAGCGGCGCGCCTGGCGGATGAGGTCGTCGGCGGCGAAGGGCGGCATGCGGAATCCCTGCCAGAGTGCTTGCCAGATGGCCCGCGAATCGCGGACGTTCTTCTCCAGGATGACCAGCATCTGCCGGAAGGTGCGGGCCAGCATGTAGAGATGGCCGATTGCCGAGTCCTCGCCGCCGTCGGACGCGTTGAGAAGCCCGTGGAGCAACTTGAGGGCGCGCGGCGTGTCGCGGGCGGAGATGGCGTCAGTGAGTTCGTAGAGCGAGCGCTGCTTGGCGGCGAGCACCATGGTTTCGACGTCGCCGAGGGTGACATGGCGCTTCTCTCCAGCGAATAGCAGGAGCTTGTTCCACTCGCTGGCGATGAGCATCATGTCGGCGCCGAGGGCGTCGGCGAGCTCACGGGCAGCATCGGGATCGAACTTGACCTGCTGCCGTTCGCTTTCAGAGACGATCCAGCGCAGGGCGTCGGCTTCGTCGACGCGGGCCAGTTCGACCATACCGCACCAGTCGCCGAGGGTTTCTCGGATGCGCTCGTAGCGGTTCTTGTCGTCCATGTCCATGCGGCGCGGGTCGGACGGGATGCGGATGTGGTCGGCGATGAACAGGACCAGGCACTGTGGGTTGAGCGAGCGGAAGTACTCGTCGATGGCCGCGAACTCTTCCTTCTTGGCTCCGCGGGTGTAGAGGGCTTTGAGGCCGCGGACGAAGAAGACCTGGAAGGGCGCCATGAGCGAGGGGGTGCGGGCGCGGTCGAGGATTTCGAAGATGCTGGTTTCGGCGAGGTCGAGGTCGGAGAGGCAGAAGTCGCGCAGGTCCCTGGGGACGAGGGTGTCGAGGACGGCGTGGCGGCAGCGCTCGTAGAGGAAGATCTCATCACCAAGCAGGACGTAACCGGGGCGCAGCTTGTTGTCGCGGACTTCTGCGACGAAGCGATCGGCGGCTGAAAATCCCGCGCCCATTCAGCGTGGCCTCGCTGGCTTGGATATCGGCATCAGAACGATTCCAGAATATCCGACACGACTGATTGCGCGAAATCGCGGGCGAGGCGCTGGACGGCGGGATTGTCTTCCTGGATGAAGCTGGCTAGGTCCTGCGTGGTTTCGTACTGCTGGCGGAAGAGGTAGGAGGGGTTCTCGTAGAGGACTTTGTTGTTGCGGTCCACCAGCTTGACGCGGGCGTGGATGGTGATGAGGAAGCTCGACGACTGGCCGGTCTGCGAGTTGTAGGTAAGCGGGCTGACCTGGAAGCCAGTGATGGCGCCTTCGAGTATGGCGTCGGCATTGGTGCTGCCCGTTACGATCCGGTAGGGGGTGCGGCTGGATAGCTCCTGAACGGTGGCTTGGGTGAAGGCTACTTCGGTGTGATAGGACTGCGTGTTGTTCTTAAAAACCGGCACGGCCAGAGTGTGGACGGTGGCAGGCAAATGCGCGGCGGAGACGGCGGTGTGGTATCCGCAGCCGGTAAGAAGGAACAGGCCGACAGTCAAGGCAGAGATGATGCGGGGCATCGCTGCTTCATTCTAATGCCAGACCTGGAAAAAGCTAGAAATTCAAAATTTCAATTTTCTGCACTTCATACAATCCATTGGGTTTAGTCACGCTTTGCTGTAGTTCATAGATTTTAAAGGACTTCACTGGATTAGCCCGTCTCTAATTGATTGATTCTAAATGGTCTTCAGGAAAGTAATGGCGGGCTGCTGGATGGATTACATCATGGCGGCTTCGGCCTCGGTCTGGCGGAGGAACCGGCGGTGGTGGCGGCAGTAATCGTCGCCCTTGAGGCTGATCTGGCGGGAGGATTTGTCGGGAGAAAGTTGATAGGCGCAGAGGTTGGCCGGCGCGGTGGGCATCTTAGCTGAACTCCTGTAGGCAGAAATAAAAAAGGGGGGGACTGCGCGTCCGGCGATCCGCTTCGCGTGGTCAATCGAAGTTCGGTGCAAAAAAAAGGGGCCGCATGTTTGCGGTCCCTTCCTATTTCTATTTTATCAATCTGGGGAAAACTGACCTGCATTCCGGGGGAAGAATTTTGGTGAGTGGAATGAGAGGTTTGCGGGGAAAGCTTGGGGCGGGGGGTTGACAAGAAAATACTGCGCGACGGCTTTCGTTTGATGAGTGCTAAGGCCTGGTGGCAACAATCGAGAAATACCTGATCGCCCTTTGCTCGAAGTGCTGATTG
Source organism: Acidobacteriaceae bacterium (assembly GCA_035945555.1). Classification (GTDB taxonomy): domain Bacteria; phylum Acidobacteriota; class Terriglobia; order Terriglobales; family Acidobacteriaceae; genus Silvibacterium. The sequence continues at coordinate 12,278 of DASZAG010000146.1, forward strand.
TTTGGGCCGAAGTTATCCTCTCATATATGGCATCCCCATTCGAATTGCATCGTGAAGTTGAGCACGGGAATACAAGACGTGTGCGCGAACTTCTGCGAAGTGGCGCGGAGATCAACGCCAAAGATCGTTCAGGCTACACACCGCTGATGCGGGCGCTACACAGCCCTACAGCTTCCGTGGAAATGGTGGAGCTTCTGCTCGATAGCGGAGGAGCCGTCGCAGAAACCACTTCGGACGGCACTGAGTGCTCTGTTGCCTCCGTCGCCTTGAGAGGCGGCAACCCGCTCAAGCTGGCTTTGGTGCTCGACCGAGGCGCGGACCTCAGCTACATGAGGAAGCACGGATATGATGCGCTGCTCGACGCAGTTTATGGGAGCTTCTCCGATCGGGATCCACGCCTGCTCGATATCCTAAATATCCTCGTTGCTCGTGGTGTGGCGCTAAACAGTGTGAGCAGCTATGGGGAATCCGCTCTTCGCATGCTGTCGAGACTCGGCCGGTTCGATGCCATCCAACTTCTTTTGGACGCGGGGGCCGATGAGTCCCAGTTAGCATGGACGCCGCTCCATCGCGCCGTTGCGCTCGGCTCCCTTGATGATGTACAAGGCTTGGTCGAAAGCGGTGCCGACTTAGAGGCCGTCGACTGGTGGGAACGCACTCCGTGGCTCGTTGCTGTAAAGTGTGGAGACCTTGATAAGGCGCGGTATTTGGTCAATCGAGGCGCCGATTTCACCGTCACCGGAAGAAATGGAGCCTCTCCACTCGACTTCGCGATCGAGAGTTTTCAAATCCCGATGTTGGAATGGCTCATCGAACTCGGCATCAGTGTCGAGTCTAGTGCCGATTGTTGCATAACCCCACTCATGATCGCCGTGGAGGCTGGAGACGCCAACGCTGTCAGCGTGCTTATCGCAGCTGGCGCCGATATCGATAGAAGGACTGCGTGCGGCACCGCACTCGGCAGCGTTCACAACCGCGAGATCGCTCTGCGTCTGCTCGAGGCAGGCGGTGACCCAGCAGAACTTTCCTTTGAAGGCCGCCGCGCCATTCTCGGTCTCGAACCAGAACCGGACGTGTTGCTCTTCGACGCCACACCCGAGGATTACCGGCTGGGATTCCGCGCATGTTGGGGCGGCCGCAATCCCGAACTGCTGGACCGAAGGTTTTGGCAGGCCATGATTCACTCCGGCATTAACGCTTATGAAGGAGCGCAACTAAGCGGCGGCACTCGCGACGATTGCCCGGTCTGGTGCGCTCAGCGCTTCGGCCAATCCCTCACGCTACTCCACGACGGCCGCGCTATTCAGATCGCTGGTGAGCACGAAGACCACTACGATCCAGATTTCTACATCTATAACGACGTTTTCGTGCACCACCCCAATGGTCGCATTGATATATTTTGCTACCCCAAAGAGGTCTTCCCGCCGACCGACTTCCATACTGCCACCTTGATCGGCGACACGATTTACATAATTGGCAGTCTCGGATACCCGGGCTCACGGCAATTCGGTGAAACGCCCGTATACTGCCTGGATACGAACACGCTCCAAATCAGCAATATCAAAACTACCGGCGACCAACCGGGTTGGATCTCAAAGCATCGTGCCTTCCCCGCCGGTTCACATGAAATACGGGTCTGGGGCGGCAAAATCAGCGCGGTAGCAAATGGCAAAGAGATCTACGAAGACAACCAGGAATCTTGGGTGTTGGATACTTCGTTGCTCCGGTGGCGACGAGAGAGCGTTGAGGGCTGAAGTTTTTCCCTACGCTTCACCAGCGACGGTCAAGAGTTCCTTTACGAGAGTTGAGATAGATATACAGCTATGAGCAACCGAGAGGTTTACATTTGTTGCCAAATCGCCGAGTCACTTATCGAAGCTGATTTGATAAGGGTAACTCGACGAGGGAGGCGAGCTGATTACTCCTGTCCTCCACTCTGCCACCCGCGGTGGTTGATAAATGAAGGGCCTACGTGCAGGTCCCTCCGCTTCGTTCGCTTCGCTCACTTCGGTCGGGATGACAAGTTGCAAAGCAGCGGCACAATTGTGGAGAGTTGTGGCTCTGCTTTCCCACTCATGCGCAAAAGGCGCGCATGAATGGGGCACCCAGCCAAGAGCAAATTGACTTCGACAGGTCGACTCACAAGTATCCAATCACTTAGTCGCTTGCGCGGTACAGTCGGTTAATTTGTAGTGCCAGACTTCGTGATGGCTCTCCCGGTTGATCGCAACTTGCTCAGGTATCTGAAAACCGCCAACGTTTTGATAGGTGTAAGTGAGAATGATTCGATTGCCCGGCCTGAAATCGCCATCCTCGCCCAGCCAGGAGGAGGTCAAAAGGAATCCCTGGGGGCCGGGACGGAAGTCCGTTTCCCTGCGAACAGAGGCAGATCCCTTTTCCCCTTCGCTCTGGAGACTCATGTCGCGCGCGAACAACATCTCAACATTGTAGGTTCGGACCTTAAATTCAACCTTGTAACCTGACGCGGACGGCTCGACTTGAACGGGAGTGCCTTCCGGCGGAAGCAATGCGTTATTACTGGCAACTAACCAGTTATTCAAGCTGAATCGCACAGCGTGTTTGAGGAGACCTTCAGCCATGCCCTCATGGGGAAGGCGACTTTCTTCATCTTCGGTCATGCCGGAAGACACTGCAGCGTTCTGGCGGCTGACCGTGACACGAGTGCGAATCGGCTGAATGAGCTTAGCAATCTCCTCGTCCGTGCCTTCGTCGCCGACGCGTACGGCTTCGGTGAAGTGCTGCTTCCAATTGAACTCTACGGCGCAGCTGAAGGATTGGAGATTCCTTCCAAAAGGAGCGTCATATTTCGCCCGGGCTTGCTTTAGGAAAGTCGCAGTATCGGTTGCTGCCTGTGCGTGACAAAACGTTGCGCAAAGGCTAAGCACCAGCGCCAAGTAAAAAAATCGCATGACGCATCATAAATGACTAATACCGTGAAACCGCGCATCTCAGCACGAATCGAGTGGCCTGTTCCCCACTCAAGCCAGAGGCGGCTTGAGTGGGGACCCAGAGGATCTATGCCAAATCGCCGAGTTGCTTATGGCAAATGTTGAGAGGAGTGCTGCCCACCCTTTCGCAAAAGGCGTGAAAGGATGGGCCCCCGCGCTAAGTTCAGTGTTCGCGCGTGGCGATCACTAAAACTTCAGCATGTTATTTCGCCTGCGCCAGCTCCGCAACAACTGTAGCAAGCTTATCGAATATCTCCTTATAGCCCTCGAGCTGGCCGCTCTCGGCTGCGCTCTGCATAGTCTCATTCCCAATGAAGGTGAGTTTCGTCTGGCCGTTGCCGATGTCCTCAAAAAGAATCACGTCGGGCGAATCGTCGATGGCCTCATGTTCGATTCCTAATTCAGCAGGGTTGACCCTGTTTCCCTTCGAGTCGGCAAAGTACATTGTCGAAACGATCTTCTGGTAGGGAACGATCTCAATA
>DASZAG010000147.1:0-4772 GCA_035945555.1 Acidobacteriaceae bacterium
GTCAACGAACGGATCCGTAGCCGGATCTCCGCCGAACTCGTTCGGATTCTCCACTGCGTTTTCGCGCGCAATGGTAAACCGGCCCCACAGTTTCATCCCGCTGTTGAGGTTGTAGTCAATGCGGCTGACATAGCTCGTTGCGTAATCGTCGTTAGGAGCATTGAAGTTATAGCCACTGGAATTGATGCCGTCACCGGTAGCTCGATTGTTGGACTTCGGGAAGCGGGCGTCGACCCCATTCAACCAGGTCGTATCCGCGCCAATCTTCTCCGGATCGATAGCCTGCACCTGCCCAGGCGTAAGGTAAGAAACCTGTGGATTTGCAGGTGTCGACGAACTGTTGTAGTAACCAACGTTTCCGTTGCGGAACGAATCAGTAAGGACTGTTCTCTGGACAAGCGTCCCGCTGATGATCCGCGAATTGCTGTAGTCAAAGAAGAAAAACGCCTTATCTCTCTTGATCGGTCCGCCAATGCTGCCGCCAAACTGGTTCTGGATCAGGTGATTGCGCGGAACGATTGGATTCGCATTGTTGCTGAACCAACTGTTTGCGACCAGCGAAGGATCGCGATGGTACTCATTCAGGTCCCCATGGAACTTATTGGTGCCGCTCTTCGTCACCAGTTGGAACTGGCCGCCGCCGGCCACGCCGCCGTCTGCTCCATTACCGGCCAGGCCAACGTGCACCTCTTCCAGAGAGTCAACTGGCGCGTGTCCAACCACCGTGAATCCGCTGGTCACGCCAGGGCCGGTGTTGCTCTGCATGGCTCCGCCAGTCGCAAAATCGTTCGTATCCAGACCGTCCACCGTGACGTTATTCTGGTCCACACGGGCACCCGTTACAGAACCAGTGTCGGTAGTTCCCGGCTGATCGATGAACAGCGCGATAGGATCATTCCTCTGCAGTACAGGAAGATTATTCAGCTTCTTGACGTCAATGTTGTCGCCGACCACGGCATCCGTCGTATTGATCGTCACTTCAGACGTTGAGGCGTTGACCTGAATCGTCTGGTGGGCGCCAACCGCAAGGGTTTCATTCTGCGTGCGCACCGTCGAAGCGTTGAGGTAAATGTTCTGGACATCGACCTTATCGAATCCATTACCGGTGAAAACCGCCTCGTAGCCCTGGCCCGGCGGAACATCGGCGAACCGGTAGACACCAATGCTGTTTGTCGTCTGGGTTAACTTGAAGCCGGTAGCCGCATTCGTCAGCGTCACCGCTACGTTAGGAATAACTGCCCCGGACTGGTCCGTCACAACGCCTGTCATACCCGCTGCGGCTTGAGTCGCCTGGCCGAAGCAAACAGGCGAGACTGCCAGCATCAAGGTTGCCAGTGCACAAAAGATGGTTCCGATACAGCTCTTTTTAATGGGATTTAGCACAATCCGCCTCCAGAGATTTACACCTGGGCCCGCACTGCACTTAGGGGAGAGAATTTCCGCCACTCTTATAGCAATTCCGTGGCCGCGGGCAGCCCGTTTTCATGCCATCGCAACTCTCGCATTCCAAGGCACCTGCCGCTGTCCGTATTTGGAATTAACCGGAAATCGAACACCCGCCGAACGCGAGCAATACAGCAAAACAGAACCCATCTCTTAAAAGCCATAGAAAACCTCAAAAACGGACTCCGGCGCGTTCGTTAAGCCCTATTCCCGCCTTCTCACCTGCCTCTCAGCATCCGATCGCCTGTCTCCGCGTCAAATTAGCAACAGCGGTTCCCCAAAAAGGCGGAGTTCGCACAATGAACGCCCTCAAAACCACGTTTCTTCTTGCCCTGCTCACCGTTCTCCTTGTGCTTGCCGGAGGCTATTTCGGCGGCAGCAATGGGATGGTCATTGCCTTCATCATCGCCGCCGGAATGAACTTTTTCAGCTACTTCTACTCCGACAAGCTCGCCCTGCGCATGTACAGCGCGCAGCCTGTCACACGCGAGCAGCTTCCCCGCGCCTACGCCGTCGTCGAACGCATGACCCAGCGCATGGGTTTGCCCATGCCCAGGATCTATGTGATTCCAAGCGAGTCGCCAAACGCCTTCGCGACGGGGCGCAACCCACAGCACGCCTCCGTCGCCGTCACCCACGGCATCCTCGGGCTGCTCAACGACGACGAACTCGAAGGCGTGCTCGCCCACGAGCTTGGCCACGTGAAAAATCGGGACATACTCACCAGCTCCGTCGCCGCCACGCTCGCCGGAGCCATCACCATCCTCGCCCGCATGGGCTGGTGGGCTTCGCTCTTTACTGGATACGGCGGCAGCAGCGACGAGCGCGAAGGCGGCGGCATCGGCGCGCTCTTCATGCTCATCCTCGCGCCTATCGCGGCCGTGCTCATTCAGCTCTGGGTCTCTCGCACCCGCGAGTACGAAGCCGACGCCACCGGAGCCCACATCACCGGCAACCCCTACGCGCTGGCCTCCGCGCTTGAAAAGCTTGACGCGTATTCAAAGCGCCTGCCCCTGCCCGCCTCGCCTAGCAACGCGCATCTATTCATCGTCGCTCCCATGATCAGCGCCCGCGACCTCGCCGGACTCTTCTCCACACACCCGCCCATTCCCAAACGCATCGAGCGCCTCATCGGACGCTCAAGTGTGTATGGAGAGCAACGGTAGCTGCGTAAGAAATTCTGAATCACCTTCCGCTACAATTCCCCCGAACATAAAACTCTTCCCGGACCCGACGCATGATTCGACGCACTGCTCTCGCTGCTCTCGCCCTGTCCTTCGCACTTCCCGCATTCGCGCAAACCACTTCGCCCATCACACTCACGGTCGACACGACCCACTCGCCGGAAAAAATCCTGCACGCGCGCGAAGTCATCCCGGTTCGCTCAGGTCCCCTCACGCTCTACTACCCCAAGTGGATTCCCGGCGAGCACTCTGCGAGCGGCCCCATCACTTCGCTCACCGGCCTCCATTTCCGCGCCGACGGCAAAGACATCCCCTGGCAGCGCGATCTCCTCGACGTCTACACCTTCCATGTCGATGTCCCCGACGGCGTTACAAAACTCAATGCCGATTTTGACTTCATTGAGGCTGAAGGCTACTCCGCCACCGACAAACTCCTCGTGCTCGAGTGGAACCAGGTCGCGCTGTACCCGGCTGGCGTGCCCTCAAAAGATCTCACCTATGACGCCACACTCATCCTTCCCGACGGCTGGAAGTTCGGCACCTCTCTGCCCATCGAGCACGAGTCCGGCAGCCACGTCACCTTCAAGCCCATCTCGTTCAATCTCCTCGTCGATTCGCCCGTAATTGAAGGCCAGTACTTCCGCATCGTCGATCTCACGCCGCCCGGCGAGCCCATCCACCACGAGCTCGATCTCGCCGCAGACAGCGAAGCCGCGCTCGCCATTCCTCCCAACATCCAAAAAGGACTCGTCAACCTCGTCGCTCAAACCCGCGTCCTCTTCGGAGCGCGCCACTACCGCGACTACCACTTCCTCCTCGCGCTCAGCGATCACGTCGCGCACTTCGGCCTTGAGCACCACGAATCCAACGACAGCCGTCTCCCCGAACGCACCTTTCTTGAGCCTGGCGGAGCCTACAGTGTCGGCGGCCTGCTGCCCCACGAGTTTGTCCATTCATGGAACGGAAAATTCCGCCGCCCCGCCGACCTCACCACGTCCGACTTCGAAAAGCCCATGGAGACCGACATGCTCTGGGGCTACGAAGGACTGACTGACTACCTTGGGCCCATGCTCGCGGCGCGCAGCGGCCTTTGGACGCCCGACCAATATCACGAGTTCCTCGCCACTGTTGCCGCGTCCCTCGGCCCTGGCCGCCCCGGCCGCACATGGCGTCCTCTTCTTGACACCGCCACCGGCGAGCCCATGGGCGGAGGCGGCCGCGGCGTGCGCGGTTGGCTCAACTGGCGACGCGGCGTCGACTACTACGATGAAGGCGATCTGATGTGGCTCGAAGCCGCCACCATCATCCATCAGGTCACCCATGGCCAGAAATCCATCGACGACTTCTGCCATGCCTTTCACGGCGGCGAGGACACCGGTCCCCAGACCAGGCCCTACACCTTTGATCAACTCGTCGCCACTCTCAACTCTGTCGCTCCCTACGATTGGTCGGCCTTCCTCCACCAGCACCTCGACTCCAAATCACCCAACGCGCCCCTCAGCGGAATCGAAAACGGCGGCTGGAAGTTGACCTACTCGCCCCAGCCCATCGGCCTGCCCGGACGTCGCGGCAATGCCGGCGACCTTTACTCCGTTGGGCTGCAGCTCAGCAATGAGGGTCTCGTCACCGACTCCATCGTCGGCGGCCCCGCTTACAACGCCGGCATCAGCTCACAGATGAAAATCATCGGCGTCAACGGCCGCCTTTACACGCACGACCTGCTCCAGGACGCGATCAAGGCTGCGAAGGACTCCCAGCAGCCCATCTCCCTCACCTACGTCGATGACGACTACATCCACACCGCGACAATCGATTATCACGAGGGCATCCGCTACCCGCATCTCATCCGCGATGAATCGAAACCCGACTACCTCGACGAACTCATCAAACCCCACGCGGGAAGTTGAATAGCTGCTGGCCGTCCTTAACGTTGTCTGTGTACTCTGTTTGAAGAAGGCTCTCAGCGAATCACTAAGAGCCAGGAGCTAAAACCTACCCACATGCGAACCGCAATCCGCGGCATCATCATCCTGCTCATCGTCCTCTGGCTCGGCGGAGTCATGTTCTTCCCCATCCTCGCCGCCACCGCCTTCGGCAATCTCTCTGATGTACACGCCGCCGGGACCGTCGTCGGCCACTGCCTGC
>DASZAG010000148.1:0-9309 GCA_035945555.1 Acidobacteriaceae bacterium
CGCCATTCTGGGTATCAATTATGGCGCTCCCGTTGGTCGCGGATGTGCGATCCAGACTGATTCAGGATAAATCGGAGTGGGCTGCTGGCAGCAGGGCATTGTCAATCAGGCGCGTGGCTCCGACGAACGCCGCAATGGCGATGAGTGCGCCTCGGCGTGTGTCGGTGAGATCTTCCAGCGTGTCGGGATCGACGATTTTGCAGTAGTCCACGCGAATGGCCGGCTCGGAAGCAAGAACGTTCTGAGCCGTTGCGATGAGCTGGTTAGCCTGCGTGGCTCCTGAGCGGGCGAGCCGCTCGACTTCATGCAGAGCGTGGCTAAGCACGAGCGCCTGCTTGCGCTCCGCAGGTGATAAGTAGCGGTTGCGCGAGCTCATGGCCAGGCCGTCGGGTTCGCGGACGATGGGGCAGATGACCAATTCAAGGGGGAAATTCAGATCCCGCATCATTTTGCGAAGGATAGCGACCTGGGCTGCGTCCTTTTGGCCGAAGAAGGCTTTGTCTGGTCCGATGATGTGGAAGAGCTTGGCCACGACGGTGGCGACCCCGCGAAAGTGCCCCGGTCGCGATGCTCCATCAAGCCTGTCACTCACGCCTCCCACATCAATAAATGTGCTTGCTCCGGCCGGGTACACTTCCTCGGCAGAGGGAGCGAAGAGCAGGTCGACCCCTTCGCGCTCGAGCGCGGCGCAGTCTGCATCAAAGGTGCGCGGGTATTTCGCGTAGTCCTCATTGGGGCCGAACTGCGTGGGGTTGACGAATATTGATACTGCGACTCGATCGCAAGCGGCCTTCGCGGCGTGCACCAGAGAGATGTGTCCCTGATGCAGCGCGCCCATCGTTGGAACAAAGCCGAGCCTCTGCACGCCCATTCTCAATTCAGCCGACGCGATGCGGGCGTCTGCAATAGGGTGGATGATCCGCATCAGCTTCGACGCGACTCCACGTTGGCCGCCTGCGAGTGGTAGCTCTCCGCGTCCGATGGGAATGCGCGCTCTTCCACGTCACGCACATAACCTTCAATGGCGGAGCGAAAGAGCGCGGCAGCGTCGCCATATTGGCGGACGAACTTCGGTGGTGGAGCGAAACTGAGATTGACGAGGTCGTGAAAGACGAGGATTTGCCCATCGCAGTCGGGGCCAGCGCCAATGCCGATGGTCAGGATGCGCAATTCGGAGGTGATTTGCGCAGCCAGTTCACGCGGAATACCTTCGAGCACGATGGCTGAGGCTCCGGCGGCCTCGATCATGCGGGCGTCGCGGACCAGCTCTTCCGCGGCGGATTGCGTTTTGCCCTGAACCTTGTATCCACCCATGCGGTGTATGGATTGAGGGGTAAGACCGAGATGCCCGATGACGGGAATTTCCGCCGCAACCAGACGCTCGACCAGTTCGCAGCGAACGGCTCCGCCCTCAATCTTGACGGCTTCAGCTCCCGCTTCCTTAACGAAGCGAACAGCGTTCGCGACGCCCTCATTTACGCTGCCATGGTATGACCCGAAAGGCATGTCTGCCGCGACAATGGCACGCTTGACGGCGCGGCGAACGGCGCGGGTGTGATGCAGCATTTCGTCGACCGTGACGGGCAGCGTTGTGTCATAACCCATGACGACCATGGCAAGAGAATCGCCGACGAGGATGAGATCGACGCCAGCCTCGTCGACCATGCGCGCGGTGGCGTAGTCGTAGGCGGTGAGCGAAGTGATGGGCTGGCGAGCCTGCTTCTTCTGTTGCAATGACTGGAATGTGACTTTGGGAGGGGTGGGGCCGGAACCGGCGTCCATGCGGAAATTTGTAACGCTCATATCGTCTCCAGTGCAGCTTCCTCGAACGAGGAATGCCGCCCGAACATTTTTGACGATACGCCGGGGGCTGGGCAAAGTAAAGCCGCCGGGTCACCGCGCAAAAGCTACACTGAGCGCAATGGAATGTCCCATCCCCTCGTCATTGTCGCGGCTGTTCTGGCGCTGATTCCTTATTTTGCGGCGGCATTTTTCCCGCGATGTTTCGATGGTTCCGCGAAGCTGCCGCAATCGGTCCGTATTCTTCTTCCGGCGGTTCTGTGCGTGCCTTATGTCCTGGTGGCGTGCGCGGCGCATATGTTCCGCGTGAGATGGCTGGTGATTTATGCAGTGCTCCCGGTCATTATCGCCGCGCTTCTGGACCGTGCGCGACGCGTTGACCCTGACCAGCACGGCAACTGGCGAGACTTCCTGGTGATTATAGTGATCGGTCTGGCGGTTGATCTTCGGTGGTTTGAGCCGGCGTGGCCGGCGCATCTGACAGTGTTCAACAAGATGCTGTTGCTGGATTCGGGAATCTACGGATTTCTGGCGGTGCGTCAGCTTGATGGCGTGGGGTTTGACCTGCGGCTGCGGCTGCGCGACATGGGAATTGGGCTGCGGGAGTTCGCCTTCTACGCGCCAATTGCGATTGCGCTGGGGCTTGCGCTCGGCTTTCTGCATCCGCATGGCGTTTTGCCCAACCCGATCCGTGCGCTTGGCGCATTCGTGTTTACGTTTTTCCTTGTTGCGGTGCCGGAGGAATTGTTTTTTCGCGGGTGGCTGCAGAACCTACTGGAGCGGCGCATGGGCAGAACCGGCGCGCTGTTGCTGACGGCTGCACTATTCGGTCTGTCGCACTTTAATAAGCGCGCGCAGCACTTCAACTGGAGATATGTTGTGCTGGCGGCGATAGCGGGAATCTTCTACGGGCGTGCATGGCGGGCGCGGCGCCGGGTTGGGGCGTCAGGCATCACGCATGCGCTGGTGGATACAGTTTGGGGATTGTGGCTGCGGTAGACCAGTCCGTGAGTGCAGACCTGTTCACGGGGCCCCGCTAGCCGTTCAGTGTTTCCTGAAGTTTGTTGAGGGTGCTGTTGAGGCTCTTGTCGGAGCGACGCTGCTCGTCGATTTTGGCGATCGAGTGCATGACGGTCGTGTGGTGCTTGCCACCGAACTGTCGGCCGATTTCCGGCAATGAGGCTTCGGTCATCTGCTTGGCGAGATACATGGCGATCTGCCGCGGAACGACGACGGCGCGCGAGTTGTTCTTCTGCTTGAGTTCGGTGATGCGCATACCGAACTGCTCGGATACGGCTCGCTGAATCGCCTCGATGGTGATTTTTCGCACCTGCGTATCAATGAACTGCTTGAGGCACTGCTGCGCGGTGGGTAGCGTGATCTCCACGCCGTTCAGGCTGGACCATGCGAAGAGCCGTGTGAGCGCGCCCTCGAGTTCGCGCACATTAGTGCGGACGTTAGAGGCAATAAAGAGCGCGACGTCGGTCGGAAGGGTGACGTGTTCGCTCTCAGCCTTCTTCTGCAGAATCGCGACCTTGGTTTCGAGGTCGGGCGGCTGGATGTCGGCAATGAGGCCCCATTCGAAGCGCGAACGCAAACGGTCTTCAATCTCCGCCAGTTCTTTCGGCGGGCGATCGGACGCGATGACGATCTGCTTCATGTTCTCGTGGAGCGAGTTGAATGTGTGGAAGAACTCTTCCTGCGTGCGCTCCTTTTGCGAAATGAATTGGATATCGTCGATGAGCAGCAGATCCACGGAGCGGAACTTGTCGCGAAAACTCGTCATGCGGTCGTTGCGCACCGAGTTGATCATCTCGTTGGTGAACTTCTCAGCCGAAACGTAGCTGATGGAGAAACTGGGCTGGCGCTGCTTCACCTCGTGCCCGATGGCGTGCATGAGATGCGTCTTGCCCATGCCCGCGCCTCCGTAGAGGAACAGCGGGTTGTAAGCCTTGGAAGGGCGCTTGGCGACCGCGTCCGCAGCAGCCTGCGCGAATTGGTTACCCGAACCGATCACGAAAGCGTCGAAGGTGTAGCGAGGGTTGAGCTGGGCCGCCGTGGACCAGTCAAACCGGGCCTGCTGCGGGCTTCCTGTTGTTTGCGCGGGACGTGAAAGTAGTCCGCTGCGGGCGTTATTGCCGGGCGCATTCGGTGCATGCGAGGGCACCGGTGCGAAGCCACCGTCCTCGCGCACCCGTGCCAGAGTCGGATCCTCTTCTGCGGTGATGAAAGAGACGTCGTCGAACTCGAGCTCGAGTTTGTCGATCGCTTCCTGGATCAGGTCGGTGTACCGTTCGCCGATTTGCTGAAATGCGGCCGTGGGGATGCGGACGTAGAGCGTGCGCTCCTTAACGTGACTGAAACGCGTGGGCTTGAGCCACTGGTCGAAGGACTGGCGGTTGATCTTTTTTTCCAGCGCGCCCAGAATGCGCACCCACGGATTGAGCACTGCGGCTGGTGTTGCAACAAAGGACATGCGGCTTCCTCGCTGAGGGCCTCGCGGGAGAATGCCGTCCGGTTGCGAATCGGAGTGCCAAGATTACGTTTGTCCCGTAGCGAGAAAACGCGAGAGGCACCGCCGGTATGGCCGGATATGGATGCTCCGGAGAGAATGACCGTGAGCATCGGTTGATCGGCTGACGGCCGCGAGGCGTCAGGAAAATCTCTAGTGAACGTTGCCGATACTAGCACACTCGACGGGTGGTTCGAGCGTGGTTTCTTTAGCAAAATTTTTCTGCGGGAATAGTTGCACCAAAGGCTGTGAAAAAATGGGCCCGAGACAGGTTTTTTGCGGCTCCAACGTGGATACGGTATACTCAAAACTGGTCTGGAAGTGGCATGTCTCTCTGTGTCTGCCGGGCAATCATAATTGACAAGTTAAAGGTCAGGAGCGCAGATCCATGCCGAAGCGCACATTTCAACCTAATCGCCGCCACCGCTCGAAGGTGCACGGCTTTCGCAGCCGTATGAAGACCAAGGGCGGAGCTGCCGTTCTTTCCCGCCGCCGCGCCAAGGGCCGCAAGCGCGTTTCCGTTAGCGCAGGTTACCGAGACTAACACTTCCTCGCCTTCGGGCGCGTCGTGCGCCCTCTCTCCACAGAGCCATGAGTTTTGCATCCGGTTGTGGCTTGCAGGCAGCAAGCTATCTCCTTCTCTGTGGCATCGGGAATGTTCCCGATCAGACCGATTTCGACGCGCCGGCCCCGTTTTCTGTGCGAGGAGTTTCTACGCGACAATAGAGATATGGCCGAGGACGCATTCAAATCGCAGCTTGACTGGCCGCATGCGCGGCTGCGCAAGCACGCCGATTATCAGCGGGTGTACCAGGCCGGAAGCAAGCAGTCTTCGCCATCGATGAGTTTTTTCTTTCGTTTGCGCGAACAAGGTGAGCTTATGCCGTACTATGCCGGGCCACGGGTTGGTCTTACGGCAGGAAGAGTGCTGGGCAAGGCCGTGGAGCGCAATCGCATCAAGAGGCGGATGCGCGAAGCCGCTCGTGTACATCTGGAGCTGCTTCCACCGTATGCTGACGTAGTCCTGCATCCGCGCAGGTTGGTTCTGAAGATGGAATTCGCGAAGCTGAAGCGAGAGGTTGCGACGATTTTCGGCACAGTGTCGGCGCGGGCGGCCGCGGCCGCTACACAAGAAACACGAACGGAAGCTCGAAAATGAGCGCACGCGAGAACAGCATTGCGGTGATGCACCGCGTCTACAAATATGCGCTCTCACCGGCGCTGCACGCAGCTGGAGGGGTGACGGGAGCGTGCCGCTTTCAGCCCACCTGCTCGGAGTATGCTGCGATTGCAGTCGCGGAACACGGATTTTTGCGCGGCGGATGGATGGCTTTCTATCGCCTGCTGCGATGCCAGCCGTTTAGCAAGGGCGGTTTTGACCCGGTCCCGCTAAATCCAAGAAAACACCCGGGAGCCCCCGCGTTGCGGGAGCGCCCGTTACCATAGAGTAAGACGGAACTTTTCACCGAGATCGACGAACAGGAACGCAGTTTTGGCAGAATTTAAAAATCCCAACCAGCAGGGCGGCGGCGGCGGCGGACAGGAATCACGGACGATCCTGATGTTCACGGCGCTCTTTATCGTGATCCTTTTCGGCATGCAGTATTTGCGCGAGCAGAAGGCTCCGAAGCAGGCCGCGACCACTACCACGCATCAGCGCGCGGAAAGTACTACCCCGTCAGCGAGCACACCGCCGGAACAGGCGAACACTCAGACTAGCGGCCGGGGAACAGGCTCATACTCTCCAAACAAAACTGCGCCGCAGCCCAGCGACGTTGCTGCCCAAGCCGAGAGCACGACGGTCGTGGAAAATGAGCTGTACCGGATCACATTCACCAATCGCGGCGCACAGGTGAAGTCGTGGGTCCTGAAGAAGTACACGGACAACAAGGGCAAGCCGCTCGATCTGGTTAACCAAAAGGCAGCAGCGAAGTATGGCTATCCGCTCTCGCTGTATACCTATGACGCTGGCTTGCGCGGCAGACTGGCCGACGCGCTTTATGTGCCATCCGCCACGGGCGACCTAAACGCTCCGGGAAGCCTCACCTTCAAATATTCATCCGGCGGGGTTACCGTCACCAAGTTATTCAGCTTTGATTCCAGTTACGTCATCCACGCGAAGGTGAGCGTGACCGATAACGGCGCGCCTGTGCAGGCGTTGCTTGCCTGGCCTGCGGGATTTGGCGACCAGGTGACGCTTCCTGACTATGCCACGGGTTCCAGCGCCATACATACTTCGCAGGGCGGGAAGGCTGATGAAACTTCTTACAAGAAGATTTCCAACGGCAACACGCTGCATGGGCCTTTGGACTGGGCTGGTGTAAGCGATCTTTATTTCGGGGCGATCTTTCTTCCTGACAAGCCTGAAAATGCCGATCTGGTAACGCTCCACGATACGATCGACATTCCCAAGAATATTGACCACCCGAATCCGGCTCAAGTGGATCATGCGTCCGTTCTTGGCGCCGCTATTGGCAATAGCGCTGGCCCACTGAGTACGAGACTCTTCGTCGGTCCAAAAGCTCTGGATGTGTTGCAGTCGATCCACGCGACCAGCGGCCCGAGCCTGGAAAAAGTCCTGAACTTCGGCTGGTTCTCGGTGATTGCCAAGCCGCTGTTCCTGGGCATGCGGTTCCTGTACGAGCACGTCGTCCCGAACTGGGGATGGGCGATTCTGCTGCTCACGCTGGTCATTAACCTGCTCATGCTGCCGACGCGCTTCCAAATGATGAAGTCGTCGCTCAAGATGCAGCGGATTCAGCCGCAGATGGACGCCATCAAGGCGAAGTACGCGAAATTCAAGTCGACGGACCCGCGCAAGCGCGACATGCAGCAGGAGATGTTCGCGTTGCAGAAGGCGGAAGGCGTGAACATGTTCGGCGGATGCCTGCCGATGCTCATCTCCTATCCGCTGCTCTACGCCTTTTATGAAGTGCTGGAAAACGTGATCGAGCTGCGGCACGCTCATTGGCTGTGGCTACACGATCTTTCCGCGCCGGACCCGATCTACATCCTTCCAGTCATGGTGATCGTGTCGATGTTCCTGATGCAGTACATCACGCCATCACCCGGCATGGACGCGGCGCAGCAGAAGATGATGGCTTTTGCGATGCCCGCTATCTTCGGCTTTATGATGTTGCACTATGGTGCAGGGCTTTCGCTCTACTGGGCCGGCAGTAACTTTATAAGTATCGGGCAACAGGTGTTTATCAATCGAACAAAGATGGGGCGCGAAATGCGCGAAATTGCCTTGAAGCGAGCAGCTAAAAAGAAGGGCGCAAAGGGCGCCGCGCGGGGCGGCATCATCAATGCGCGCAGGTAACTTGTACCTCAGTTAATTAGCGGCGCTCGCCATTCGGCGAGCGCTTTCGTTTTGTCGGGCAATCGATGCGGTGAGATACTGAATTTGATGCCTATCGAGGACTACTCTGCCGCCGCCCAAAAAATTGCAGCTCTGCTTAAAACCCTTACAACCACAGGCGGTCTGCGGCTGAAGTACAGAATTACGGCCGGCGAAGGTGCGGCCGATCCTGATAAGCTCGAGGCCCGCGAAATCTACGTGGAATTGGCGGGCCCAGATGCGCCGCTCCTTACGCAACGAGGAGGCGAATTGCTGCGAGCCCTTGAGCATATTGCGTCGAAGATTATCCGGCTGGAAAACGAGGAGCACGACAAGGTCAGCTTTGACGCGAACAACTTCAAGGCTTTGCGTGCGCGTGAACTGAAGCTGGCCGCCGAAACCGCCGCTGAGAAGGTTCGCCGCACGGGCCAGCCTTATAGCTTTGCCCCGATGAGCTCTCGTGAACGCCGTATGCTGCACTTAGCCTTCCAGTCTTATGAGGACATTGAGACCTCTTCAACGGGCGAGGGCGCGCACCGTTTTGTTGTGGCGCACACTCACGGATACGATAAAGCCAAGCTGGCAGCGCTCGCCAACCACCCGTTCTCAACCGGGCGGGGTCGCCGCTGACACTCAACGGGCCGTTGAACGTGCAGCCCAATCCTCAACTCGCCGAGCAGGAATCCCCAGCGAACGAAACCATTGTTGCAGTCTCTACGCCGCCTGGGCGCGGAGGCATCGGTATTGTGCGTCTCTCAGGCCCGCATGCGCTGGAGATTGCGAACGCGCTGCTCACGCTGCGAAATCCTCTGGCACACGCGCTGGCGCGCTTCGCGGAGATTCACGACTCCGACAATGAAGCAAAGCTGGACGAGGCCATTGCGACCTATTTTGCCCGGCCGAATTCGTACACCGGCGAAGACCTGGTGGAGATTGCAGCACACGGCTCACCCGTGATTCTCGATCTGCTGGTGCGCTCCTGTCTGCAGCGTGGAGCGCGACTGGCCAGGCCTGGTGAGTTTACTGAGCGGGCGTTTCTTTCCGGACGAATTGACCTGACACAGGCCGAGGCGGTGCGCGACCTGATTGAGTCGCAAACGCTCTACCAGGCGCGCGTTGCTGCAGGGCAAATGGGCGGCGCACTGTCGCGGCGCATACGGCCGTCCAAACAGCAGTTGGTGGAGTTGATCTCAGTACTCGAAGCCGGGATTGACTTCGCTGAGGATGATGTCGACGTGACGCCTGACGCCGAAATCGCCACGCGAATTCGGTCCATCGTCGCGGAGTTGAAGCCGCTGGAGCAATCGTTCGAGCGCGGACGTATTGTCCACTCCGGGCTCACCCTCGCGATTGTCGGCAGGCCCAATGTCGGCAAGTCATCCTTATTCAACCGGCTCGTTGAGCGTGAACGCGCGATCGTGACTGCGATGCCGGGGACTACGCGTGACCTTGTGACTGAAACTGTCTCAATCGGGGGCATTCCTCTGCATCTTGTGGATACGGCTGGGTTGCGCGAAGCCGTCGACGAAGCGGAATCCATTGGGATACAGAAGTCCCGCGAGGCGCTGGCCGATGCCGATGTGGTGCTGGTGGTGCTTGAACTGGGAGCGCCGGTGCGAGAGGACGAAGCTGCGCTCATCGCGTCGCTGGAAGGGCG
>DASZAG010000149.1:0-78099 GCA_035945555.1 Acidobacteriaceae bacterium
ATGCCAATCGATTACGCGTTATAAGTCGTCGACGAAACCCGTCCTCCGCGCCCCGTCCAGTTCGTGTGAAAGAACTCTCCCCGAGGCCGGTCCACGCGCTCATAAGTGTGCGCGCCAAAGAAGTCCCGCTGCGCCTGCAAAAGATTCGCCGGCAGTCGCTCCGTCCGATAGCCGTCATAAAACGCCAGCGCCGTCGAAAACGCAGGAGTAGGAACTCCAGCCTCGATCGCCCGAATCACCGCTTTGCGCCACGAGGCCTGGTAACCATTCAGCACATCCGCGAAGAACTCATCCAGCAGCAGATTGCTCAGCCCCGGCATCCGCTCATACGCGTCCCGAATCTTCCCCAAAAACTGGCTCCGGATGATGCATCCCCCGCGCCACATCAGCGCGATGCCGCCCATGTTCAGCTTCCAACCCTGCTCCTTCGCCGCCTCGCGCAGCAGCATGTAGCCCTGCGCGTAGCTGACCATCTTTGAGCAGTACAGCGCGCGTCGTACGTCTTCAATAAACTCCTTATTCCCCGTGGTCTTGCTGGCCGCCTTCGGTCCATTCAGCACCTTTGCCGCCGCCACGCGCTCGTCTTTCAGTGCAGACAAACAACGCGCAAACACTGACTCGCCAATCAGCGTCACCGGAATCCCAAGATCCAGCGCGCCAATCGCGGTCCACTTGCCCGTGCCCTTTTGCCCCGCCGTGTCCAGAATCTTGTCCACCATCGGCTCGCCGTCTTCATCCTTCTTCGCAAAGATCTCCGCCGAGATATCAATCAAAAAACTGTCTAGTTCACCCTTGTTCCACTCGGCAAAAATCTCGTGCAGCTCGTCCGCGCTCAGCCCCAGCCCCTGCTGCAGCAACTGGTATGCCTCGCAAATCAACTGCATATCACCGTACTCAATGCCGTTGTGGACCATCTTCACGAAATGCCCCGCGCCCTCCTCACCTACCCAGTCGCAGCATGGAGTTCCGTCTTCCACCTTCGCCGCAATCGCCTGGAAAATCTCCTTCACATGCGGCCACGCCGCCGGATTCCCGCCCGGCATAATCGACGGGCCAAATCGCGCGCCCTCTTCGCCGCCTGAAACTCCAGTCCCGATAAACAGAATTCCCTTCGCCGCCAGCTCCCGCGCCCGCCGGGTCGAATCTGTATGAAGCGAGTTGCCGCCGTCGATCACAATATCGCCCGGCTCCAGATGCGGAAGCAGTTGTTCAATCGCCGCGTCCACTGCCCCGCCCGCCTTCACCATCAGCATCACGCGCCGAGGCCGCTTCAACAGACTGAGAAACTCCTCAATCGAGTGGGCGCCCACCACCTGTGTGCCCTTCGCCTCATTGGCCAGAAACTCATCCACTTTCGACACGGTGCGGTTGAACACGGCCACCTTAAACCCGTGGTCGTTCATGTTCAGCACAAGGTTCTGCCCCATTACCGCGAGGCCAATCAGTCCAATATCGCAAGTCGCAGTGGTCATACCTCTCCGCTGTAAAACTTCTTCTTGAATTTTGAACTACTGCAGGAATTTCTCTTGGGATCCGGAAACGGAAAAGGGAACTGCGCTTCATCCTAAAGCAAAACTCTTCGCTCTCACAATCGAGAGGAGGAGTACTGTCATCCGTGAGCAAAGCGGAGGGACCTGCACTTCCGCGTGTCAAGTCCTGCCAGCCTCAACTCCAACAAAGAACAGCAGAAAGCCAATGCATTTGAGTTTCCTCCAAATTGCTACACTGGAATAAAGGGGAAAATTCAGCAGTTCGTCGGGGTGGCTCCAAGCAAACCCTTCGCTGAAATACCCAGAAAACTCTTTCGAATCAATGATCTAGGGAAGGATGCTTTCCCTGAAACTCTTTTGAAATCAATGAATTACAGCGAAAAGGCTTCCTGGGAACCCTTTGTTTTCAAATGAACTGCGCAGCCGCGAAAAAAATCATGCTGTTGGCTGCTAGGACTTCTCGATGACAGCGTTGGGCACTTGAGCATACTCAGACCAGGATCCGTCGTACAAGCCAACTGATTTCGCTCCGGCGATCTCCAGCCCCAGGGCAAGCACAGCAGCCGTAACGCCTGACCCACACGTAGTTGTCACACGCTGTCCAACGTCGATGCCACGAGAATAAAAAATCTCGCGCAGTACCTCCACATTTTTCAATCGGCCTCTCTCGGCCAGCTCGGTGAAGGGTAGGTTCGTCGCTCCCGGCATGTGTCCCGAGCTGAGCCCGGACCTCGGCTCAGGAGCCTGCCCCGAAAACCGCCCAGCCGACCGCGCGTCGAGAATCTGTCCTTTGTTTTGTATGAAGTACAAAATCTGTTTCAAGTCGACAATCGCGTCTTCATTCAGCTTCGCCGTGAACGTCGCCCTCGCCCGCTGCACTGCCCCCGACCCCAACGGGAGTTCCGCGTCCGTCCAGGCGCGGAGGCCGCCATCCAGCACACGAACGTCCTTCGCGCCGAACACCCGCAGCATCCACCAGGCCCGGGGAGCAGAGAAGACCCCCTCCTGCTCGTACACCACAATCGTCGCCTCGTCGCTCACTCCGAGTTCGGCCATGCTCTCGCCAAAACTTTCATGGGTCGGAAGCATGTGCGGCAGCGGAGTCGAGTGGTCTGACAACTCCTCAATGTCGAAGAACACCGCACCGGGAATATGCTGCTCCCTATAGCGCGCTCGCGTATCCACCGGCGGCTTCACGCCCACCGGAGGAAGCGTCGCATCCAGCACCACCACATTCTTGTCGCCCAAATGCGACGCGAGCCACTCAACAGAAACCAGAGGATTCATGCCACCAGCTTACCCCCGCAAGACAGCCGCAATCTTTGATGTAAACTAAAGGAGCGAGCACGGAGTCTTTCCCGCCGCCCAATCCGCTCCCGAAATCCTTTTCGTGGCAGTCATCCCGGGCGAAATACCGGAAAGCCCAGTACGCGTGCGCCTCCTGCATGGCTGCGCACAAGAGATCTCCGAGGAGAATGAGCCGTCATGGCCAAGATTGCAAAGACCGCTGACCGTAAGAAGGTCATGGATACAACCAAGAGCACCGACTGCCCCAAGTGCAGCAAGCCCACCCGCATCGTCAAGCGCGTGAAGGATCGCGAGCGCGGCATCCCTGGCGGAGTCTATATCTCCTGCTCGGCCTGCGAATTCTACGAGAAGCTGTAAGAGCGCTTCCCGGAAGCTGAGGTTGAAAGCTTCCCCCACAGCCCAACCCCAAAAAGCCCGGCTCAAAAGGCCGGGCTTTTTAATGGACTGAAAGACGGACTGCCAGCTACTGATTGATAGGCGTCGCCGTCAGCTCAAGCTCGGTTTTACCCTTGTCGCTACTGTTGTCAGAGGAGAAGATGAGCGTCGCTTTGTCAATTGGAACTGTGACGTTGGATTCCCACTTGGTCTGGCGAATTACAGGCTCATGCACATTGCCCAGGAGCACCGGAGCAGACATGCTGGAGATGTTCGCAGTGACGTGAAGACGAAGTGTCTGGTCAACGACCTCCGCTCTGGTCGCGTCAATGTCCGTTCCTACGTCGATGTATGTGAATTGCGTATTCACGAGGCTCGCAGCTGAGTAGCTTCCTGTTGCCACCGGAACCCTGTCTCCTGTCCGGATGGAACTTGTGTGGTCGCTTTTGGGACCTGTGGCGATGATCTCGTTGTAAGCACGTGCGTCTGCTATCTTGCCCTCAGGTGAGAGGTCCAGCACACGGAACGTGAGCCGGAAATAACGCTCTGGGCTTTGTCTGTATGACGCATTACCCGTCGCTTGCGAATCCTGCGACCAACTCGTCGCGCCGAAGGCAAACGCCACTACAAGCAATGCGGAGGCGAACTTCATTCGTGTCATCATCTATTTCTCCTGGTCGAGTGAGGCTATGGTCAACGGTGCGACTTCAAGATGCGAGATCGTAAGGGGCTGCTCAGGTATCGGCTTCAGGGGCTGGCTTTCAACCTTCGCGAACGCAGCGGCTTCCTTCGGATGCTGCTCGACGAAGGCCACCAGCGCCAGTTCTTGCTTTGTATACGGAGCCGGAAGTGGACGAGTCGCCGACTTCGCAGGCCCTTGCGCCACCGCAACCCTGCGTCGCGCGCGAACGGGCTCAGGTTCCAATACCTTCGCCGTCTGGGCAACATTCGGTGCCGCCGGAACCACCGCTAGCGGCGTTGGAGCCTGAGGCGAACTCGGCTGCTCAACCAGCACAACCGCCAGCACCGCGCCCGCAGCCAGGGGCAGAGCAAAGGCCAGCGCCAGCTTCCAGCCCTTGCGCCTCGGCAACCGCTCACTTTGCGCATGTTGCAGAATCTTCGCCGCCAGTTCCGGCGTCGGCTCCGCTGCCGCATAGCCCTTCACGGCGCTGTCTACGAGCGCGTCGAACTCGTCCCGCATGGTCTTCCTCCTTTCGCATTGGCAATCTTCTCCTTCAGCAACTGCCTTGCCCGCATCAACCGCGTGCGAACAGTGCCTTCTGCCAGCCCCAGCACCTCGCCGATCTCCCGCGAGTTCATCTCCTCGATTCCCGAGAGCGCCAGCGGTTGCCGAAGCTCTTCCGGAAGCGTGTCGATCATCCGATGCAGCATCGCGGCGCTGCTCACGTCGACGGCGTGCTGCTCCGGTGAAGTTGCTCCGGACGGCATTGCATCCGTATCCACTTCAGCCGTTTCCATAACTGGAGTGCGCCGCAGATCAAGCGCCAACCTCCATGCCGTGCGCGCCAGGAATGCTCTTTCATCCCGCATCTCCCGCCAGCGGCCATTTCGGTACAGCTTCAGAAAGGTCTCCTGTGCAACATCCTCCGCGTCCTGCCGGTTGCGCAGAAGCGCAAAAGCCACCCGGAAGACAAACCTGTGCTGGCGGTAGACAAGCAGCGAAAACTCCTCATCGCGGCCCGCTGTACGCTCGCTTTCAGGCAACCTGTCCGTCTCCTCAGCGCCGATGGGATGTGCCGTCGCCATGCTGCTATTCAACCCCTAAGACGGAAAATGCGGAATAGGTGTTCAGATTTATTGCAAAAAAAGGCCCCGGTTTCCAGGCCGGGGCTTTTGGTGGTTGCGAAGTCTTGCGATGTTCTTGTTTTTCTAGCTTGGCTGCATGAAAACTCAGCGTGCGAATTCCACAGCTTTCGCTCGCAAGGTATTTGGTCTCAGGCCACAAGAGATAAGGAAAGGAGCGAAGCCGCAACTCCAGGGAAGCGCGAACTCCATATTATTGTGTTCTGCCTATTAGAGATTCACGGCAGGAAAAGGATTCAGAACGGGGTACATCCCGCGCGCAATCAAAAGCGCGCGAACCTAGTTCGCAGCCGCTGGCGCTGTCGCGGGCTTTTCCGTCACCGAAGCTTGAGCATTTGACGCATTCGGCGCGGCACCCGGTTTTGCCGGCGCATACTTCGACGCGCACTTCGCCTGCAGTTGTGTCGCGTGGAAGACCCCATCATGTCCGTAGGTACCTATGGCCAGCGCTTGAGCGTTGTCCTTGAAAGTGTCCGGTGGCGGATCCTCGCCCTCATATGACACGTGGAGTTTGTTCGAATATTCCACCAGAACGAAATTCGCATTTGTGCCGGAGTGCTGAATCGAGCCGGGTTCAACCGTCCCCGCCACTCTCAGGTGGCGCGTATAGGCCTTTGACCCCATCGCCTGCAGCTCCTGAATTGTGACGTAGTAGCTCTTGTTCGACCGCACCCCGCTGATCGCCAGATAGGCTACCGCGGCCAGCACAACAACTATCGCAATACCAATTTTCAGGCCCTGATGTTTGCTCTGCATAACGATGCTACAAGTGTAGGACCGGCAACCGGATCATGCAACAAATACGTTGTGTGCTGTGCATCGTATCGAAAGCGCGCTCCTTTGCGCCGGGAGCAACGCCGTTCCACATCAATTTATAATCCGAACATCCGACCGACTCGAAGGGGTGAAGCAATGACAACCGGCAGCCTACAGCAGAACGCAACTTTGGAGATTCTTCAGCCGCGCGCCGAGTGGATTGTGAAACGCCGCGCCGAGGCCGCCCGCACCGGCGACACCAACATGTCGCAAATGCATTTTGCCCGCCAGGGAAAAGTCACTGAAGAGATGGCCTACGTTGCAAGGCGCGAGAGTATCTCGCCCGAGTTGGTGCGCAGTGAAATCGCTGCCGGACGTCTTATTATCCCGGCCAACATCAACCACCCCGAGCTGGAGCCCATGGGCATCGGCATTGCCACGCGTTGCAAGGTCAACGCCAACATCGGCAACTCCGCCATCACGTCCAACATCGATGAGGAGCTGCGCAAGCTTCACATGGCCGTGCAACACGGAGCCGATACCGTGATGGACCTCTCCACGGGCGGCAACATCCCCGAGATTCGCAATGCCATCCTGCGCCACTCGCCCGTGCCCATCGGCACCGTGCCCATTTATGAGGCGCTCAACCGCGTAAAGAAGCTCGAAGACTTGAACATTGACGTCTACCTTGAAGTCATTGAGGAGCAGGCCCAGCAGGGTGTCGATTACTTCACCGTCCACGCAGGCGTGCTCATTCAATACGTTCCGCTCGTGGCAAAGCGCATCACCGGAATCGTGAGCCGCGGAGGCGCCATCCTCGCGCAGTGGATGACCCACCATCACAAGCAGAACTTCCTCTATGAGAACTTCGATCGCATTGTGAAGGTCATGGCGAAATACGACGTCAGCTTCTCCCTCGGCGACGGCCTGCGTCCTGGCTCCATTGCCGATGCCAGCGATGAAGCGCAGTTCTCCGAATTGAAGACCTTGGGTGAACTCACCGCACGCGCCTGGCAGGACGACGTGCAGGTGATGATCGAAGGCCCCGGCCACGTGCCGCTCGACAAAATCAAGGAGCAGGTGGACAAGGAAGTCGAGTATTGCTTTGGTGCGCCCTTTTATACGCTCGGCCCGCTGGTCACAGACATTGCCCCCGGCTACGACCACATCACCTCGGCCATCGGCGCGGCGATGATCGGCTGGCATGGCGCCTCCATGCTCTGCTACGTCACGCCCAAGGAGCACCTCGGTCTGCCCAACGAGAAGGACGTAAAGGACGGCATGATCGCATACAAGATCGCCGCCCACGCCGCCGATATCGCTCGCCACCGGCCCGGCGCGCAGGACCGCGATGACGCCATCAGCTATGCGCGCTACACCTTCGACTGGGAGAAGCAATTCGCGCTCTCGCTCGACCCGGAAACTGCGCGCGCAATGCACGATGAGACCCTGCCGGACGACTATTACAAGGAAGCGGCTTTCTGCTCCATGTGCGGCCCCAAATTCTGCTCGATGAATTGGTCAAGCAAGGTAGACGAATTCAACAAAGAAGTTCACGGTCTCGAAAAGAAGGACCTCAGCGAACTCGTCGTTCTCCAGGCGCAGCAACTCGCGGCCAAAGGCTCGTCGTAAGCCGATGAAAGTCTTTGTTACCGGGGCCACCGGGTTCGTCGGCGCGCATGTTGCTCGTCACCTTGCCCATCAGGGCGCGCAGTTGCGTGCGCTCGTACGCAAAACCAGCAATCTCTCGAATCTTCACGGTGTCGATGCCGATACTGTTACCGGTGATCTGCTCCAACCAGAGGGCCTTCGCTCCGCCATTCGCGGCTGCGATGCGCTCATGCACGTCGCAGCTGACTACCGTCTCTGGGTGCCACGCCCCGAGGCCATGTACGCCTCCAATGTCGAGGGCACTCGCACCCTGCTGCGCATCGCTCGTGAAGAAGGGGTCCCGCGTTGCGTCTATACTTCCAGCGTGGCCACCATGGGGTTCAAGGCTGACGGAACCATCGTGGACGAAGCCACGCCCGTTTCCATTGCCGACATGATCGGTCACTACAAGCGATCGAAGTTTCTTGCCGAGCAGGGCGCCATCGAAGCTGCGCGCACAGGGCAGCAGGTCATCATTCTCAATCCCACCACGCCCGTCGGCGCTCAGGACGTCAAACCCACGCCCACTGGACGCATCGTCGTTGACTTCCTCAACCGCAAATTCCCGGCATATGTTGACACCGGCCTCAACATCGTCGATGTCTCGGAGGTCGCGCTCGCGCATTGCGCGGCCCTGCAGAAAGGCCGCCCCGGCGAGCGCTACATTCTTGGTGGAGAAAACCTCACTCTCAAGCAGATCCTCGATAAGATGTCCGCCATCACGGGCCTGCCTTCGCCCACCATGCGAGTGCCGCACGGAGTCGCCATGACTTTCGCAGTCTTCGACGAAATCGTTACTGGTCGCATCCGTGGCTGCGAACCGCGCGCTACTGTCGAAGCCGTTCGCATGGGCAAAAAGAAGATGTTCGCATCCTCGGCAAAGGCGCAACGCGAGCTTGGCTTCCGCGTGACGCCGGTCTACGAGGCTCTACGCTCCGCCATCGATTGGTTCCGCACGCATGGGTACGCGCCTTCAGCATGAGCACTATCGCCATCATCGCCGCATTGCCTGCAGAGCTGAAGCCGCTCGTCCGTACATGGCAGAGCCCTGGCTCCAATCTGTGGACGGGCCGTATCGGCGAATCTCAGGCAATTGCCATCGCGGGAGGCATGGGCTCAGCGGCGGCAGAACGCGCTGTGGGGCGGGCCTTTGCGGAGTCGAACCCCGCCATCCTGGTCTCTTACGGATGGGCCGGCGCGCTTACATGCGCCGTAAAGCCCCCTCAGGTCTGCGTAATTTCTGAAGTAGTTGACGCCGCCAAAGGCGAGAGTTTCGCCACTGCCAGCCCGAACGGCTTCCGCCTGGTCACCCTGGACCGCGTAGCCCGCTACGATGAAAAGCGCGCACTGGCAATGCAGCATCAAGCGGTCCTCGTTGACATGGAAGCTGCTGCGATCGCCCGCGCCGCCGCCGCCCGCAGCCTCCCCTTCTATTGCTTCAAAGGCGTCTCCGACGGCTACCTCGACCGCCTCCCAGACTTCAGTCGATTCATCAACGCCAACGGTGAGCTGCGCATGCCTGCATTCCTTGCCTACGCCGCCCTCCACCCGCAATATTGGGCCAGTTTGCAACGCCTCGGCAAGAACAGCAGCGCGGCTGCGAACGCGCTGCCACGATTCATGCATAAGGCCGTCCGGCACGACCGATAATCCTCTACTCGCTGTACATTGAGAAAGAATGACGAAAGCTCCCATCCCGTCTGAAATGCGTGCGGCGGTCTATCGCGGCGTTAACGATGTTCGCGTTGAAACAGTTCCCGTTCCGCAGATCGGCCCCGGCGATGTTCTGATCCGCGTCGCTGCCTGCGGCATCTGCGGCACCGATCTCAAAAAGATCCACACCGGCTCGCACTCGGCTCCCCGCATCTTCGGACACGAAACCGCCGGGACCATCGCCGCTGTCGGAGATGGTGTCACGGGGTTCGCCGTAGGCGACCGTGTCATGGTCTTCCATCACATCCCTTGCGGAAAGTGTTACTACTGCCGCAAAAAGACCTTCGCGCAGTGTCCGGTATACAAAAAAGTCGGCTGCACCGCTGGGTTTGAACCGGCAGGCGGCGGCTTCGCCGAATATGTTCGCGTCATGGACTGGATCGTCCGTCGCGGCCTCGTCAAAATTCCCGATGGCGTGCCTTTCGAGCAGGCCGCGTTTGTTGAGCCTGTGAACACGTGCTACAAGGCCATTCAGAATCTCAACTTGGCGTCCGACGAAACCGTGCTTGTCATCGGTCAAGGCCCCATCGGAATCCTTCTTGCCGCACTTGCCGCGCGCACGGGAGCACGCGTGCTCACGTCTGATCTCTTCCCTGAGCGCCATAAGATCGCGGCAGCCTACGGCCTCAGCCGCCCCATCGATGCTGGCCGACAGGACGTCATCAGCCTGACTTGCGACGCAAGTGAAGGGCGAGGTGCGGACGCCGTGATTCTTGCCGTCGGGGGCAATTCACTCATAAAAACTGCAATGGACGCAGCCCGGCCCGGTGGTCGTGTCCTGCTCTTCGCGCAGACCCAGCGCGGTGACGCGACAATCGATCCCGCTGCCGTCTGCATGGATGAAAAGTCACTCATCGGCTCGTACAGCGCTTCCGAGGAGATTCAGGACGAGGCGGCACAGTTTGTCTTTGATGGTTACGCCAGGGGTTTCGATCTCACCCGGCTCATCTCGCACCGCTTCTCGCTCGAAGACGCCGTAAAAGCGATTCACGTAGCGTCGAATCCCGGTCCTTCATCTATGAAGATCTTCATTGAGCCGCAGTCGCCGCAAGTCTGAGAAAATAGAAGCGATGGCCCAGCGGATGACAGCCGCCGTTCTGTACGGCAAAGAGGATGTGCGCATCGAGCAAGTGCCTGTGCCCATAGCAGGCTCCGGCGAAATCGTCGTGCGAGTGCACGCCGCGCTGACCTGCGGTACGGATCTCAAAGTCTACCGTCGCGGTTATCACGCCAAGATGCTTAAGCCGCCGATTCCCTTTGGGCACGAGCTTGCTGGCACGGTCCATGAAATTGGCGCAGGAGTCACGAAGTTCCGTGTAAACGATCGCGTCGTCGCGCTCAACTCCGCCCCATGCGACAAATGCTACTTCTGCAAGCACGACCAGCAGAACCTTTGCGATGACTTGCTCTTCAACAATGGCGCCTACGCCGAATATATCCGTATCCCCGCGCGCATCGTTGAGAAGAATACGCTGCTCCTGCCTCCCGATTTGCCTTATGAGCATGCAGCTCTTACTGAACCGCTGGCCTGTGTGGTCCGCGGGCTCGATGAATCCGGTGCGCACCGCGGAGACACAATGGCTGTGATCGGAGCAGGGCCCATCGGCCTTATGTTCATTAATGCGGCGCAAATCGCGGGCCTGCATGTCATCGCGGTCGTCAAGCATGAAGAACAAATCGATGCGGCACGCACATTTGGCGCCGAGCAGGTGGTACAGACTACAGCTGTGAAGGATCCCATCGCCGCTGTTCGCGCCCTCACGCCGTGCAATCGGGGTGTGGACATAGCAATCGAGGCCGTTGCTCTTCCCACCACTTGGCAGTGGGCCGTGGACATGGTGCGCAAGGGAGGCACGGTCAACTTCTTTGGCGGTCCACCCTCTGGAACAAAGGTCGAATTCGACACCAACCGTTTGCACTACAACGACATCACGCTGAAGGCCAGTTTTCACCACACGCCTTCAACGGCCCGCAAGGCTTTTGACCTCATTCGGAGCGGCCAATTCAAATGCCACGAATACATCACCGGGCGCGCCCCTCTGACGGAGGTGGGCGAAGTCTACCGCAATCTGATGAGCCGCTCGGCCCACATCAAGACGGCAATTATTCCATGAGGACCGCATGACGGCGACCACTGCACAATTGATCGAACAGGGATGGGCCGCCCTACCGCCGGAATACCGCATGCCCCCTGTTGCGCCTTCGCTTGAGGAAGCACGGGACTGGTGCCGCCGCCTCACCGAGACCCACTACGAGAACTTCCACGTTGCCTCGTGGTTCCTGCCTGAACGCCTCCGCCCTCACTTCCGGGCCATCTACGCTTATTGCCGCGTTTCTGACGATCTGGGTGACGAAACCGGTAACCTGGAGCAGTCACTGGCCCTGCTCGAACTTTGGGGACGCGAGCTCGATGCCTGCTACCGCGGCGAAACCCGCCACCCGGTTTTCGTCGCGCTCGCTGATACCATTCGCGCCTGCAACATCCCTCAGCAGCCCTTCGCCGATCTTCTCGTCGCCTTCCGGCGCGATCAGCGCAACGTCCGCATGGATACCATGCAGGATGTACTCGACTACTGCCACTATTCAGCGAACCCTGTGGGCCATATCGTGCTTTATGTCTGCGGCTACAGTGACCCGGAGCGATTTCGTCTCTCCGACTTCACATGCACGGCCCTGCAACTCGCCAATTTCTGGCAGGATGTGCGCTCCGACTATGGCCGCAATCGCATTTACTTTCCGCAAGAGGACATGCGCCGCTTCGGAGTGGATGAGGCCAGCATCGCTGCGGGAAAATTCACCGAGCAGTTTCGGAACCTAATGCGTTACGAAGTTGAGTACGCTCGTAATACGATGCGCCAGGGGCTGCCGCTCATCGGAATGGTAGACCGTGACCTCGCCATCGATCTCGATCTGTTTTCGCGAGGCGGCCTGGAAATTCTCCGCTCAATCGAGGCTCAGGGCTACGACGTTCTTCGTTCGCGCCCCGCCATCTCCAAATCACGCAAGGCGGCGCTTCTCGTGCGCGCCCTCACCGGTAAATTCCTGAGACGCAGCCTCGCCCGCCAGAGACCCGCCGCGTGACCACCGCCGAAGCTTATTCCGCCTGCCGTGAAATCGCCCGTCGGGAAGCGAAGAATTTCTATTATGCCTTTTTGGCGTTGCCCAGCCACAAGCGCGATGCCATTTGTGCGGTCTATGCGTTCATGCGCCAAGCCGACGACCTCTCCGATGACGAGTCGCTCTCGCTTGATGACCGCCGTACACGGATGAACGCATGGCTCGCCGCGTGGCATGCTGCTGCACTGGGCGGCCTTACCAATGATCCTGTCTTCATCGCCTTGGCTGACGCACAACGCAGCTTCGGGATTCCCTCGTCTCTGCTCGACCAACTCGTCGAAGGCACGGCGATGGACCTCCAACGCGCTGCCATTCATTCGGGCTCGCCGGATTCATATGACACTTACGCCACCTTCGAAGACCTCTACCACTACTGCTATCTCGTCGCCTCGGTAGTCGGCCTCGTCTGCATCCGCATCTTCGGTTACAGCGATCCGCGCGCCGAGAAGCTCGCAGAAGAAACCGGCATTGCCTTCCAACTCACCAATATCCTTCGCGACGTGCGCGAAGACGTGGACCGCAAGCGCGTCTATCTTCCACTCGACGAGATGGATCGGCATCGCGTCTCGATCGCCGACCTCGCAGTGCACCCCGCTCCGCTCGCTCCTAATCAGCGCGAGTTCCTCGCCGCACTCGCAGAACGCGCCGAACATTACTATAGGTCTGGCTTCGAGCTGTTGCCTCTTATCGACCCAGACTCGCGCTCGGCGCTATGGGTCCTCATCTCGATTTACCATTGTCTTCTTAGTCGCATCGAGCGCGATCAATATGAAGTCTTCGCGCAGAGAATCGCAGTCCCTTCCGCAACTAAGCTCACGATCCTCGCACGAGGGCTTGTGCGTACCCTTCTGGCTCGCACTGGAGCAGGGAAGAGCTAACCATGCGGCAAACTGTCACAGTCGTCGGAGCGGGAGTCGCTGGTCTGGCTGCCGCGTGCGCATTGTCTGACATCGGCTATAAGGTTCGACTTGTCGAGCGGCGCCCCTACGTGGGTGGACGCGCATCCTCGTATGAGCACCCCGGCACGGGCGAGGTCATCGACAACTGCCAGCACATCCTGCTAGGCTGCTGCACAAACCTCATCGACCTTTACCGCCGCCTCGGCGTTCAGGACGAGATTTTCTGGTCCAGCGCCATCACTTTCATCGAGCCGGGCGGGCGCTGCAGCACGCTCTCCCCAACTCGCTTGCCTGCGCCATTCCATACGGCATGGTCGTTCCTCAGTGCCAGGTGCTTTACCGTCGCCGACAAGCTCACAATCGCCCGCGGCATTCGGGCCTTCCTTCGCGCAACTCCGCCTGATTCGGAAGAGACGTTCGCGCAATGGCTGACGCGCTATCGCCAAACGCCGCGCGCTATCCAGCGTTTCTGGAATCCTGTACTGGCAAGCGCCTTGAACGAAGACCCTGAATACATCTCAGTGCGCTATGCCGGCAAAGTATTTCGTGAGGCATTCCTCTTTTCCGCAGAGGGCGGCCGCATGGGCATTCCGCGCATCCCGCTTAGCGATCTCTACAGCCGCGCAGTTGAATATATCCTCGCCCGCGGCGGAGAAGTCCATCTTCGCACCAGCGTTGACGCGATAGGGCCGACCGAAACGCAGTGGATCGTTCGCGGAGGAACCGATGAATTCCTGAGCGACAACGTAGTTCTTGCGCTACCATTCGAAGCGCTCACAAAGCTGCTCCCCGCTATGCCGCGCAATCCCGAGAGCGAAATCCTCGGCGAGCGCCTCGCTCAGTTCCGTCATTCACCCATCACAAGCGTTCATCTCTGGTTTGACCGCGCAATTACCAGCCTCACTCACGCCGCTTTGCTCGATACCACCATCCAGTGGCTATACAACAAATCCAAGCTGCACGCGGACTCTCGCTCAGCGCAGAGAAGTTACATTGAGCTCGTCATCAGCGCCTCAAAATCGCTAGTGTCAATGGAGCGACAGCCGATCATCGATCTTGCGATTCGCGAGCTCGCGCTCTTCTTCCCAGGTGTCAAAGATGCAAAGCTGCTCAAAGCCGCCGTTACTAAAGAAGTCCGTGCCACCTACTCAATTCGGCCCTTGCTGGATCAAATTCGCCCGTCGTCGGAGAGCCCTTGGCAGGGTGTCTATCTCGCCGGCGACTGGACCGCCACCGGTTGGCCTTCCACCATGGAAAGCGGCGTGCGCAGCGGATATCTCGCAGCAGAGGCTTTGACTAGCGAGGCCGGATCTCCTTGCAAATTTCTCGTTCCCGACCTTCCGCCCACCGGTCTCATGCGATTCTTCGAATAGTTCCGATCCTGCGGTTTACCAAAGGTTTAGCAACAAACCTTCCGCATCCGTTCACATCTAAGCCAGTGGAGCTATGGACAAGTCCCAATCGTTTCAGCCCATTGAGAAATACGGTGTTATCGGCAACATGCGCTCCATCGCGCTCGTTGGTTCCAACGGCAGCATCGATTTCCTCTGTTTCCCAAGCTTTGACTCACCCACAATCTTCGCGGGCCTGCTGGATCCGGGGAAGGGTGGGCATTTTCGAATCTCTGCCGAACTCAAAAACATGCGGACGCGGCAGCTCTATTTGCCGGACACCAACATCCTTCTAACTCGCTTCCTCTCTGACGACGGAGTAGTCGAGATAACCGACTTCATGCCAGTGGTTGAAAAGCTGGACATCCAGCACTTCGGCCATCACATCATCCGCATGATCCGCGCCATCAAGGGTGAGGTGAAGTTTGAAATGCGCTGCGCGCCGCGATTTGATTACGCGCGCGTTAAACATAAGGTGGAGAGCGACGGAGAATCGATTCTCTTTGTTCCTTCGGGGAAGCTTCCCGCCATGAGGCTGCACGCCACCGTTCCAATGACGATTGACGGGTCCGATGCTTCAGCCGTGTTCGTGCTGAAGCCAGGCGAATCCGCAACTGTAGTCTTCGGTGAAGCGGAAGAGGAAGGGAATGACGGCAAAGCCGCGCTCGATCCAAAGTTGATCGAGAAGCACTTTAAAGAAACAACAGACTTCTGGCGCGGTTGGATTGCCCGCTCCCAATACAAGGGGCGCTGGCGGGAGATGGTGCACCGCTCGGCGTTGACACTCAAATTGCTTTTCAGCGCGGACTATGGATCTCTGATAGCCGCGCCGACCTTCGGTCTGCCCGAGCATATCGGCGGCGAGCGCAACTGGGACTACCGTTACACCTGGCTGCGGGACTCGTCCTTCACGCTTTATGCGTTCATCCGGTTGGGCTTTGTACAAGAGGCGCGCGACTTCACGCACTGGATTCGCCACCGCATGCACGAGGACGCGCAGCACGGCCCCTTGCAGTTAATGTATCGCCCCAATGGCGAACAGGAGCTCGAAGAAATATCCCTCAAGAACTTCTCTGGATACGAGAATTCGCGGCCCGTCCGCATCGGCAATGCGGCATACAAGCAGCTTCAGCTCGATATCTACGGCGAGTTTATGGATGCGGTATATCTCGCCAATAAGTATGGCGACGGAATCTCGCATGATGGCTGGATGGACATCCAGCGCATTCTCGAATGGCTGGCGAAAAACTGGAAACGGCCCGATGAAGGCATCTGGGAAGTGCGCGGCGGGCGGCGCGAATTCCTTCACTCCCGCCTTATGTGCTGGGTCGCATTTGACCGCGCCATTCGGCTTGCGGACAAGCGCTCACTGTCCGGTCCTACCATCAAGTGGCGTGAAATCCGCAACCAGATTCACGACGATATATACGCGAATTTCTGGAACAAGCGGCTCAATTCGTTCGTGCAATATAAAGGCTCAGAGTCCCTGGATGCTTCAGTACTGCTGATGCCGCTCATGCGGTTTATCAGTCCGGTCGACGAGCGCTGGCTCAGCACCTTGAAAGCGATTGAGCACCACCTGGTGGAAGACACGCTCGTGTACCGTTACGACAATACTTTGGACCCGATCGACGGCTTGCGCGGCGAGGAAGGCAGCTTCACCGCATGCTCCTTCTGGTATATAGAGTGCCTCGCTCGAGCGCATCAGAAGGAACGCGCCCGTCTTCTCTTTGACAAGTTGTTGAGCTACGCCAATCATCTCGGACTTTACTCCGAAGAATTGGGTTCGAGCGGCGAGCACCTTGGAAATTTTCCCCAGGCATTCACGCATCTTGCGCTCATATCTGCTGCAACCTTGCTGGATCGCGAGCTCGACGACAAGCGCGGAGCGCCGTGGGGTTAAATCGTTTGAAATGTGAGAGAGGCGGCTGCACAACCTAGGCGATTTCTGGTACAAAGGCCTCTATGCCGAATCTGCTTAGCCGAATCTGCGCTGCATCCGCCGTCATTTTCGTTGCTCTTCCCATCCTCGCGTCTGAAGCTCCGCTCCACGAAGGATGGAAGCTGCAATCCGCCTGCACGGTTTCAGCAACAGGCCAGAGCATTTCTACTTCTGCGTTCCAACCGCAGGGCTGGATCACGGCAACCGTTCCATCCACGGTGCTCGCAGCGCAAGTCGCTGCCGGCGTGTTCAAGGATCCGTACTATGCCATGAACCTCCGAAGCATCCC
This sequence comes from Acidobacteriaceae bacterium, assembly GCA_035945555.1. Classification (GTDB taxonomy): domain Bacteria; phylum Acidobacteriota; class Terriglobia; order Terriglobales; family Acidobacteriaceae; genus Silvibacterium. Next base: position 16,755 of record DASZAG010000149.1, read on the forward strand.
CGGCACTTCCTACCCGATCGGCACGACTTTTTCGAACGAGCCCATGCCGCAGGACAGTCCTTACCGTTGCGGCTGGTGGTATCGAAAGGTCTTCCACGTCGCGTCGGCTCAGAAGGGAAAGACCTTATGGCTCTACTTTGGGGGAATCAACTACAGCGCTGAAATCTGGCTTAATGGCAAGCTCGTTGCAAGCCGGGATCAGGTTGCCGGCGCGTACCGGACCTATGAGTTTAACGTAACGGACAAGCTGACAGCGGGCGCGGACAACGTCGTTGCCGTAGAGACCTTCGCGCCCACTCCGCTCGATCTTGGCATTAACTGGGTCGACTGGAATCCGTCCCCGCCCGACAAAGACATGGGACTTTGGGGCCCCGTGAGCCTGCGCACCAGCGGCCCGGTTTCGGTTCGCTCGCCTCTGGCCACCACTCACTTCACAGATGCCTCTCTCCACGAAGCCGATTTAACGGTTTATGGCGAGCTTCGCAATTCAACGGACAAACCCATACACGGGACTGCGATTGCGACTATCGGGAGCATTCATGTTCAGCAGGCTGTGGACCTCCCGCCGAACCAGCAGACCACCGTTGCCTTCACCCCCGACAAGTTCTCTGAGCTTCGCATTCACAATCCGCGCATCTGGTGGCCCTGGCAAATGGGGCCGCCGAATCTTCAAACACTCACCATCAGCTTCCGAGACAATGGACAGCTTTCCGATCAGCAATCCGTTCAGTTCGGTATTCGTGAGGTTACGTCCGAGCTTGATGACGGTCACCGGCTCTTTCGCGTGAACGGCAAGCGCATTCTCATTCGTGGAGGCGGCTGGTCGCAGGACATGCTTCTCCGCCAGAATCCCGACAGGCTTCGCGACCAATTCCAGATGGTGCGCGACATGCGTTTGAACACAATTCGTCTCGAAGGGAAATTGGATACGGCGGACTTCTTCCGCCTCGCGGACCAGAAGGGCGTCCTCGTAATGCTTGGCTGGTGTTGCTGCGACCAGTGGGAGCACTGGAACAAGTGGACACCGGAAAACATGCAGGTTGCTACCGCATCCCTGCGCTCACAAATGCTGCGGCTTCGCAGCCATCCTAGCCTGCTCGTTTGGCTTAACGGAAGCGACGGCCCACCGCCTTCCAATGTGGAGAGCGCGTATCTGAACATTGAAGCGGAAACGCACTGGCCCAATCCCACCCTTTCGTCCGCATCAGCGCGTCCCACCAGCGTAAGCGGCCAAAGCGGCGTGAAGATGTCTGGGCCCTATGATTATGTCGCGCCTTCATATTGGCTTGTCGATGCCAACCGCACCACGGGTCGCCTGATCCACAGCGGCGGAGCATGGGGCTTCAATACTGAAACCAGCCCTGGTCCAGCCATTCCCACAATCAGCAGCATTAAAAAAATCATCCCAGCCGATCAGCTCTGGCCGCCCAATGAGACCTGGAGCTATCACTATGGTGGAGGCGGATTCAAGCAGCTCACTGCCTTCAATAGTGCGATGAACGCCACTTACGGCCCTGCCAACACGCTCCAGGATTACGTGCGCATCGCGCAGACCATGAGTTACAACAATGAACGCGCAATGTTTGAGGCATATGGGCGCAATAAGTACAGGTCCACCGGAGTTATCCAATGGATGCTGAACAACGCGTGGCCTTCAATGATCTGGCACTTATATGACTATTACCTCGATGCAGGAGGTGGTTACTACGGAACCAAGAAGGCACTTGAGCCGGTTCATGTGCAATATTCCTATGACGATCACAGCGTCTATGTAGTCAACAGCACCTACCAGCCAATGCCCGAATTGGACGTCACGGCTAAGGTATTCGACACCGGCCTCAAGCAGGTCGCTTCCCAGCACGCGCAACTCACCGTCGCGGCGGACGCCTCAACTAGAGCGCTCTCTTTGCCCGCTTCAGCTTTCGCTGGCGATAACGCCGTCCACTTTGTTGAATTGCTCGCAAGGAACAAACAGGGAACTGTGATCAGCCGCAACTTCTATTGGGTACCGTCACAATTAACAACTTTCGACTGGGGCAAGGGTGACTACACCCACACACCGGCCCTTACACAAGCCAACATGCAGCAACTTCGATCGCTGCATCAGGCAAAGCTGCAGGCCCGGGCGGCTCGCACTGCGTCGGGCGTGCAGGTTACGCTGCATAACCCATCGGATACGCTTGCCTTCCAGGTAGCAGTCGCTGCTCAGGACAACGGCGGCAATGACATTGATCCCACGTTATGGTCCGACAACTACATTGAAGTGATGCCCGGCGAATCGCGCACCCTCACCGCAACCTTCGTGGGGCATGTTCCTGGCCGCGCATCCATTTCAATCACCGGATGGAATATTCCATCAGTCACCGTACCGCTGAAGTAGTTCAGCGATCAACGAACGCGCTGCGCAGGAAATCAAAATCACCCGAGGGCGAGGGCTGCACATTTTGCAGCCTTCGGGTGTGAACGATGACTGTATCCATATACCAGAGATCCAGCGCTGGCAAATCGCGAGCTAGTATCTGCTGCACGTCTTCGTAATCCGCGCGCTGCCGTGCCTCGTCCAAAGTCCCTTCAGCGTCGTTCAGCAGTGCATCGAGCCTGGCATTGGAGTAGTATCCGCGATTGCTGCCGTGCGGAGGAAAGCTCTCCGAAGAATAGGCATATCGGAAAATGTCCGGCTGCTCATTTCCGCCAATCCATCGCGATGGCGCGATTTCGAATGCGCCGCGCCTCAAGTCCGCATAGAATGTCGCAAACTCGTAGCTGCGCAATTCCAGTGCAATGCCGACACGCGCGAGCTCCTCCTGCAACACCACTGAAATCAGTCGCGTGGTCTCATCCGTCGAGGTCTTCATCCCAATGTGAAATCGCACGCCATCCGCGCCACGCTTGTAGCCCGCGCGATCGAGCAGCGCGTTGGCCGCGGCGGGATCGTACGGGTACTTATCCACATCATTCGTCCACGCCCATTGCCCTGGCGGCAGCAGACTTTCGGCTGTGCGCGCCCTATCTTGCAGCAGTGAATGGATAATCAGCGGACGATTAATCGCCATGGCAATCGCGTGTCGCACTGTCATGTCGTTCAAATAAGGTGCGCGAAGATTGAAAACGACGTATTCAACCTCTGATCCCGGCCCGTCCTCCACTAAAAGGTTCGGCCTTTGCTTCAGCGCGTTCACCATATCAGGCGAAAGTCCGTTGATAGCAACATCCGCCGAGCCCTTTTCAAGTTCCAGCGCCCTCGTTGTCTCGTCCGGAACGACATTAAACACCACGCGCTCGATGTGCGGCTTCGCTCCCCAGTAATTCGACGACCGCTCTATCACCACATCCTTATCTGTTTCCTGGCTCACGAAGCGGTACGGACCGCTGCCGATCGGATGCCGCCAGAAGTCTCGCCCACTGCCGTAGGGAACAACGCCGATAGCAGCATTGCAAAGATTCCACAACAGAGCCGGATCGGGCCGGCTCAGGTGGATCGCTACCGTCGCCGGATCCGGCGCATCCACGCTGGAAATATTCTTGTAGGCCCCGGCCTTGACAGAAAGAATGCTGCCATTCAGAACCGAGTCCAATGTCCACTTTACGTCGCGCGACGTAAGCGATCGGCCATCTTGGAAATGAACTCCGCCCCGCAGATGAAAAATGTAAGTAAGTGGGTTCGGCGTTTCCCAGCTCAACGCGAGGTCAGGGTCCGTCCCGTAATGCTCATTCCGGCGCACAAGCGAATCAAACATTAGAGAATCGATGCGCTCCGCCGCCGCATCAGTTCCAACGCGCGGATCCAGACTGTTCGGGCTGTTCTCAATCAGCACCGTTACGGACTTTGCCTTGGTATTTCCGCGCCCACAGCCGCCGAGCAGCGCTGCAACTACGCATAAAGCCGCTGCTAGCGCATAGACAGGCCGGAATCTAGGCATAACAAATCTCGCCCAGCACTGCGGCCCGCGTTGCTCCGGTTGCAGCCGGAACATTCCCGGCACACCCGCGCCATGTCTGCCAAGCGAGGAGCGCAAACGCCATGGCCTCTTTCGCTTGGGAAGGCACGCCCGCTGCGTCGCTCGACAGCACCCTGCACCCAGGACGCCCAAGCAGCTCGCCAAGCATGGACATCAATACCCGGTTCCGCGACCCTCCACCCGAGATAATAAAGTCCACAGGCGAGCCCTTCATTTTCGGTTCAACAAATCTATCGTAGGCTATCGCGATGCTCTTCGCCGTAAGCGCAGCAGCGGTTGCCAGGGCGTCTTCCGGTCGCCCTCCGGCAAGCTCACAAGCCTCCAGAAAGTCTGTCGTGAACTCCGCTCCAAACTGCTCGCGCCCCGCCGTCTTCGGGGGAGACTTCTTGAAGTATTGCTTACGCAGTTCCGCAGCCAACACGCCGCGCAGCACTCTCCCACGCACCGCAGTTCTCCCATCGCGGTCGTAATTCTTATTGAACAGACGCTTCATCAGCGCGTCCATCACCATGTTGCCTGGTCCGGTATCAAACGCGACTATATTCCTCGCCTCCGCGCCTGCTGCAATTGCTGTCAAGTTGCCTATGCCGCCAATATTCTGCAGTACGCGCCCCCGCTTCGGATGAGCGAACATCGTGTAATCCAGCAGCGGTACCAGCGGCGCGCCTTGTCCACCTGCGGCCATATCCGCAGGCCGAAAATTTGACACCACCGGCACACCAATGGCGCGAGCAATCAGCGCAGGCTCGCCGAGCTGCCATGTGCATGCGATCCTGCGCCCTGCATACATCGCGCCAACCGCCTGGTGATACACCGTCTGGCCGTGGCACCCCACCAAATCCACTTTTACTCGGCTTTGCTTCAACGCCTCTTGAACGGTTTCCGCATATGCTGTCCCCAATCGCCAGTTCAGCCGCGCCAGCTCGGCAGTTGAAGTTTGTTGTGCATTCATCGCGGCGAGCACTTTCTTCCGCAAGTCCGGAGGATAAGCCGTCGCGTGATGCGCCAACAATTTTATCTTTGGCGCGCCGCCACCAGGCGCAATCCGCACTAAGGCCACGTCGATTCCGTCGGCGGAGGTTCCGCTCATCACTCCCGCCACGGTCAAGGCGCGTGCGGTCTTCACTGCATCTCTCCTGAGAACTTATTCACTGCCTCGCGCAACTTCTCTATTTGAGCAGTCGATGCCGCTTTCGGCATCCTCGCGTTCAGCAGCCGATGCTTCGTTTCCGTCACACGCCTGCAACTCGACTCAACGCGCTTGCGAAACGCCGTTGACCCTTCGGCTTCACTCAGCAGCGCCTCATAGGCCCGCAAAATCAGCGATGGATCCCGGCAAATCTCAATCAGGTCTGTTCCTGCCAGTACCGCCTTCACCGCTGCTTCTTCAATTGAACACTGAGTCAGGATGCCGCCCATCTCCAAGTCATCAGAGACCACCAATCCCGCAAACTGCATGCGCTTTCGCAGCACCTCGGAAATCCAGAACCGCGAAACCGATGCCGGCATCTTGTCTTTCGCTTTTGGATACGCAGCATGCGATACCATCATCAACGGCAAGCGCGGCGCAAGCACGCGAAACACCGCCAGGTCTTCGTTCCACAGCTGATGCCATGAGCGTCCTATTTGTGGGGTGGCATGGTGCGAATCCAGAGTTCCACCCCCCAACCCAGGAAAATGCTTCCCGCACCCCAGCACGCCCTCTGAATCCAGAGCGTCTAGAAAGGCAGTCGCATAGGCAATCACGTCCAAGGCCTCGCCAGAGACCACGCGCGTCCGCATCACTGCCGCCGACTCGGGCAGGGCAAGGTCCAGCACGGGAGCCAGAACCACATTGAATCCCGCGGCCTTTGCTTCGCGCGCAATTAGCTTTCCGTGCCGCGCAAAAGCAGCTCTCTTCCTCGAGGCAAAGACCGCCGCCGATGCCGGCATCGGAGCAATCAAGTCACGCAGACGGTCTACCAGTCCGCCCTCAAGATCCACGCAGCGAAACAAAGGCGCGCCGGAGATCTCTGTCGCTTCGCGTAGCAATGCGATCACCTGCGCAGCTTGCTCAATATTGCGACGAAATAAAATGATGCCCGCAGGCCGCACCAACCTGAGCCAAGCCCGCTCCACCGAGGACAGATCTGTGCCCTCCAGGCCTGCGATGATTAGTTGCCCTACTTGCTCGCGCAGAGTCATGCCTTACCGCTCCCTGGCTTTATCTCCGACTTCAGCTCGTCCAGCAGGCTCAGTGCCTGCAGCGGCGTCAGAGAATTAATATCCGTCTCTTCCAGGCGATCGAGAATTCGCTGAGAAAGCGGTGTAAACATCGTCATCTGCAGCGGAGCCTCGGTTTCCACGGCAACGTTTTGCCGTTCCGATCGTTCGTGCTGCTTCAGTACCTGCCTCGCTCGCTGAATCACCCGCGGAGGTAGTCCCGCCAGCCGCGCCACGTCAATGCCGTAGCTCTTGTTTGCCGGCCCCTCTTCAATCGCATGGAGAAACACAATCCCTTGCGGCGTTTCCTTCACAGCCACGCGCAAATTTTTCAGTTTCGTGAGCTGTTCCGCCAGAATTGTCAGCTCATGGTAGTGTGTCGCAAACAGGGTCCGCGCACTTACCTCGGCATGCAGATACTCTACCGTCGCCCAAGCGAGCGCGAGCCCATCAAACGTCGCTGTGCCGCGCCCCATTTCGTCCAGCAGAATCAGCGATTGCGGCGTCGCTGTGTTAAGGATCGTCGCCGTCTCCGTCATTTCCACCATAAAGGTGGAACGGCCGCGCGCCACATTGTCACTGGCGCCGATGCGCGTATAGACGCGATCCACAATCCCATAGCGCATCCGTTCCGCCGGGACAAACGATCCCATCTGCGCCATGATGACCAGCAGCGCTACCTGCCGTAGATAAGTGGACTTGCCGCCCATGTTCGGTCCCGTGAGCAGCAGCAGGCAGGGCCCTTCGGTGCTTAGATACAGATTGCTCGGGACAAACCGCTCTGCTCCGCTCTCATCCATCAGCCGCTCAATCACTGGGTGGCGCCCTTGAACAACTTCGATTATCGGACTGGTCTCAAGCAGCGGCTGCGAATAGTTTCGAAGCGCCGCCAGATGCGCAAATCCGCTCAGCAGATCAATCTCCGCAACCAAGGCACTCGTTTTGCGAATTCGCCCCGAACATTCCATCACCATGCGTCGGAGATCCGCGAACAGACGCTTCTCGATCTCTACACATCGCTCCTGCGCCGTCAGTACTTTGGTCTCATAGTCCTTCAGTTCCGGAGTCGTGAACCTCTCCGCATTCACCAGCGTTTGCTTGCGCTCGTAGTCTCCCGGCACATTTCCAAGATTCGATTTCGTAATCTCGATGTAGTATCCGAAAACAGAATTGAACCGTACCTTTAGCGACTGTATCCCCGTCCGCTGCCGCTCCCGTTCCTCGATTGCCGCAATTGACGACCTGCCGCTGTGTCCAATCGCGCGCAATTCATCCAGTTCCGGATCCACCCCCGACGCAATCACGCCTCCATCCGCCAGCGTCAAAGGAGGCTCGCTGACCAGCGTCGTTGTAATTGCAGCGCACAGGTCCTTAAGCGGATCCAGCCCCGCGCCTGCCTCCTGCCAGAACGCGCTCCCCAGCCGGCCGGCGTTGCTCTTCAATTCAGGAAGGTGCCGCAAAGAGACTGCCAACGCCTGCACATCGCGTGGTCCTGCGCTGTCCAGAGCGATCCGCGCCAGCAGCCGTTCCAGGTCCAGAACTCCGCTTAGTCCTTGCCGCAACTGCTCGCGCAATATCAAGTCATTCTTGGCCGCCGCAACTGCTTCGTACCGCCTTTGAATTTCCCCGATATCAAGCAGTGGCCGCAATATCGAGGCCCGCAGCAGACGCTTGCCCATAGGAGTCTTCAGGCAATCCATAGTCCTGAACAGCGTCGCGTCATTTCCGGTGTCATTGAAAATCGGGTCCAGCAGTTCCAGGTTGCGCACCGTCACCTGATCCAGATGCATGTGCTGGCTGCGCTCGTAAAATCTGATCGCGTCTACATGACCGGCATCATTCTGCTGCGTGTGCCGCACATAGTGGATCACCACTCCAGCGGCAATCGCCGCCGCGCCATGCTGCGCCAGCCCAAAGCCCTCAAGCGATGCAGTCCCCATCTGTCGCTCCAGCAGCGGAACAGCATAGTCGCGAGCAAACACCCAGTCTTCCACGTGAGTCTTTGTCTTAATGCCGTCAAACAAAGCCGTGACGCCTGCCTCGCCGTGGGGGGGAGCACCCACCGCGGTCAGCAATTCGCTTGGGCGCAGCCGCGCCAGCTCATCCGCGCATGCCGCCAGCGCGTTCGCGCCCGTGAACTCCGTCGAGCGAAAATCGCCCGTTGAGAGGTCGAGATACGCCAGCCCCACCGACCCTGGAGCCACGTGAATCGCCGCCAGATAATTGTTCTCGCTGCCTTCGAGTGCCGAATCGATCGCTGTTCCCGGCGTTAGCACGCGCGTCACATCGCGCCGGACAATCTTTTTCGTCAGTTTGGGGTCTTCCAGTTGCTCGCAGATTGCAATCCGGTAGCCCTTGCGCAGCAGCCGCGCAATGTATCCCTCCGCCGCGTGCCATGGAACTCCGCACATTGGCACGGAGCGTTCCTTGTCCCGCGCCGTCAGCGTGATCTGTAGCTCGCGCGATGCCGTTTTCGCGTCTTCGAAAAACAGCTCGTAAAAGTCTCCCATGCGGAAAAACAGCAGCGCGTCGGGATGTTGCCCCTTGGCCGCCCAATATTGCCGCATCAAGGGCGTCTGTGCCGCCTCTGTAACCGCTTGGGGAGGCGCGGCGGGGGCCGGTTCCTGCAATTGGAAATTTTCAGACACGGATACGCCAGCATACCGTGAAGGGCATGCTGGCGTGTAGTCCCATGCGCCCCAACCGTTATACTGGATATTACTTTCCAGGTTTATTCCTCATGTTTCTCCTCTGGCTACGAGTGGCGGTGGTTCTCTACGGAGTGGCCTCCGTGTCGGCCTTGGTCGCTGTCTTCGGCCACCGTGCCCGTTGGCAGCGGGCCTGCCTCGGCAGCGCCATCCTTGCCTGGTTCTTCCACGTAGTTTCGGCTACGGAAATGCTGGCTCTCGATCACCGCTGGATACCTACGGGCATGCATGAGGTGCAATCCATCCTCGCCCTCCTGATCTCAACGGTGTTTCTCCTCATCGCATGGCGCTATCGCACCCTCTCCTTCGGGATCTTTGGTCTTCCGCTGGCGTTTTTGCTGGCGGTAGTGCCGTCTCTCGGGCTCGATAAATACACCTTTGGCTCGCCGCTCATTCGGAGCGAGTGGCTCTTTGTCCATATCACCGCGCTCCTTGCGGCGTATGCCGCACTACTCTTCAGCCTCGCCGCCAGCCTGCTTTATCTCATTCAGGAGCGGCGTCTTAAGAGCAAGCGCTCGCCCGGCTTTCTCGACTGGCTCCCGCCGCTCGCCACCATGAACCAGATCGCCCACACTACACTCGTTCTCGGCTTTTGCTGTATGACGCTTGGCCTCTTCGCTGGCTCGCTTATCGCGCAGGAACGTTACGGCTCGGCCTATTTTGCCGACCCCAAAATCTGGCTCTCGTTCCTCATGTGGGGGCTCTACGTCATCATGCTCTTTGTGCATCGAAGTAAAGGACTTCGCGGCCTCAGGGCTGTTTATCTCTCGTCGCTGGTATTTCTGGCGATGTTGACCGTGTGGGCCGCGAACGTTTTCAGCTCCGTGCACAGGTTCGGCGCGCCATGAGGATTCTGCTCACAGGACTTAACCACAAAACGGCGCCTGTCGAGTTGCGCGAGCGGCTGGCCATCGCTCCTGAAAGCCTCGCACGCGAAACGCAGGCACTGCTTGGGCATCCCCGCGTGCACGAGGCCGTCATCTTCTCCACCTGCAACCGGGTCGAGCTGCTCATCGTCCACGAGGGCGATGACCCCCAGCTTCCCGCTTACCTCAATCAGCGCTTCTCCATCGACGCGCAGACCCTCCATTCCCACCTCTACGAATACCGCGACTCCGACGCCGTGCGGCACCTCTTCCGCGTCGCCTCGAGCCTCGATTCCATGGTCGTCGGCGAGCCGCAGATTCTCGGCCAGGTCAAAGAATCCTACGCCGCCGCGCGAACCGTGGGCGCGGTTGGGCCAGAGCTCGAGCGCCTGCTGCAATGTGCCTTTGCCGCCGCCAAAAAAGTACGTACGGAGACCCAGATCGGCGCGTCCTCCGTCTCTATCGCGTCTGTTGCTGTCGATCTTGCCCGCAAGATCTTCGGTTCGCTTGAGGGTAAGCGTGTTCTGCTGGTCGGCGCCGGCAAAATGAGCGAGCTTGCTGCGCGTCATCTCATGCGGCAGGGAGCAGGCTCGCTTCTTATTGCCAATCGGACACAGGAGCGCGCCGTGCGCCTCGCGCAGGCCTTCAATGGCCACGTCATCCGTTTCGACGATCTCCACGCTCGGGCCGATGAAGCTGACATTCTCATCACTTCCACTGGCTCGCCGGAATTCCTTTTCCGCACCCCACACGCCCAGCAGTTCCTGCACCGCCGCCGCAACCGCCCTATGTTCTTCATCGACATCGCCGTTCCGCGCGACGTGGACCCTGAAATCAATCGCCTCGACGGCATCTTCCTCTATGACATCGACGACCTCCAGTCCGTCGCCGCATCCAACCTCGCCGATCGCAGCCTTGAAGCGCGCCGCGCCGAATCCGTCCTGGACCAGGAGATCGAGCGGTTCCGTCAACGTTCTGACGCTCTCGACGTGGTTCCCGCGCTCGTGGACCTGCAGGCAGCCGCGGAGGAAATGCGTCAGGCGGAGTTGCTCCGCAACCACGCGCATCTGCGGTTGCTCACGCCCCAGCAGCGTGAAGTGATTGAGTCCATCACGCGCGGGCTCATGAACAAATTCCTTCATCAGCCGCTGCTCGCGCTCAAGGCCGCCGCCCGCGAGGGCGACGCCGCGACCATTGAAGCCATTCGCACAGCTTTCCAGCGCGCGGAAAACAAAGAGGACAGCGCCGAGGAAATGCGAACTCGCACGGAAGCCATGCCGGAAAGCAAGTCCGGTGAAGCAGTGCGTCTTATCTCAAAACGCTGATGAATCAACCAACCCATCTCCGCATCGGCTCGCGCGGTTCTCAACTTGCGCTTTGGCAGGCCAACCACATTGCAGACAAACTCCGCGCCCAGGGACACGAAGCCTCCATCGAAATCATCCGCACCACCGGCGACGCCATGCAGAGCCTCACCTTCGCGCAGGTTGGCGCGAAAGGCATGTTCATTAAGGAGATCGAGGACGCGCTCTTCGAAAATCGCATCGACCTCGCCGTCCATAGCCTCAAGGACCTGCCCACCACCCTCGCCGAGCCGTTCACCCTTGCTGCCATTCCTCAGCGTGCCGACCCGCGGGACGCATTCGTTTCCACCAGCTTCGAGAGCTTCGCCGCTCTGCCTGCGGGTGCCCGCGTCGGCACCAGCAGCCTCCGCCGCCAGGCGCAACTTCGCGCCCAGCGCCGCGATATCGAATACGTGGAGTTTCGAGGCAATGTGGACACTCGCCTCCGCAAGCTTGCCGAGGGGCAGGTCGAAGCTATCATTCTCGCCTCCGCCGGACTTGAGCGCCTCAGCCTCAGCGTCCACATCCGCGAGCGATTTTCTGCGCTGATCCTTTGTCCCGCCGCCGGCCAGGGGGCGCTGGCAATTGAAACTCGGGCAGACGACTCCACTACAGTGGCCGCCCTCAGCTTTCTCAACGACGCTCCCACGCACTTCTGCGTCACTGCCGAACGTGCCACTCTCGCCGCTCTCGGCGGAGGCTGCCAGGTGCCCATTGGAATCTACTGCGCCCCTGATGCAAGCGGATTCTCCATCACTGGAGCAGTCGCCGCTCCCGACGGCTCAAGCATTCTGCGAGCGGAGTTGCAGCATCAGCACGGTACCAGCGCCGAGGATCTGGGAGAAAAGCTAGCCCATGTATTGCTCAGGCAAGGCGCGGACGCCATTCTGCAAGCGGGCATGCCATGACCGCGCCTCTGCCGCTGTCGCGCAAGCGCATTCTCGTGACGCGCGCCCGCCATCAGGCTGGTCAACTCTCTGCTGAACTTGCTCGGCTCGGTGCAACTCCCATCGAAATTCCCGCCATTGAAATTCTGCCGCCCGAATCCTTCCATGCCCTTGACGCTGCACTGGCTAATCTTGGCCGCTACCAATGGCTCATCGTCAGCAGCGCCAACGCGGTTCGCGCCTTGCGGGACCGCGCGTCCGCGCTCGGCATTGCCCCAGCCGGTTTTTCTCACCTCAAAGTCGCTGCCGTTGGATCAACCACAGCCCGCGTCCTCGGTGAGGCTGGACTTACGGCGTCCATAACCCCAAGAGAATATGTCGCCGAGTCACTGCTTGAGGCTCTTCCCGAAGACATGGCCGGGTCTCGCGTCCTCATCGCCCGCGCAGCTATCGCCCGCGACATGGTTCCTGACGCCCTCTCGGGTCGTGGAGCGCATGTGGACATCGCTGAGGCTTATCGCACCGTACTTCCGCCAGACTCCGTCTCCAAGATGGCCGAAGCCCTTGCCGGCCTGTCACCGCACGCTGCTACTTTCGCCAGTTCCAGTGCCGTCGCCAACTTCTTCGCCCTGCTCCGAGCCGCCGGATATGAGCAGCCGCCCAACGGCATTTTGGCTGTCTCCATCGGTCCCATCACCAGTCAGACCCTCCGCGATCATGGCTGGGCCCCAGCCGCCGAGGCCGATCCTCACGACATTCCCGGCCTCGCTGCGGCAACGGTTCGAGCCTTGAACCAAGAAATCGAGAGGGCCGGTCATTCTAAATGGTCTAGATGAAAAAGATTGTCTAAGCTAATGAAAAAGTATAGTTATTGGCGGACATGGACGTATCAATTATTTAGGGCCAAAATTGGCTCTAGTGACTGCTCCAAGTCTTGTCCGGCGCATTGCACAGCGTCTCCAGTGAGCAATCCACGCAGCGTGGCTTTCTGGCTACGCAAACCTGTCGGCCGTGATGGATCAGTTCGTGGGAGAACTGGATCCAATGGTCGCGGGGAATGATCTTCATCAGATCCTGTTCGACTTTCTTCGGATCGTCGGAGTCGGTCAGCCCGAGCCGGTTCGATAGCCGCAGGACATGGGTATCCACCACCACGCCCTCGGCTAACCCGAACGCCACACCCAGCACTACGTTGCCGGTCTTGCGGGCCACGCCGGGCAGAGTCAGCAATTCGGCCATTGTCTTTGGAACTTTGCCGCCGAAGCGCGCCACCAGTTCCTTTGCCGCCCCGGAAATCGACTTGGCCTTGTTGTGATAGAAGCCCGTCGAGCGAATCTCCTCCTCCAACGCCGGGATCGACGCCTCAGTCATCGCCTTCGGAGTGGGGTACTTCCGGAACAGTTCCGGCGTCACCATGTTCACGCGTGCGTCCGTGCACTGCGCAGACAGGATGGTCGCGACCAGCAGTTCCCACGCGTTGTGGTGCACCAAAGCACACTCTGCATTGGGATAAGCCTTCTCAAGTCGCCGTAGCAAGTCCGCAATGCGCTCCGGCGAACGGTCATTTATTTTCTTGGCAGTTTTCTTCGGGGCAGATTTCTTCTTTGCCGGAGCAGTCGTCGCTTTCATGCAGACATTGTACGGATATTGGAGCGATCGTTGGTGAAGGTGCTACAGTGCGGGAATCGAGAAAAGTGCGGCGTGCCGGGCTGCGAAATTTTTGAGTGACCGGCGAGGAACGCGATGCGTCATACATACGGAGGAGAGACATGGCAGAGGATATCAAGACGTCGAACGGATCGAAGTGCCCATTCAATGCGGCTGCGGGCAGGGGCAGGTCCAACGCTGAGTGGTGGCCGAACCAGTTGAATCTTGATCTGCTGAGCGTGAACTCTTCGCTCACTGATCCGATGGGGAAAGATTTTAATTACACCGAAGAATTCGAGAGCCTCGATCTGGAAGCTGTGAAACAGGACCTGCGGAAGATGCTGACGGATTCGCAGGACTGGTGGCCCGCCGATTTTGGCAACTACGGGCCGCTGATGATCCGCATGGCGTGGCACAGTGCCGGTACCTACCGCATTGGCGATGGACGGGGCGGTGCGGGTGCGGGGCAGCAGCGTTTTGCGCCCATCAATAGCTGGCCGGACAACGTGCTGCTCGACAGGGCGCGGCGGCTGATATGGCCCGTTAAGCAAAAGTATGGACGAAAGATTTCGTGGGCTGACCTGATTATTCTTGCCGGAAATGTTGCGATGGAGGAGATGGGCTTTAAGACCTTCGGCTTTGGCGGCGGGCGCGCAGATGTGTGGGAGCCGGACCCGGTGTACTGGGGCGCGGAGACTGCATGGCTGGGCGACAAGCGCTACACCGGCGACCGCGACCTGGAAACCCCGCTGGCTGCTGTGCAGATGGGCCTGATCTACGTGAATCCGGAAGGACCAGACGGGAAGCCGGATCCGCTTGCGGCTGCTAAGGACATTCGCGAGACGTTCGCGCGCATGGCGATGAATGATGAAGAAACCGTTGCGCTGATTGCCGGCGGCCACACGTTCGGCAAGACGCACGGCGCGGGTCCCGCGACGGATGTCGGCCCGGCGCCCGAGGCCGCAGGCATTGAGCAGCAGGGCATGGGATGGAAGTGCAGCTTTGGCACAGGCAAAGGCGCTGATGCCGTTGGCAGTGGCCTGGAAGTGATCTGGAGCAACGAGCCGACGAAATGGACGAACGGCTACTTCGAAAATCTGTTTGGCTACGAATGGGAGTTGACGAAGAGTCCGGCAGGCGCTCACCAGTGGACTCCAAAGAACGGCGCAGGGGCGGGCACTGTGCCTGACGCGCATGATCCCAGGAAACGCCACGCGCCCGCGATGCTGACAACGGACTTGTCGCTGCGCATGGATCCGATCTACGGACCGATTTCAAAACGCTTTTATGAGAACCCGGACGAATTTGCCGATGCCTTTGCCCGTGCGTGGTTCAAGCTGACGCACCGAGACATGGGCCCGAAGGCGCGTTATCTGGGAACGGAAGTGCCTGCCGAAAATCTCATCTGGCAGGATCCTGTTCCGGCGGTCAACCACAAGCTGATTGATGAAAAAGATATCGCGGAACTGAAGAAGCAGGTTCTGGCGTCGGGGCTGTCGATCGCGCAACTTGTTTCTACCGCATGGGCGTCGGCGGCCACCTTCCGCGGCTCCGACAAGCGCGGCGGTGCGAACGGCGCGCGCATTCGTCTTTCTCCGCAGAAAGACTGGGACGTGAACCAGCCGGACCAACTTGCGAAGGTGTTGAAGACACTCGAAGGAATCCAGAAGGACTTCAACAGCAAACAGTCCGGCGGGAAGAAGGTTTCGCTGGCAGACCTGATTTTGCTGGCGGGTTGCGCGGGAGTGGAGCAGGCGGCGAAGAATGCGGGCAATAACATCTCCGTTCCATTTACGCCGGGGCGCATGGATGCTTCGCAGGAACAGACCGATGTGGAATCGTTTGCCGTTCTCGAGCCGAAAGCCGATGGGTTTCGAAATTACATTCGGAACAAGAAAGGCATTCCTCCCGAGGGTTTGCTGGTGGACAAGGCCCAATTGCTGACGCTGACGGCGCCCGAGATGACTGTGCTTGTCGGCGGCATGCGGGTTTTGGGCACCAATACCGGTGGGACAAAGCATGGTGTCTTTACCAAGCGGTCCGACGCGCTGACAAACGACTTCTTCGTGAATCTGCTGGATATGGGCACCGAGTGGAAGGCGACCTCGGACGAGCAGGAAGTGTTTGAAGGCCGGGATCGAAAAACGGGCGCGCCGAAGTGGACCGGCACGCGCGTCGATCTTATCTTCGGATCGAATTCGCAGCTTCGCGCAATAGCAGAGGTTTATGGAAGCGCGGACGCGCAGGCGAAGTTTGTCCGCGACTTTGTAGCGGCATGGAACAAGGTGATGAACCTTGACCGTTTCGATATTGCTCGACAGAAGAAGGAGGCTCCGGAGCTTACCGCGGCTCAGGTTTAACTTCGCCGCACTGCCTTGGATCGGCGGCGCGCATACATCGTAGCGGCGATGATGGTTTTTCCGTCATGGATGTCGCCCTTGTCGATGAGCCGCAGCAACTCGGAGAAGGGAACCATGAGCAGCTCGATGCGCTCGTCCTCATCGGGACTGGTGGCGCCGGGAGTCAGCCCTTCGGCGAGAAAGACCTGCATCGATTCAGCGAGAAAACCGGGGCTGGCGTAGTAGCGGGCCAGCTTCGTCCACTTCTTCGCACGAAAGCCAGTTTCCTCGGCCAATTCGCGCTTGGCCGCCGCCAGCCTGTCTTCGTTGGGGTCAATCTTGCCTGCCGGGACCTCATACAGACATTGCCTGGCGGCGTGCCGATACTGCCGCTCCAGCACAACCATGGGATCGCGCTTCGTTGAGTTGTCAATCGCCAGAATCACCACCGAGCCGCCGTGCCGCACAATGTCCCGCGTCACATTTGCGCAGTTCGGCTCATTGATCTCTTCCTTATCGACTCGAAATAGCGGTCCCTGGTAGACCGTCTGGTGTGCCAGCACTGTCGCCGGCTTTCCGGGCTTGATCTTCAGCGGCCCCTTCACTACGTGCACGCCTTCCGGCTTTGTCGCGCTCTTCACAGCTTTCTTCTGTGGCATCCATCCCTCTCTGGTTTCTTTTAGGGTACAGGGGATAGGGTATAGAGAGTAGAGGCGATTGGGGGCAAATGGGGCGCACGAAAGCGACAAGCGTCGCGGTGATTGGGACGGGGAACTGGGGATCGTCGTTGATTTCTGCCTTGCACCAATCTGGTCTCGGGACATGCGAGGTTGTCGGAACTAACAGCTGGCGGAAAGCGAAGCTGGAGGCGCGGATTCTCTGGATCTGCGTTCCGGACGCGGCGATTGCGGGCGTGGCCGAGAAGATTGTCGCGCGTCGCGGAAGCAGGCTGCGCGGCCAACTGGTCGTGCACTCCAGTGGTGCGCTTTCTGCTTCAGTGCTGGAAACCCCTCGCCGCGCCGGTGCGCGAATCGCCGCTGTTCATCCCGTCATGACTTTCCCAACCCGCACGGTGGTTCCGCTCAATGGGGTCATGTTTGGGATTGAAGCGAGCAGAGCAAACGTGCGCCGCGAGCTGGCGGCTCTCACCCGACGTCTGGGAGGTGTTCCCTTTACGATTCAGCCCAATGCGAAGGCCCTCTACCACGCTGCTGGAGTCCTGGCCTCTCCGCTGCTTGTTTCGTCGCTGACAGCCGCGATTGAAGCCGCGCAGCTCGCAGGGCTGGATGTGGAAACAGCAACACCATGGGTCCGCGCGCTTGCCGAAACTACGGTGGCCAATGTTTTCACACGCGGACCGCGCCGCAGCTTCAGCGGCCCGTTTGCCCGCGGAGACACCGAGATAATTCGTCTGCATCTTCAAGCATTGGCCGCGCATCCAGTTCTAGCGGATGTTTATTGCTCGCTCGCCCGTCATGCGGTTGCAGTGCTGCCGGTCAAGAACCGGCGCGCTCTCAATGAGGCGCTTGCGCAGGGCGAACCGGCGGCAGCCATTTAAAGTAAAGGGAACGGAGACGCGCGTTGAAGACCGAGTGTTACCCCATCTCGATTCTGCCAAAGCTAAGCCGATTGTTCGTGGAATACGCCGCGAGCCGCGAGCCTCTCATACCCTTCTACAGCGCTTCTCCTTACGGGAAGATCGTTCCCGCCGCTTTGAATGCGTCGTCTCAACTCGCTGATCTGCTTATTGCGCAGAACCAGCACTTTAACGCGAGCCAAGCAGTCTTCGCCAATATTGAAAAGGTGCGATCCGGGACCTCGGCCGTGGTTACCGGCCAGCAGGTCACGCTCTTTGGCGGACCGTTTTTTACCCTCCTGAAAGCTGCGACGGCGATTCGTCGGGCGAGAGACGCGGGCGCGGTGCCAATCTTCTGGATGGCCACCGAAGACCACGACCTGGCGGAGGCCGACCACGTCGTGCTGCCCTCGCGTCACGAGCTGCACACGCTTCGGCTCGATCATGCGCCGGAGGACGCAGGCAAACCTGTCGGGGGAATCCCGCTCGGCGAAGGTATAGGTCCGTTGCTCAATCAAGCTGCGGAACTCATCGGACCAGGCGCGGCGCTGCACGCACTTGAAGCCGCCTACAAGCCTGGCGCCACATATGCCGAAGCCTTCGCTCGCTTTCTCTCTGCCGTATTTGCGGATGAGGGGCTCATCCTCATCGACGCCTCAACGCGGGACTTCCACCGCATGGGGGCGCTGGTCTTCCGCGCCGCAATCGAGCGCGCGGCCGAATTGGAGTCACTGCTGCTGGAGCGCACGCGCCTGTTGGAAGAGCGCGGCTATGCGGCGCAGGTGCTGGTGTCAGCGGGTGGCACCCCGCTATTTCTCATCGATGGCGAAACGGGAACGCGGCTCTCGCTAAAACGCGCAATCAGCCCTGAGGGCACGGAGATCTGGACAACAGGCCGCCAGCAATACTCGAAAGCGGACCTGCTCGCGCTGCTGGAATCGCACCCCGAGCGCATCAGCCCCAATGCGCTCCTCCGCCCTGTGTTTCAGGATTCGATTCTGCCGACCGCTGCTTACATTGGCGGCCCGGCGGAGATCTCATACTTCGCGCAGTCTCAAGTGCTCTATCAGGCGATTCTCGGCTGCATGACACCGGTACTGCCTCGCCTGAGCGCGACGCTCATTGAACCGAACATCGCCAAAATGCTTGCGCAGCAGTCGCTATCCTTACCGGACCTTATTGCTGCGCAGCCAGAAGAGCTGGCGCAGCGCCTGAGCGAGCGCGTGCTGCCGGTGGAAGGCCGGACAAAGCTTGCTTCTGTGGGGACGGCTCTTGACGAGGAATTGGCTGCGCTCACCCACTGGATGGGGCGACTTGATGCCGGTCTCGGCAAGTCCGCTGATGTTGCAGCGTCAAAGATGCGATATCAGATGGAACGGCTACGCCGCCTTGCCTCGGAATACCAGTTGCAGAAAGACGGCAGCTTGCAAAAGCAGGTTGACTCGCTCTATCTCAATCTCTTCCCCAGTCACCATCCGCAGGAGCGCGTCATTGGTGCGGCGGCATTTCTAGCCAGGCATGGCAATGCGTTCATCAACGATCTTGTGCAACTCGCGGGTGAAGAGTGTCCGGGACACAAGGCTGTGTATCTCTGACCAATCGCTAATGTCCCGCTCCCGGCTTTGGTCGGAAGCGAGGTTTCTTCATCAGATATCCGATGGGAATAAGGCACGCGGTCATGATTACCAGCACGTGAATTGTGTCTACGTAAGCGAGCGTGTTGGCCTGCTGCAGCATCATCGCGTAAATGCGTGCCATTGCCGCGCCGGCGGCGTTCGCCGTCGAGAAGCCACGAGCGTGCAGAGCGGCAGTCAGACCCTGATGCACAACGCGGTAGTCCGGCGCACCCGGATAAATATGCGCCGCCAAAAATTGCTGGTGTACTTGAGCTCTTCGCACCAACATTGTGCTAATAAAGGAGATCCCAAGGCTGCCACCTATATTGCGCGCAAGCGCGGTCAGGCCTGAGACCTCATTGTTTTTCTCCATGGGCACGCCAACATAGGACATGACGCTGATGGGCACAAAGAGGAATGGCATACCCAATACCATGATGACGCGCCAGCTTGCCGCGTCCCAAAAACTGATGGAAAGGTTGAGGTCCTGGATTCGCCAGATGCCGAAGGTGACCACCGCAAAGCCAAAGGCGATCATGGCGCGGGGATCAATCTTTTGCCCGATGAAGCCCACGATGGGCAGGAGGATGATGAGCACTACTCCGCCTACGGACAGCACCAGACCGGCTTCGGTCGCGGTGTAGTTCAGCACTTCTTGCAGAAATTGCGGAATCATGACCGTAGTCGAGTAGAGCGCCGCGCCAATCACCACCATAACGATCTGTGTCATGGTGAAGTTGCGCTTGCGGTACATGGACAGATCGATGATCGGGTGCGGTGTTGTCATTTCGCGCCACAGGAACAGGACGAACCCCGCCAGCGCGGTCAGCCCGCATGCCACAATCAGGTGAGAACCAAACCAGTCCTTCTCCTGGCCCTTGTCGAGCATGAGCTGCAGCGCACCAATGGTTAACGCGAGCAGGCCTAGGCCGATTCCGTCGATGCCGCTTACCTTCTTGCGCATGCGCTTCAGGTAAGGCGGGTCCTCAACGATTCTGTTGGTCAGCAGCAGTGAGACAATGCCGACGGGAATGTTCAGGAAGAAGATCCATCTCCACGAGTAGCTATCTGTAATCCAACCGCCTATGGTTGGCCCTATGGCCGGAGCCACCACGACGGCCATTCCATACATCGCGAATGCCATGCTGCGTTTTTCCGGCTCGAAGGTGTCGGCCAGTATCGCGCGCTCGCTCGGCTGCAGGCCTCCGCCCGCCGCTCCCTGAAGAATGCGGAAGATCACCAGCATGGTGAGGGAATTCGCCAGCCCACAAAGGAATGAGCAAATGGTGAACATTGCCACGCAGGTCATGTAGAAACGCTTGCGTCCAATGCGATTTGCAATCCAACCGCTGATGGGGAGCACAATGGCGTTGGATACGAGGTACGAGGTCAGAATCCAGGTCGCTTCCTCGAAGGTCGCTCCCAATGTACCGGCAATGTGCGGCAGAGAAACGTTAGCGATGCTGGAATCCAGCGCCTCCATGAACGTTGCCAGTGTGACAGTAAAGGTAATTACCCACGGATTGAAACGCGGCGTCCAATGCTCGTAATGGAACTCGCTGTCGGCGTCCCGCACTTCGACTGACTGCGCCATCCGCGCTCCCGTGGTGGTGGTTTCTTACCGGAACCATCCGCGCACGGCGCGAACACAACTCCGGTTGGATTTTCTATTGATTCAATTGGAATCAGAAAAGTTGCGATTTATTCACATTAGCCTAATGGATTATCTGATGGCCGTCGCGATCTACGCGCTTTCAGGCCCACCATGATTTGCTCTAAAATAGGTACCGATGGCAACCAGGCAGAATTCCGAGATTGAAGTGGCCTGCCCCGAGTGCGGAGCGACTATGAAAATCGATGTCGCTACCAGGGCGGTCATCGCGCACACGCCTGCTCCGCGCAAGCGCACATTTGAGGACTTTGAAACTGCGGCCAAAGCCATGCGCGAGCAGGATGAGCGCAAGGAGAGCATCTTCCGCCAGTCTGTCGACGCGCAGAAGAATCGAGAGGACGTGCTTGCGAAGAAGTTTGCCGAGGCGCTCAAGAAAGCGAAGGAGACTCCGGACACCGGCAAGCCCTTCCGCGAATTTGACCTCGATTAAATGCGGGTCGCTCTGAAATTCATCTACACTGGCAGCACAAGCCGCATCTACCGCCTCCAACTTTACGGAAGGACTTGCTGACAACCATGATGACGGACATCGACACTCTTCCCGAACAGACCACTCCGATTCCAGAGCTCGTGCGAGAGCCCTCTTGGCCGCGCGCGGTTGCTGCGGGATCGCTTGTTGCCAGCGCCGTTCTGCTGCTGAGCGGCCGTCGCAAGGGCGCGCTGGCCGCTGCCCTCGCTGGCGCTGCCATCGCCACATTGGAAAAGCCGGAACTCTTTCGGGAGATTTGGGACAACACTCCCAAGTACTTGCGTGCCGGGCAGGACTTTCTGCTTCGCGCCGAAGATGTTGTTGAAGATCTGCACACCAAAGGTGAACGGCTGCGAGGGATTTTGAATAAAGCAGCCTCAAGTTATCGATAAACCATCGACAATAATCGATTGAATCAAAAGCAGTTATCAATGGCTGCTTGGCAGACTCAAGCTGTGGAAAACTGCTGAGATTAGTTCATACCCAGACGCTTCCGTCCCGCTGGGCTGATGCGCTGCGAAGTCCACGCGGGTTCCCAGACAAGTGTCACTTTCGTCTGGCTGATTTGTTGCAGACCGGCGAGCCGGTTCTGTATCGTCTCCAAAATCTTCTCGTGAGCGGGGCAGCCTTTGGTGGTCATGGTCACGTCCACCTCAACCCTTTGACGTGGCAGCATTCCCGGCGCTTCCGGGTCCGGCTCCACAGCCACGCGATACACCAGACCTAAGTCCACGATGTTGAGGGGAAGCTCGGGATCGTAAACGTCCCGAAGTGCCATCACGATGTCGACTTCAGTCAGCGGCTTCAATGGGTACGGTCAACCAGGTATTGCGCGACCGCTTTCAGCCCGTCCGCGGCAGAACCGTAGTGCTCAAGCTCGGCGAATGCTTCTCCAATCAGCCGCTCGGCATCTCTGCGTGAGACCTCAATGCCGAATACGGCCGGCCACGTTGCCTTGTCGCTGGTCACATCCTTGCCGGCGGTCTTGCCCAGTTGCTCTGAGCTTTGGGTGACGTCGAGAATGTCGTCGATGATCTGAAATGCCAGGCCTGCTTTGCGGCCGAAGGCGGTGAGCCGAGTGCGGTCGTGGTGGGTCGCGCCCGCATATATGCCGCCCGACACCACGCTCACGCGTAGCAGCGCGCCGGTCTTTGCGCGATGAATAGCGCTGACGCTCTCGGGGGTCGGCTTAGAGTGCTCGCCCTCCAGATCCAGCACTTGTCCGCCGATCATGCCTTCCACAGTTCCAGTAGCTTCCGCAATCAAACGGATAATTTCCACGGTTGCTTGGGCCGGGCAATCGAGGTGAGCCAATGTTTGGTAGGCAAGGGTCTGCAGGGCGTCGCCAGCCAGAATCGCAATGGCCTCGCCATAGGCCACATGGCACGTCGGCTTGCCGCGTCGCAGATCGTCATTGTCGAGCGCTGGCAAATCGTCGTGGATCAGCGAATAGGTGTGCAGCATCTCAATCGCCGCGCCCAGGTCTTCGATTCCCTGGGGTAGACTGCCTCTGCCGATCATGCGGGCGGCTTCGTAGGCGAGGACGGGTCTGAGACGCTTGCCCCCGGCAAACGCGCTGTGACGCATGGCTCCGTGTATGGATGCCGGGACCTGGGTCACTGGCGGGAGAAGTCGTTCAAGCGCCCGGTCGGTAATCTCGACGCCGGACTGAAGAATGTCCTGAAGCTGAATTACGGCTTGCATTTTGTTCATCATATTACGGGACTAGCCGTTCAGGGGAAGACTTGCCGTCTAGGCACACACGCTTTGCGCCATTGTGAGTTGGGGCCGATGTAGCCGCCCCCTTTTAGTCGCGAAGGAGGCAGGCTGGCCGTTCGCGCGGTGTTTAGCCTATGGCTCGAGCTGAAGCGTGTGCGCTGTTTGAGCCTCCACATCGGCATCGGTGTAGGGAAGTATGAAAGTTTTGCTTTGATACCAGTATGGCCATTGGTCGCGATAGTAGGGGCTGAGCGGGTCCTCGGATTGGCCCATCACGATATCTTCCGTCATTGCGTCCGGATGTCCCCAGTCCAGTGTGAACCGCTGTGACGGCCCGAACGTGCGCCCGTGCTGCTTGACCGTGGAGATGTCTCCCGATCCAAGCTGCTTGCCCGTCCCTGTCCACTTTTTGAACCAAGGGAGACGCCCATAGAGCGGATGATCGATTTCAACGGGTCGCGTTTCCCCGAAGCGCCAGCTTTTGAGATTGGGAGGCGCTGTCTCGAGCCCTTTGTTTACCACGGCGGCCAGAAAGTCATCCCATGTCGCATATCCGGGAGGCAGCCATCCCGTGGGGTTGTTGGTGATGAACTGCTCGCGCGCGAATCCGCTCTCTGACCAGTGATACAACTTCCAGTCATCTCCCAGCTTTGGCTTGAGCAGCATCGGCCAGAAGGCCGACTTGGCGGCATTGACGATGCCCGCAGGCGCAGAGCCTGCTGCGACGACTCCGTCCCATGTCCGCATCATGTCGGCTGCCTCGCGCAGACGCGGGTCCGTGTGCTTCGCATGGTCAATGGCGTAGGCAAAGCGCTGCGCGAGTTCCTGGTCCACTTCTGAATAGACATCCGTCTGAAGATTCAACATGTCCGCCGAGGTGAGATTGTTCTTGCCGGCCAGCCACTTCCAGATGCGCTCATTGCGATAGGGGTCCGCCCAGTCCCCGCTGATGACATAGGGGTAGCCATCTGGCGTGATGCGCGCGTTTGCAGTTGCAAGGACGCCGCTGGAAGGGTCGAGCGTGGAAGGGAGTTGATCAAAAGGGATGCAGCCCTGCCATTCGTGGTTGAAATCGTTGATTGGAAAGTCGGCGATGCCGTGTGGCCGGTTGGGAATTTGTCCAACGGCCTGGTAGCCAATGTGTCCTTGATCATCTGCGTAGACCACATTCAGAGATGGTCCCCACCAATGACTCATGGCGGCGCGAAATTCAGTCCAATTTGTTGCGGTGTTCAATGCAAAAAGCGGGAGACTGTCCGATTGCGGAATGTCATATGCGCTCCATCGCAACGCAATGGTTCGAGTTTCATGCTGGATGATCGGCGTGACCACCGGGCCGTGGTCGGTGGTTTCCACATTGACCTTTACTGTACGGCCACCGCGTACGTGGATCGTTTCCTGCTGGTGGTCGAAGGGTTTCCATGAGCCGTCGGTCGCGCGATATTCGCCCTGGCCGTTGGTCTGTTCGACATATAGGTCCTCCATGTCGGCATACATGGCGGTGAATCCCCAGGCGATGTGGTCGTTGCGTCCCGCGATTACATAAGGCGTTCCGGGGATGGTTACACCGGCGGCATGAAAGCCCGGGGCTTCCAGGTCAGCCTCGTACCAGATGTCGGGAATCTCATGCGGAAGATGCATGTCATTCGAGAGGATTGGTTTTCCTGAGGCTGTATGCGCGCCGGAAACCACCCACTCGTTCGATCCTGGCGTGCAACCGCGGCACAAGTTATGCCAGGGCTCGACCAACTCCCGCAGGTCCAGCAAGTCCCTGACAGATGATTGTGTTTGCGATGAATCCAGAGGGGCCAACGGAACCCATGATTCGGGCGAGCTAAGATCGGGGGCCGTCTGCGTTGGCGGATGGTCTCGCCACGAGCCGACGGGATAAAGCTGTATCGCGAGTGTAGGGCCTAGTCGAGCCTCAACGCGCTCACGATCCAGCTTCTGGTCCCAGGTTTCGTCGAGCATCTGGACCATTTCCATCAGCACCAACCCAGAGTCAACCGGCTGCCATTGCTCGGGCTTATAGATCAGCAGATGAAATGCGGCGGGCAGGTTATCTTCGTGCGTGTCGATAAAAGCGTTCACGCCACGGGCGTAATCCTCGAAGTATTTGCGATCGTTCGGGCTCAGGCCGGCGATCATCCGTTCGGCGGTCTCGCGGATTCGCAGGATGCGCTCCATGCGGTCGTGCTTTACGAGCGCCGGACCGAGAACCTCCGCGGCGTCGCCCGCGGCTACCCGGCGCGCCATGTCCATCTGCCATAGGCGGTCCTGCGCTGCGACATAGCCCTGTGCCATGAACAGGTCGTCCATGTTCGCCGCCTGAATGTGCGGAACGCCATGTGAGTCGCGCCTCACCGTCACAGGAGCGCTGAGTCCCGGCAGGTGAAGCTCACCGTCAAGCTGCGGTAGAGATTGATGCATGGTGCGCCGCAGCCACACGCCGATGCCGATAAGAGTTGCGGCCGCGGCAATGACAAGCAGAAGGGAAAAAACAAATGCACGGCGCAGCACCGGATGTCCGCGCCGATCCCGCTCCACTTCCACGTTTCTTCCGAGGGGCATTGTTTCAGGGTACAGGCTCGGAGCCGCCGATGCAGCCCCTTCGCTTGCCGTGCTCCATCCGATTAGATGCCGATCGGTTTATAGGGCGGAGAAGTCGAAATGTGACGGCATCAAGCAGGTCTTTCAACGGCGTCCTGTTCAGCATCGCGCGGTGTGCGGCTCCAGGAGGGCCGCCAGCCCGAGTCCTCAAAGGGAGATTTTTCCATCCTGCTCCACCACAGCCACATGAAGAGCGCGATCAACGCAAGCTCCGGCAATATATAAAGACTTCCCTCCGGACCTGTCTTACCGCCGCTCATAAGGACTGTGCCCGCGGGATGCACGCTGAAGAGATGGCCCCTGGCTGAGAGTCCGCTATCGAATGTGCCGTAGAAGTAGGATTCGCCCCAATCCCAGGCGGCATGGAACCCTACCGCCCACCATAGCGAGCCGGTGTACCAGAGACTCATGCAAAAGACCAGGCCGATCAGTCCCGCAGAGGCCAGCCCTACCGGAGACTCGCCAGGGTTTGTGGAGTGAATGAATCCGAACAAAAAGGAAAACAAGAATGCACCCCACCAGAACCCGACGCCGCGAGTCATTGTGAACTGAAGATAGCCACGTAGTGTCGATTCTTCAAAGAACCCAACTAACAGAAAGACGCCGGCCCATTCGGCTGCATTCTTCCAGATCAGTTCGCCAAAAAGCACCCGGCCTTCAAACACCAGCAGGCCGCTGCTCCAAAGCCAGAACACCAGCCCGGAAATCGCGACAAAGCCCCAGAACAGTCCGGCGACAAATCGAGTAGCGCGTGCCTTGCCCTGATAGCCGTAGGCGAAGACGGACTTCTCCTCAATCACCGCCATTACCCAGGTGGCAATCAGCACCATGAAGAACTGACTGCCCTCGATGATTGCCTGCATTGTCGGGGTCATGTCAGCGCCGCGGTTTTTCAAGAAGTCGGGGATGAACTGCTGGATCAGCGCGATAGTTCCGAATCCCACCAGAGTCAGCACAATGATGAACACCAGGATGCCCCAGCCGGCGCGGATGCCGTTTTTGCCGACGAATACCCAACTGATCCCGTGCTTCGGCGCGGGTGGTTCCCACGGTGGTTGGCCGGAGAGCCCCAGTCCGACTTGGTGAATTCCCTGGTTGTTTGTCGTTTCGTCCACGTGAGAGCCTCCTGCCGCTGCTCTGACAAGCCATCTTACGCGATTAGAATGTGCACGGGCGAGAAGAAATAAGCAGGCGGCTTATAAACCTTGACATTGCGCCCAGTCCCGGCAATCCTAGACAATTCGCGTTTGTTTTATTTCTCTCTGGAGCAGAAGCCTTTTGAAGGTACGGGTCTTTTACCACGACAAGTGTTTTGACGGAGCGTGCTCAGCTTCGTTGTTTGCGCGCTTCCATAAGGAACGTGTCGCCCCGGGCGCGACCTACGAGTTCTGCGGCCTTCTGCATCGCGCCGGCGCTCTCTTTAACGAAGCCGACTTCACCGGCGACGAAAATGCAATCGTGGATTTCAAATATTGCGCCTCGCCCCGCATTACATGGTGGTTCGATCACCACCTCAGCGCCTTTCTTACCCCTGAGGACCAGCAGGACTATGCGAGCGGGCTTGCCGACGGGCGCTATGCGAACCGCCGCTTCTATAATCCCGAATACATTTCCTGCACCAGCTTCCTGGCGCACATTGCGTCCACGAAGTTTGGGTTCGACGCCACGCCTGTGGCTGAGTTAGTGAAGTGGGCCGATATCGTAGATGGTGCACTTTACGCGAGCCCGCAGGCAGCGGTCGAAATGGCGGATGCGGCCATGAAACTTACCCTCATCATTGAGTCCACTCAGGACCCGCACTTTATCCCTCGTCTGATCCCGCTGCTCACATCGATGTCCCTCGGCGACGTGATTCACCAGCCCTTTGTCGCATCTTTGCTGCCGCCCCTGCTCGATCGTCATCAGGAGTCCATCGACCTGATCCGTACGCGTTCCGAGTCGAAAGACGGAACCATCTTCTTCGACATCAGCGACCAGCCGATGGAGGGCTATAACAAGTTCATCCCCTACTACCTTCATCCTGAGGCGACGTACTCCATCGGCCTCTCGAAATCCAGCTTCCGCACCAAGGTCTCGGTAGGTTCTAATCCCTGGACTAAGGCCGAGCCCGACAAGATGGTCAATCTAGCTTCTATATGTGAACGCTATGGCGGGGGCGGCCACGCGAGAGTTGGAGCAATCTCATTCCCGCCCAACCGCGAGGATGAAGCGCGTGCCGCTGCCAGGGTCATCGTGGAAGAGTTGCGATCCAAGAATCCCTCAGCCTGACCTGTCCTCTGACTACTCGACGCGAAGTGCCTCCATGGGATCGAGTTTGGAGGCGCGGTGCGCGGGTATCCAGGTAGCGGCGAGCGCGACAGCGGCAAGAGTAATGGGAATCGCGACAAAGACGAGCGGATCCCACGCCTTGACTCCAAAAAGAAAGCTGGCAATAAAACGCGTGAGTCCGAAGGCCGCGCCGGTCCCTACGACGACGCCTATGATGGCGAGCAACATTCCCTGACGGACGACTAGGTTGCGGATTTTATAGCGGTCGGCGCCCAGCGCCATGCGAATGCCCATCTCCTGCGTGCGCTGCTGGACGGAGTAGGCCATCAGGCCGTAGATGCCGATAGCGGCGAGAATGAGCGCGGCCACTCCAAAGATGGTGAGAAGGAGCATATTGAAATTCTCGCGCGCGGTGGAGCTTACGACGACTTCATCCATGGTCTGGATATGGGCAACCGGGAAGCCTCCGCTGGCCTGACGAAGTTGTTCGGTTATAGCGGAGGCGTACTGGTGCGGATCTCCGTGTGTGCGGATGAGCCACGCGACAGGGCCAATGCGGGCGTTGAGCGCGGTCATACCGTCAGGAACCTGGGCCTGTGGGACGATCATCAGCGGGCGCGGGTTGCGATTGAGGCCGCCGTCGTGAATGTCTCCTACCACTCCAATCACTTGGCGCGCAGGTTCTTCAAACTCTGGACCGACGCCTTTGCCGATGATGATCTGCTGGCCGATGGGGCTGCCCTTAGGCCAATACTGTTTGGCCATAGTTTGATTGATGATGACAACGCCGGAAGCTCCGGTCGAGTCCTGAATGTTGAAGTCGCGGCCTTGCAGGATGGGAATTTTGAATACGGAGAAGTAGCCGGGAGAAGCGCTCATCCAGCCGGCCCCGCCTGTATAGGGGCTTTTGCCCGTGGGTCGCCCTACGATGTTGAACGGCAGCCCGAATCCGCCTTCAAGGGGAATGCAGCAGCTTGAAGCGGAGGCTTCGACGCCAGGAATCGCGTGGAGGCGCTCGCGTGCGTCGCGGACGAGCTGAGCGACTCCCGCGGTCTTCTGGTAGCTGTCGCCGGTGAGTGACATTTTCAGAGTGAGGACATTGTGGGAATCGAAGCCCGGGTTGACGCCGCGCAAAGCAACATACGTGCGGATGAGGAGCGCAGCTCCGATGAGGAGCACAAGCGCAAGAGAGACTTCGCTGATGACGAGTATGGAGCGTCCTTTACTCTGCCGAAAGCCGGTGCCGGAGCGGTTGCTGCTTTCCTTGAGCGTGGTGTTGAGGTCCGGGCGCGCCGCTCCGATAGCAGGGAAGAGGCCGAAGATGATTCCGGTGAGCACAGAGACGCCGAGGGTGAAAACGAGAACTCGCCAATCGACGCCAACTGCAGCTCCGTGTTCGCCGATGCGAGGGATGTCGCCAGGATTGAGTGCGAGCAGGGTCCTTACACCAGCGAAGCCAAGGATGAGTCCAAGCGCGCCACCGGCGACAGCAAGCATGATGCTTTCAGTGAGCAATTGGCGGATGATGCGTCCGCGCCCCGCACCCATGGCCGAGCGGATTGCGAATTCGCGCTTGCGTCCGGTGGCGCGGACGAGGAGCAGGTTTGCTACATTCGCGCAGGCTATGAGGAGAACGAAGCAGACAGCTCCGATGAGGACGAAGAGCGAAGAGCGCACGTCGCTGACGACGGCATCGCGAAGGGGTTCGACGCCGTAGCTCTCTTTGGGATCGATGAAGGTGGGATAGCGACGACGAAACTGGTCGGCCGCGATCTTCATCTGAGCGTTCGCCTGGGCGAGGGTAACTCCGGGCTTGAGACGGCCGGCAGCAAAGAAATAGTGGCCCTGGTCATTGCTGTTGGGATCGAACTGGAACGGCAGCCAGATGTCAGAGGGAGGATCGGTGTAGAAGGATTTTCCCAGCACGCCGACGATCGTATAGGGCTCGTTGCCGAGCGGCAGGGCCTTCCCAACGATGTGCGGGTCGCCTCCGAAGCGGCGCTGCCAGAGGCCATAGCTAATGACGACCACGTGGCCGCCATTGGGGCTATCCTCCTGCTGCGTGAAGGTACGGCCAAGGATGACTGGAGCGCCGAAGAGCGCGAAGTAACGCTGCGTTACGTGGATTCCCTGGACAAGTTCAGGGCGATCGCCGGTGAGATTGTAGCCGGGCCCTCCGAAGTCGTAGGCGGCTACGTCCTGCACGACATCGCTCTGCTGCTGCCAGGTATGAAACTCAGTGGCTGATGCACCCGGACCGCTACCTTCTGGCGAGACGTGCAGGAACATGACAATGCGGCCAGGGTCGGGGTAGGTGAGCGGCTTGAGCAGGACTGTATTCACGACGGTAAAGATGGCCGTGTTGGCGCCGATGCCGAGCGCGAGAGCGGCAAGAGCGGCAAGTGTGAATCCAGGATTACTCGCGAACATGCGCAGCGAGTGCTTGATATCGTTCCACAGAGCGCCCATTTGTTGCTGCTCCCTCGGTCACAGAGGCTGAAGCTGATTTACTTAGACTGACTTAAGCTCGTTACGATATCGCCGCGACGAAAGTTCAGCAGCAATCCTATACTTCCAGCAGGTTTTCCATGTGGTGAGTTGCGCCACCCCAGGCCGGCTTTGGTCTATTTGCCGTATAGGGTGACCAAAGCGGCGCTGGCTGCGGGAACGTGAAGGCGACACCCACGATTGAAGCGGATCCGCTCGATACTTGCGGCGCGCGATTGACCCCCCGCGCCGACTGTGGATCCGCCGAGCGTGACATCCGTTGTGCTCTCGAGCGACGGCCCAGTAAGGCGGACTGCAGTGGCGCGTTGGAATTCATTTGTTACGGCGATGTTAGCCTCGGCTGCCCTGACCCTGTCTTTATTGATGATGGCGACGAGCATGTTGCCGTCGCGCTTAGCGGCGTAGACGGTGGCGTTGAGAGCCGGCGCATCATAGTCCGCTGCCAGGAGTTCGCCACCAACGAAATGGGAGAAAGCCAGCATCCCGTAGTAATCCGGAGCGGCTGTGTAGTGCCCCTGCTGGTCGTCCATAATCGGCGAATAGGGGCTGACGAAGCCCAGCTGGTTCATGCCGGTTTCCATATTTAGGCCGGCGGCTCCATGGGAAGCTAGCGTGAACATGTAGTCCAACGCCCAAAGTGCCGATCCAAAGGTGTCGCTGACGCCGCGCTTACCTCCTCCGGAGAACGAATTGGTTTCCACAATCCGGTACGGGATCCCCGCCTCGCGCGATGCGTCGCGCATTGCATCCAGCATCGTGCTCAGATTTGGGTCCGGCGCCAGCAGCTCATTCAGCGAGCTGTGAGGATTTGACGCGCCGCCGCGATAGTAATGGTGGGTCAATAGCTTGAGGTCGTGACCTTCGTCCTTTGCGAAGCGGACAGCCCATTCCGTATGGAGCGCGACATCGGGCCCCGCAAATGGCGCGGCAGGCACTTGCGCGCGAATTGCAGATTTGTAGCGGCGATATTCCTGAAGATATTGCTCATAGCTATAGCTCGCCGGCCGATGTCCACTGTGCGCGAACAGGTCAGGCTCGTTGCCGATTTCGAATGCGAGGAGCTTGCTCCCAACGGCGCCACTTACGGCCTGCGCTTCGAGAGCGGCTTGCTGCTCGCTGCCGCTTCCGAGATTCAGTCCCCAGATGAGCTGCCAGTCCGTTGCGTCCAAAAAACGGCTCAACTCGCTCAGCGACTGGGAATTGATCACAGTGGCTTTTGGCGAGGAGACCAGCTTGCCGTCTGGTCGGAACGATGAAAAGTCGGAAGTGTTGCCGCCCACCCGAACCACTCCGCGCGAGCCCAGGGCGCGCACCAGTCCGATATAGCTGTGGTTTGATGGGCTGAGCAGGCCGGGAATGCTGGCGGAAGAAATTTCATAACCCAGCCCGGTAAAGATGGATGGGATGCGGCCGAGCGTTCGACTGCGGTCGATTTGAATGCGCAGTGGAGTGGTGGCACTCTCAGCGAAGACATGATGCGTGGCCATAGCTGCCAGCGCGCACGCTGATCCGGTTAAAAAGCTTCTTCGATCCATTGCGTTCCTCCTTGCCCGCGTTGAGTGCCGGCCTGAGTATTCCCAAAGACCTTTCAGTGGTCGGCTTCGACGACCTGCCCATTTCCAGCATGGTTATGCCGCCGCTCACCACGATTCAATTGCCCAGGCGTGAGATTGCTACTCATGCCTTTGAGCTCCTCCTGCAGGCCATACGAGGAGAAAGACGGGTTCCGTGTGCCGCCGTGTATCCGCGGCTGGTCATCCGCAAATCAACCGGGCTCGCGCCAAAGTAAGGTCCATGCTCAATAGACGTTGTGTCATTCCCCCCTCGCCGTGGTGTGCCATATTGCATTCTATTTGGTGTACAATCAGTCCGCTTTCTTTCCCTTCGTGCGGAGCGTTCCCTAAATGTTGATTCGTTCTTGTGCCGCCACGCGATTGTCCTTGTATTTTCTGTGCCTCACGCTGATTTCCAGCCCATTGATGGCTCAGCGGCGCGGCCGCGGCGGATCCAGCGTCTACGGATTCCGCTTTCTTGGACCGGCAGTCGGTAATCGCGTCGCTGCCGTCGCTGGTATTCCAGGTGATCCCAGCACCTGGTATGCAGGAGCATCGTCCGGTGGCGTATGGAAGTCGAGCGACGGTGGCAACCGCTGGACTCCGATCTTCGACCAGGAGCCGGTTGCAGCTATCGGAGCTCTCGCAGTTGCGCCCACTGATCCCAGCGTTGTCTGGGTAGGTACCGGAGAAGCCTGGGCCATTCGCGATATCGACGTCACCGGCGATGGCGTTTACAAATCCACCGATGCCGGCAAGACCTGGCAGCACATGGGCCTCGATAACACAGGCCGTATCGGCCGCGTAGTCATTGACCCGCAGGACCCCAATCGCGTCTACGTGTGCGCGTTAGGACGGTTGACCGGCCCGCACCAGGAGCGCGGCGTTTATCGCACTGAGGACGGCGGCAAGACATGGCAGCGCGTGCTTTTTGTTGACGAGAACACCGGTTGCTCGGGAATCGGAATGGACCCGCAAAATCCTCGCACGCTGTTCGCTGGCATGTGGCAGGTGGAGATGCATCCCTGGGGCGAATTCAGCGGCGGGCCCGGCAGCGGCGTCTACGTCTCCCACGATCGCGGCACCACATGGAAGCACATCGAGGGTCACGGGTTGCCTCACTCGCCCATAGGTAAGATCGACGTCGCTGTGGCGCCGACAGATTCGAATCGCGTCTACGCGCTGATCGAGACCAACGAACAGGGTTCTTTGTGGCGCTCAGACGATGGCGGCGCGAATTGGAACGTCGTGAGTTGGGATCGCACTCTCATCGGTCGCGCAGGCTATTACATCCGCATTGCCGTTTCACCGGCGGACGAAAATCGCGTGCTCATCTCGAACAGCAGCTTCCTCGAATCGCTCGATGGGGGCCACACCTTCGAAGTGAGACCCTGGGGTGGCGACAATCACGATATCTGGTGGGATCCCAAAGACGCGAATCACTTCGCCCTCACAGATGACGGCGGTCTTGCCATCACCACTTTGGGCGGCAAGGGTTTCCATCGTGTCACACTGCCCATCGGGCAGATGTATCACGTTGCCGTTGATGACCAGATTCCCTACGAGGTATACGGCAACATGCAGGATGACGGAACCATGCGGGGTCCCAGCCTGCCCACCTTCGGGCGCGGCATGGATATTGGTTGGGATCACGGCATGGGCGGATGTGAGTCCGGCTTTACCCTGCCCGACCCCACGGATCCCAACATCGTTTGGTCATCGTGCTACGGCGACGAACTCACGCGCTGGGATGCGCGCACCCATCAAGCTCGCTCCGTCAGCCCGTGGATGCATACGCTGGACTCCGCCCCCGACCAGACGAAGTACCGCTGCCATTGGACGCCCCCTCTGGCGATCGACCCGTTCGATCACAACACCATCTACTATGGCTGCCAGGTCATCTTCAAAACCAGCGACGGCGGGCAGAGTTGGTCAGTCATCAGCCCCGACCTCACAACGCAGAACCCCGCGCACAACAAGTCATCCGGAGGCCTCATCCCAGACAACCTCGGGCAGTTCTACGGTGAAGTGGTCTTCGCGATCGCACCCTCCACCCTGAAGCAGGGCCTGATCTGGGCAGGCACCGACGACGGTAAGGTTTGGGTCACACGAGATGGCGGCCAGCATTGGAACGACCTCACCGCTAACATCTCCGGCCTCCCTCCGCTCGGCGAAATCACCAGCATTCAGCCTTCTTTCTTCGATGCGGGGACAGCCTACGTGAGTGTCGATCTTCACCTCGTCGATAACCGCGATCCCTTTGTCTACAAGACGACGGACTATGGCAAGACCTGGACCAGCATCAGCGGCGATCTGCCCAAGGGACCGCTGGCCTATGTACGCAATGTTTCGGAAGATCCCAATTGCCCGGGCCTCCTCTTTGCCGGGACCGGAAATGCACTCTACTACTCGCTCGACGACGGGGGTCATTGGACGCACCTCAATCAAGGTCTGCCGCCATCGCCCGTCACCTGGACGGTGGTGCAGAAGCGCTTCCACGATCTCGTCGTCTCCACCTATGGGCGCGGGTTTTATATTCTGGACGACATCACTCCGCTGGAGCAGATGGCAAAGCACCCGACGACCGAAGCCGTGCGCTTCTTCACTCCGCGTTCTACTTACCGAATCCCGCGCGGCGAAAATGTCTTTCTTGAATACCAGCTCAAGTCCGCGCCCAAAGGCCCCGTCGAAGTAGAGATTACGGATGCGAAAGGCAAGCTGGTGCGCAAACTCAAAACATCAGGGCACCCCGGCTTGAATCGTATTGCCTGGGACATGCACTACGACGCACCCCATTCAGTGGTATTGCGCACCATTCCTCCGCAGGATCCACACATCTGGGAAGAGGCGCGCTTCCGCGGCAAGGATGAGCGGCCGGTCACACACTGGGGCATGGAGCGCGTCCCCACTCCAATGGCAGTTCCGGGCCAGTATGAGGCCCGCATGACCGTCGACGGTAAGACGTATACGCAGCCCGTCACCATCATGATGGATCCCAAGTGCCCCGGCACCCCGGCCGATCTCGAAGCCTCGGTGAAGCTGCAGCTCCGGGTCAGCAGCGACATCAGCAAGGTTGCCGACATGATCAACGCCCTAGAGTGGATGCGCAAGCAGCTCGCGGACGTAGAGAAGATGTTTGCCAGCAATCCAGCCGATAAGCAGGCGGCGCAGGATGCCCTGCAAATGGATCAGAAGATGCAGGACGTGGAATACGAGATGCTGTCACAGCCGCTCGCCGCAAGCGACGACAAGATGTACGTCTCCGCCTGGAAGATTTACTACAACCTGCTCTGGCTGAACGGACAGATTGGCTCCGGCGCGGGTGATGTGGCCGGCGGGACCGACTTCCGGCCGACGGACGCAGAAGTGACGCTTGCAGATAAATTCGAGCAGAAGCTGACCAAGGCGGCACAGGACTACCAGCAGCTAATGACGAAAGACCTCCCGGCATTCAACCACAGGCTGACAGAGGACAAAGTGATGCCCATCGCAGCAACAGGCGCTCCAGCGTCAGACTAAGACGAATAGGGGCTTGCTGCTTTACAGACACTCATTCGTACCTCAAGGCCACCATGGGATCCACCTTCGCCGCACGGAGCGCGGGAATGACGCAGGCTGCGAACGCGACTAAAGCGAGCGCAATCGCGACAAAAGCAAAAATCATTGGATCATTCACCCGTACTCCATAAACGATGGTCGCGAGCGCGCGCCCTGCGGATAGCGCTCCTAGCAATCCAATCACAATTCCGATGAGTCCAACCCTCATTCCTTCGCCGATCACCAACCGCAACACTCCAACTGGCTGTGCGCCCAGTGCAATGCGAAGCCCAATCTCGCGGGTGCGCTGAGCCACCGAATAAGCGAGCACCGCATATATTCCAATCGCGGCGATCACCAGGGCGATGGCTGCAAAAAGTGCCAGCAATCGAGCATTAAGCCGCGGCTGGGCTGCGCTGGTGGAGACCCAGTCATCCATGGTGCGAATGTTCGCCATTGGAATCGTCGAATCGAGGTCCCGCACCTTCTGGCGGAGCGTAGATACGAGCGCCTCCGGCGATCCTCCTGCGGTCCGCACGACAACGTCCATCACCACAACCCTGGGACGGTACTGACCGATGTGCCACGCGATCGGATAGTAGAGCGCGGGCGATTGTTGATTCAGCGCCGTGCTGCGCACATCGCCAGCAATGCCCACCACGGTGAAGACGGTTTTAGAATCGGCAGCTCGGTAAAAGGTTCTTCCAAGCGGATCAGCATCCCCCCACAATCTCTTCGCAGTGTCCTGGCTGACAATTGCAACCGGGCGAGAGTTCGGTCCGTCGGCATCTGTGAACGCCCTGCCGCGCAACAGCGGGATGGACATCGTCTTGAAGTAACTGCCGCTCACCATACGCCAGTCGATCGCGGCAGGAGTGTTCGGCGGCAAAGCCGAGTGCGGCGCAATCACAGGACTGGTCGTGTAGCTGCCTGCCCCGAAAGGAATTCCGCTCGAAACGGCAGCTCCCTGCGCTCCCGGCGTTGCCTGTATGGAATCCAGTAGCGAACGATAGAACTGCGGCATTCCTGATTCCAGCGGATATTTT
Organism: Acidobacteriaceae bacterium; assembly: GCA_035945555.1. Classification (GTDB taxonomy): domain Bacteria; phylum Acidobacteriota; class Terriglobia; order Terriglobales; family Acidobacteriaceae; genus Silvibacterium. The sequence goes on from DASZAG010000149.1 coordinate 53,280, forward strand.
GCTGTCGGCACCGCAAGTTGGAAAGTAATCAATCCTCGCGATTCAAAACCCAGTCGAACACTTTCGAGATTTCCCAAAGTCTTGATAAGGAGGCCGGCACCAATCAAGAGTATGGTCGCTAATGCAATTTCAGTAGCAGCCAGCCCATTACGCAAACGCGCGCCGCTTCTACTGCCGGAGGAACGCCCGGCTTGTTTAAGAACTTCGTTCACGTCAACCCGACTCATTCGCCACGCCGGGGCCGCGCCGAACAACAACCCCGTCAGCACCGTTGCCAGCAAAGCAAACAACAACACCATCGAGTTGACGTGCACCTCAGGAATTGCAAGTGTGTTGGGTGGTAGAACTCGATTCAGAACACCAACAGCCCAGAACGCAATGGCGACGCCCAGCGAGCCCCCAAGAGAGGCAAGCGCCACGCTTTCAATCAACAATTGGCGAACCAATCGAGGCCGGCTCGCCCCGGAAGCCGTTCGCACCGCCATCTCCTGCTGCCGTGCCGTTGCTCGAGACAGCAATAGATTTGTGATGTTCGAGCACGCGATCATCAGAACAAATCCAACCGCGCACAACAGCACGAGCAAACCCGTTTTCAAATCTCCGCTGACAAAGCTCTCCCGCATACTGAAAAGATGAATACCCCAATCACGCATCTCTGGATATGTTTGATCGAGGTGCAAAGAGATGGAATCCATCTCAGCCTGAGCCTGCTCCTTTGAGACACCGGTCTTCAGCCGCCCAAAAACGAGCAAAACATGGTTGAGACGAATCTCTTTCGAGGGATCGATTGTCAGTGGTGTATAAACCTCTCCCGCCGAAATCAAGCTGAGAGGAGCCGGCGCAATGCCCACAATCGTCGTGGCCTGCCCATTCAAACTCACGGTCTTACCCAAAATCGCCCGGTTGCCGCCAAAGCGCCGCTTCCACAGGCCTTCGCTGATCATTGCAACCGCAGGTGCGCCTGGCCGTTCTTCTTCGTCGGTGAATGCGCGTCCGGCTACAGGAGAAAGCCCCAGCACGCCCATGAGCGCAGGACTGATCTGGTTTCCATACAACTGCTCCGGGTCGCCGTTGCCAGTAATGGTGTATGTGTTGAACCCGACCGCTGCAATGTCGTGGAACGAATGTTGTTGCTCTCGCCAGGACACAAAATTCAAAACCGAAGCACCGAAACTCGGAAGATTGAGTCGATCATTTTTTTCCGCAATCTGAAGAACACGCCCGGGATCGCGGAACGGCATCGGCTGCAACAACTCGGCATTCACAAAACTGAAAATCGATGCGTTCGCCCCGATCGCAAGTGCAACAGTCAACACCACTGCAATGGAGAAAAGCGGCGCTCTCAACGTCTTCCGCCACGCATACCGAACGTCTTGCAGCAGTCCTTCCATATCTGGTTCTCACATTTGACCGATATTATCCTCCCTGGTGCTGACTCTTGGCGAAGTCGTCAGCGAGAGCCTTCGCCAACGTCAAAGCACACGCCTCCGATACGCGAGCTTAGACACCTGCATGGTCACAATACGCGTGCCGTGGAACCGATGGTTTTATTGGAAGAAGAGCGGGGTTGAATCTACTGTGACTGGCTGACCATGCACTTGGTGAGCGGTTCCGGCCAGGTCAGTGTACTCAGAAAAGCCAGCATAGTTTGAAAACGAGGCAGGCCCGGAAGTTGACCAGACAGCGCGAATCTTTGTACTTCCCTTGAATAGATCGCATGTCCAGATTGAGCCTGATGCCGGAACGCAGGGAGTCGAGCCGGTAGCGCCGTCAAGCAAGTGATGCAACTCGACAAATGCCTGGCCGGCCGGAGTCAGGCCGTTGGTCGCGGTCCACAGCGTGCCAACCTTCGGGTTATCCCACTGGTACCAGTAAACGCGGGCCACCCCGTAACTGAACTGAATCAAATACCACCGAACAAGCCAGTCCGCCTGCTGCTGCGGATCCGGCAAACTGGTGTTCGTTCCCCAACTGCCTTCTGTGTCCCACAACGGAAGATCGCTGACTCCGTACTTCGCCATTAGCGCACGAAGGGTCTCGATTTCGCTCGCGACTCTTTCCGGCGGCGCCGCAGGCTTGTTGGTATATGAAGCATAGGAATGCCAGGCGATGACGTCTACATATTTTCCGCCGCCAGCCTTCAGAAACTTATCCATCCATGGGCCGAACTGAATTGGCCATCCTGTTGTAGATGGGGAAGGGCTGATGACGATCGCCTGCGGATCAATCGACTTGATGATGGGATACGCGAGTGACACAAGATGTGCGAGATCTGCGGGTGACCCTGTGAAATAGCCGATTGAGCCGGGTTCGTTCCACATTTCGTAAGTGGCAATTCGCCCTTTGTACCGCTTGACAAGCGCCGTGACGAATTGGGTCCAGTCCTTATCATTGGGAGGAGCAGCACAGCCGTTATATCCGCGATTGCATTTCTCATTGGGACGCGTGCTCGCCCATTGTGGAGTGTTAAGAAACAGGTAGTCTAGCTGAGCGTGGTGAGCCTGAGATTGCGCAACCCAACTGTCGACACCCTGCCAATTAAAGACATCGCGCGATGGTTCGATAGTTGCCCACGTGATGCCTGCAGGTCGCATCGCTCCAACGGGAACTGACGGCCAGTCGCGCGACGGAGACAGCGTGTGCATCGACATAAACTGCGGCGTAAAGGGAAGCGAGTGCGCTGCGACGGTTACAGCGTGCGGGCCTGATGGCCGTGTGCTCAACATAGGGCTCATCAGCACTGCCAATATTGCCCACGCAAATGCAAAATACATTGCGAAGCTACCTCATCGATAAGCGGATGATCTATCCCCCATCGTAGACCCTGGCACCACTGCGTTTACCAGCGCAGTCAACAGAGGCAATATTTTTCTTTTAGGGAGACAATGAATCCACGAAATTCGTCACTGCTCTGATGAGAAGATCGGGTAGGATGTTGCCCGAGCATTACAACTGCGTAGAAAAAGAACGCATCACATTTGCGGCCTGATTATTATTCAATTGCCAGGGAGTAGTCAATTCATGCCTGCAGCTTCGCAGCCGGTAATAAAGGAAGTGTCTGGGTCGGCAGCACACCTTCAACGTTTTTGTCTTGGAGCCGCCGCCGGATTATCGAGTCTTGTCCACTATCGTGGCATGCAAAAGTTTACATGGACTATGGCGCCGCTCTTTGACAGCGAAAATACGGCTGTACTCGGACTTCCCGGTGGCGGCAACCTCCAGATTTATCTGAACGATGGCTACTGGACCAGACTTCTTGTCCGCGGATACGCCTATGAGCCGGAAATTGAGTCCATCTTGAGACTTACCCTCGCGCAACCGGATACATACTTTCTGGACTGCGGATCCAACATTGGGTATTGGAGCGTTATCGCGAGCCACATTTTGCCGCCGGGCCACACGATAGCTCTGGAAGCGTCCCCGTCCAACTACAAGCGCCTGCACCGGAACGCAGAATTGAATGAAAATAGGTTCGATACTGTTTTGGGAGCAATCTGGTACCGAGATGGTGACACGCTAAGTATTGTGACGCACGATCAGCGGCACGCCGGCTCCAGCGTGGTGAACCGCCGAGAGAAGATGGGCCTAAAAGGCTACCACGAGTACAAAATTGAAACCATAACCATTGATTCAATCTGCGATCGGTTTATTGCCGGGAATCGCGACGCCAGAATCGTAATCAAGCTGGACGTTGAGGGTGCTGAGATGCAGGCAATTGAGGGCGCTAAGAGGGTTCTAAGTTCTCGCGAGGCCATTGTGATTTACGAAGACCATGGCCAGGACTCCTCTTGTAGCATCAGCGATCTCTTTATGAACAATATGGGGTTTGATATTTTTTATTGCGACGAACACGGCTCCATTGTGCAGATGAAGTCGCTTGCCGACGTGAGAAGTATCAAGGTGGACGCCTCAACTGGTTACAATTTCAGCGCTTGCTCTAAGAATTCATCCTTCTCGCAAACTCTTGGCGCTCGCAGCAAAAGCTAAGAGTTTTGCTCCTCTCGCACTCAAAATTCGCCGCCGCCTGACAGCAGCAAAGATTACGAAACAGACCGACTGTCAGCACCGCGCGATTTGTCCGCCACGATCGCTGATAGCCGGATGTCCATTCCGCAATCAGCCTCATTATGGCCCTTGGATGGAGATACCAAGTACCGTGTACGCAGGAACGGAGAGTGTTGTAGTGTACTGGCTTCCTGAAGGAGTCAAAGTGATGGCGGAGCTGCTGATGGTGTTTCCATTCACGATCTCGAAGAGGTTCGCGGTAGGCGTCGAAAACCCGCTGTCATTAATGGTTACAGTGATGCTGGGGTAAGCTGTGGACGTAGGATTTACGATCAATATCGAATCCTGGTTCGCTGTATAGAACGCCGTTGTTTGAATTCCGCCAGCGGTATATCCGGGACTCACGGAAGCCGCCATATAGCCTCCGCTGTTTAGTCCCAAATAGCTCGACGAAGCCATCAACTGATAGGCGTAGTATTGCGGGTACGGCACGGGAGTGGTGTTGGTTGTGTATTGGCAATCCATTTGTGCGTCCCAGGTTCCGATCATGCAGAAATATGGATAGGCATTGCCCGCAAAGTATGTCAACTGCTGGGGAACAGCCGCCGTTCCTCTGTAATAGACCTGGTCGAGGACGTCGCTGACCCAGAGCGCGTTCCAAATCGGCGCATAGGTTGGATCGTTCTGACAGCAGTTCTGAATAAACGCCGAATTGAGGTTGTATTCGTCGATGTAGATTGGAGTAGTTGCGCCTCCCGGCTGGCTCCCAGCCGCAACCACGGAAGCAGCCTGGGAATATCTGTTCGATTCAGCAGTTTGAGTTACATCATAGACAGAATCATAGCCGTTATAAGTGTCCCAGGCTGCATCTACACCGCTAGTGCCAAACAGATAATCGTGATAGCTCACAAAGTCCACATACGGCGCAGTAGACGGGTTGGTAAGCAGGGCGGAGATCCAACTGGTTTGTAATCCGGCCGTGGTCGGGCCTCCCACGCGGATTGTGGTGCCGTCAGTAGCGGCCTGTTGCTTCATGAGTGGTGCCGCCGCTGCGTAAAGTTGAAGATAGACACTCAATTTGTCACTGTTTCCACAAAGCCCATTGGCATTCGGCTCGTTCTCAATCTCATAATCAGTTACGACACCTGGGAAATTGGCGTCCATGTGCGCGACGTAAGAGGCTGCAATTTGAGCCCACGCATTGATATCGGTCGGAACGGCCGCAGTACCGCACGGATTCGGATTAGGCTGTAGCCAGGGCGGAGTGAGCGCGACCTCCATCAGCACATGCATCCCTTGCGACTGCAGTTTCGAAATCAATGGATCGATTTTGGTCCAATCCGGCGTCTGGGTGGCGTAAACCGTTTGTATGTTTGCATAGGTCCGGGACAATGTGACTCCGGCCTGGGCGATTAAGCCCATATCCGCAGGATTATGCAGACCGTCAACATGGTTCACTCCCAGGATGCCGGCACTGATGGGATATTTCTGATTCGTGCGGCTCCCGAAGTCCACCGCGATGCTCGAGAAGACGGTGACAACAGCGCCGCTGCCCTTGTTCAGTGTGGTGTCGGTGGCTCGGACGATATGGGTTCCCGCTGTGGCCGGAGCAGTATAGACTCCCCCGTTGGTGACCGTGCCGACCGTAGCGTTACCGCCTTGGATGTTATCGACCGAATAAGTTATGACGTCGTTGTCGGGCGCACTGCAAAGCTGCCCCTGGAATGTCTGCTGTCCCCCTGGAGGTATCGAAGCGGTGTAAGGATAGATCGCAAACGTGGGAGTATTCGTGACATTGATCGATGTCGTCTGCGAGAGGCTGTCCGCCGTATCGATACCTTCGACTGTGAAGTTTCCCGTGGAAAGGGGGGCCAAATACAAACCGCTGGCGGAGATTGTGCCATAGGAGCTGTTTCCGCCCTTAACGCTATTCACATACCAGTTGGCGGCAGTATTGGAAGTGTTTCTAAAAGCAGCGGCGAATTGTTGAGATTGCCCTGGCAGAATGCATGAGCCTTGCGGCGTAATGATCATGCTTGGCGCTGTGTCGCCGACTTCTCCCATGCCGGCCAGAGGAATGGCTACCGCTCCGTTGGGTGAACTTGTGGTCACGGTCACGGACCCGGTCAAGGATCCGGCCGTAGACGGGGTAAAGATAACGCTGATGGAGCAGCTCGCATAAGGGCCCAAAGATCCGGTGGAACTCCCGCTTGGGATACAGGTATTCGTCTGGGTGAATGCGGATCCGGATTCCATGATGGAGCTGATCGTTACCGGATTGCCCGTGCCATTGGTGACGGTGACGATCTGCGGATTACTTGGCCTTCCGAGCAGTTGCGGACCATAGGCCAAATTTTGCGGCTTCACTTTCAGTGTTGCGGTGGTGTCGTTTCCGGTCAGACTGGCGGTTTGTGGGCTGTTGTTCGCGCCGTCTACTACTGACAGGGTTGCGGATTGGGCGCTGGCCGTCGGCGGAGCAAATTGGACCGAGATCGTGCAGCTCGCCCCGGCAGCCAGAGAACTGCCGCAGTTGTTCGATTGGGTGAACCCGGTATTCGAGATCGAAATGTTTGTGATGTTCAAAGTGCCCGACTGATTCGTCAGAGTAAACGCGACTGGCGGGCTCACGGTACCGGCTCCCTGAGTTGGGAAGTCATACGAAGATGGACTTAGCGTCGCGATGCCGCCTGGTGCGGCGATGCCCGTAAGGTTGACAGTGAGTGGAGTAGCGCTTGCGCTGCTGGTGATACTCCAGGTGCCCGAGAGTGTACCGGAATTGGCTGGCGTGAACGCAATGTTAGTAGTGCAGCTTGCCGATACCCCCAGCGTCGAGCCGCAGGTGGTCGAAAGGACAGAGAAATCGGTCGGATCGGAAAGCACAGCTGTGTTAAGCGTCACCGAGCTTGCGGTGTTGTTGGTGACGGTGATGATCTGGGCGGTGCTGGTTGATCCCACGTTCGTGGTGCCAAATGACAGACTGCCGGGCGTCGCAGACACTACTCCTGCCGGGGCGGTGCCAAGACCGGTCAGGGAAACCTGCTGGGGGCTGGCACTGTCGCTGTCGTTGAAGTTCAGGGTCGCGGTGCGCGTACCGGAAGTCGTCGGCTTGAAGACGATAGTTGCAGTGCAACTCGCGGAAGCAGCCACTGTTGTGCCGCAGGTATTCGAACGGACACCGAAATCGGCGGGGTTCGTTCCCGTAATCCCGATGCTATTTATGGTGATGGCGGCGCTGCCGGAGTTCGTGAGCGTGACGGTCTTCAGTCCACTCTGGTTACCCACTGCAACCTTGTTCCATGAAAGCGAAGTGGGCGAGACAATGACCGCGCCCCCGGTCCCGCTGAGCGCGACGGTGAGCGGAGTGGAGCTGGCGCTGCTGGTAATGCTCCAGGTGCCTGAGAGCGTACCAGACGTGGAGGGCGCGAACGCGATGTTCGCGGTGCAGCTTCCCGATGCTGCCAGCGTCGAGGTGCAGGTGGTCGAAGAGGCCGAGAAATCTGTCGGGTCGGAAAGCACCGCTGCGCTGAGCGTCACCGAGCTTGCAGAGTTGTTGGTGACAGTGATGGTCTGAGCGGCGCTGGTGGATCCCACGTTCGTGCTGCTGAAAGTCAAACTGCTGGGCGTCGCGGACACCGTTGCCGTCCCAGTTCCGCTAAGGGCGACCGTGAGCGGAGTAGAGCTGGCGCTGCTGGTGATGCTCCAGGTACCCGAGAGCGTACCAGACGTGGAGGGCGCGAACGCGATGTTCGCGGTGCAGCTTGCCGATGCTGCCAGCGTCGAGGTGCAGGTGGTCGAAGAGACCGAGAAGTCGGTCGGATCGGAAAGCACTCCCGTGCTCAGCGTCACCGAGCTTGCGGTGGTGTTGGTGACGCTGATGGTCTGGGCAGTGCTGGTGGACCCGACGTACGTGCTGCTGAACGTCAAACTGCTGGGCGCCGCGGATACTACTCCCGCGCCGTTTCCGGTAAGGCTGACGGCGAGCGGAGTGGAGCTTGCGCTGGAGGTGACGCTCCAGGAACCCGAAAGTGTGCCAGCCTTCGAGGGCGCGAAGGCGACGTTAGCGGTGCAGCTTGCCGATGCCGCCAGCGTCGAGCCGCAGGTGGTCGAAGAGATTGAGAAATCGGATGGGTCGGAAAGCACTCCCGCACTCAGCGTCACCGAACTGGCGGTGTTGTTGGTGACAGTGATGGCCTGGGCAGTGCTGGTTGACCCCACATTCGTGCTGCTGAACGTCAAACTGCCGGGCGTCGCGGACACAACTCCCGAGCCGGTCCCGCTGAGGGCGACGGTGAGCGGAGTAGAGCTTGCGCTACTGGTGATACTCCAGCTGCCTGAAAGTGTGCCTGAAGTGGAGGGCGCGAAGGCGACGTTAGCGGTGCAGCTCGCCGATACCCCGAGAGTCGAACCGCAGGTAGTCGAGGCAACGGAGAAATCAGTCGGATCGGACAGCACCCCCGCGCTGAGCGTCACCGAGCTTGCAGTGTTGTTGGTGAGTGTGATGGTTTGGGCGCTGCTGGTTGATCCCACGTTCGTGATGCCGAATGGCAGACTGCCGGGCGTAGCAGACACAACGCCGGCCGGAGCGATGCCGAGACCCGTAAGGGAAATCTGTTGGGGACTGCTGGCATCGCTGTCGTCGAAATTCAGAGTCGCGGTGCGCGTGCCAGAGCTGGTCGGCCTGAAGACAATGTTTGCGGTGCAACTGGCCGCCGCAGCCAATGTTGTGCCGCAGGTATTCGAACGAACGGCGAAATCGGTGGCGTCAGTTCCCGTGAATCCGATGCTATTTATTGTGATGGCCCCGCTGCCGGAATTCGTTAGCGTAACCGTCTTTTGTCCGCTCGTGTTACCTACTGCAACTTTGTTCCATATAAGCGAGGTGGGTGATGCTGTGGTTTGAGCGGATAGCAACCCGCATCCGAGGACGAGACTGGCCGCAGCAGCCGATGAAAGTATTCTCATAGGAAAGGGCTCGAAACTGTTCTCACAGCGGGGGCGGCTCAGGCTGGGTGAAAACGTCCGCAACTTGAACAAGGACTGTGTATTTAAGACAGGTTCATCACGGGGCGGACAAACCTTCTCACGTTTCCCGATTTGGTTGCTGGAATAGGCGGAAGGTTTGCCTGTAGGTCAAAATATTTATGAGAAATGATCGTGAGATTTTTTTTACCGTCCTTTCTGGCTCGGTTCTCATTTCATCTCAAACTTTATTCTCATAAAACTTCTCATATGAAGTTGGGGCCACACGAGCGGCTATCGCCCGTGTGGCCCCTTCGCTGACTTTAGAAGCTAGCCTCGTTATGCTTTGACGCCGAGGCCAGTGAGGGAAACTCCCTGGCTGCCAGCGCCGTCGTTGAAACTCACGACCGCAGTTCGCGTGCCCGAGGTGGTTGGCTTAAAAAGGATGGTCGCGGTGCAACTTGCCCAGGCAGCGAGAGACGAGCCGCATGTCTTCTTATAGACGAAGAAATCGCGGGGGTCTGTACCCGCAAGTCCTATGCTGTTGATGTTGAGCGCACGGGTGCTGTCATTCGTGAGCTTAATGGTTTTCTGTCCGCCTGCGTTGCCCAACGCAACCTTTCCCCAGAGGAGCGAATTGGGCGAGATTGCGGCTTGCGCGGTAGTTGTAGTTCCAGGTCGCACCGCCACCCAAAAAGTAATTGTGTGTACCCGGCTCCCACTTCTAGCGAAGACGGTGATGGGAACTGTTTGCGATGCCGCCGATCTGGATGCACTGAGCGTAAGCGTTGAATTGCCGCTCGCCAGCGAAGATGGGCTGAACGATGCGCCTACGCCAGAAGGCAGCCCCGAGGCGGACAGGGTTACCGTTCCATAGCTGAATGATTTTATCTGTAGTGGGATAGTCAATTTTCCACCGCTCATCACACGAGAGGAGACATAGTTCACGTCGTTGTAGGCGAGGAGTGCAAAATCAGGGTGCGCCGGCACCGGAACCGTGCAAGCAGATGCCTTGGAAATGGCTTCTGAAACGGAGGTTCCATCCTGGCCAGTAAGACCCCGCCATCCGCTGAGAGTTGTTGTCTTTCCGCCTGGAATGCGGAACGGTTGAGTCACCGGTCCGTTCGACCACTTATTGCTTTCCGATTGGAAACTACCGAGGAAGTCGGACCATTCGTAGCCGCTGAGATAGGTGTTGAAGAGATACTGTCCGGCAGCCATGTTTGCGAATGAGTTGCCACTCAATTTGATATTCTTGTTTTCGCTCGTGACGGCGGCTCCAGTCAGAAAATTGTTGTACCTTCTGCCCCCGGGGTTGCCTGCCAGGAAAATCTGGCCGTTTTGGTCGTATTCCAAATTGCCAACTGAATTTTGATTTCCGTAGAAATAGTTGTTAGTTAGGGTCACGCCCTGCGAATCCATCAGGAGGACGCCCACTCCTCCTGTGCATGATATGTTGCTGGAAATAGTGAATGGTCCCTCGTTCGCTTCAAGCTTCAGATTATCAGCGGCGTTGTTGACCAGCGTTGAACTCTCAACTGTGACATTCTCGTTATCGGTGTCAAACCAGAGACCTTCTGCCTGGTTGTTATAAGATTTTTGTCCGTTCACCGTAATGTATCGATTGTTGAGAAACTTGAACCCGCCTTGCGCATAATCGTAGAAAGCATTCATCTCGCCGCGCCAGTTGTTGTAGTCGGCCTCGTTGTTCGACGACAGTACGTGCTGGTTCTGGTAACCCGTGAAGCCTACACCGCCGTTGTAACTCAGAGTGGAGTTTTTAAGGGTAATGTAGCTGCTCGAACTGACGTCCAGGCCGCCCCAGTTATTCCAGTTCGCCTGCACGCTGTCTAACGTAACGTTGCTGCTGCTGAATACATTTGCTCCGCTCGTATTCATGCAGGAGGCGGCATGTTGCAAGTTAATTCCGTAGATATATAAGTTCTTGGTATTGTTTATCACCAGGGTTTCCCGCCGCGCTGTTGCTTCGACCTGCGCGGTGGACATGTCCGTACCCGAGGGAGGATCAACCTCAATTTGATATGCGCCATTCAAATAGAACGTGCCCGGTGACAGTTGCGATGCAGACATCACTTGCGTAAGCGAGTTTCCGTTCACCATCACCATTTCATTCTTCAGAGCTATGGGAGGCATACCTCCGGGCCATCCACCCGGCAACGGGCATCCACTGACTGAGTCGGTCCACGGAAACTCGTACACCGTGCCGGAGAGCAGATGCCAATTTGTCAGAACATCTGAGCCATCGATAGAAACGGTGCCGGGCGTTTGTGCTCTAACAGTCATCGAAGCTGCCGACGTTTTACCCTCGATGTTTACTTGTTCGCGATAAACACCAGGTGCAATATCAACTGTTGTTGCGATTCCAGATCTACTGTCGCTTATTGCTTTATCCACTCCAGCCTGAATCGTCTTAAATGGTTGGGACGAAGTTCCGGGATGTGAATCGGATCCGGTTGATCCGTTTACGTAAATGTTGGTTCCTTGATTTGCTGATGCTGTGGACTGTGCAATGGCGAGGTTGCAAGCAAGTCCCAAAACGGTTGCGGTCACAAACGCAATTTCGACTTTTCCAAAATTCATTAATAAACCTTCTCAGCGCGGTTAGAATCTGCGTTTCAAAAGACCTGTGCTGAAAATCGTGACATCAGCTTGGCTCTTTCCATCAAAGCGGTAATCTGCCCGTTGCCCTTCGCAGGTATAGCCGCTCGCAAGATTCGGCCACAACAACCGACGCAAAAGCGAAACAGCCCGGAGCCCGTTGAATCGTGACCCTGCTTAGGACAATGCCAAGGAGGTGAATGGAAGGAGTGACGAAACTTACAAAATCACACCGAACACACAAGCGTGTGAAGTGCCTCTAGAAGGCAAGCTGCTTCTGCGCGAAGCAGATGAATATGTTTTATTGTTCCGTCTTTTGTAAAACAATTGCTAACGTAATGCAACCCTATTTTCAAAAAAAATTAATCAATGACGAAATCGTCGATATGCACGAGAGGTTCGCATGCTCGCGAATCTTGCGCCAACTGGTTTTTCCAGGGAAAGACAAATCTAAGGAATCTATGACCATTTCGTCGCGAAGATAAACGCACATCTCGGAACGAAACAATACTAACAACAATATTTGGTCAGGCGACCGGAAAAAGAAATTCTAGTTAAAAACATTTTGATGAGAAGATGTGGCCACGCGCTGAGAAGATGTGGCCAGCGAATCAGAGATAGCTGTTTCGCCAGGTGCGACGAAAGAAGATCTGGATTGGCTGCCCCCCAGGGATTCGAACCCCGATATGCTGATCCAGAGTCAGCTGTCCTACCATTGAACGAGGGGGCAAAACAAAGGCAGCTGGACGCTGCCTTGATGTGTTGATACTTCCTCATCATAATGGTCGGGCCATTCGCGGTCAATAATCTGCAGCGCTCGACCGCGCGGGATCAGCCTTCAATCAAACTCGAAGCGGCAGTATAAGAACTGCTGCTTCGTTCCGAAGGGAGTCTGGTGATCGATGATTGCCGACTTCTCCAGACGGAATCGCGCTCCCAACTCCTTACTCAACAATTCCGCGTCGTATCGTCGCACAGGCAGCCCGCTACATTTCTGTGGCCCTTCCGGTCCAAAGGTTGCGAGGATCACGTGCCCGCCCAGCTTAAGTGATGTGGTGATCTGGCGTACATAAACGGCCCGCTGCTCCGGCGCGGTAAGGAAGTGAAAGACCGCTCGATCATGCCACAGCGCAAACTCGCTCGCAGGCAGCGCGGCCTCCGTCACATCACCCGCAACCCACCGGACGCCGCTCCCATCCGCGCCCAATCGCGCCCTCGTCTTCTCGATTGCTGACGTCGCCAAATCAAGAACAGTCACGCCGCGGTAGCCCGAGCTTAGCAAGTCATCGACTAGTGTCGATTCCCCTCCGCCTACATCAATAATCGAAGCCGTCCGGTCCGGAACAGCCTCACGAATCCAATCCAGAGAGGTCTGCAGATGGGGTTCATACCAACTCGTCTGCGCGGGAGATTTGGTCTTGTAAATCTCTTCCCAGTGCCGCTGGCTGGTCATAGCTGATGGTAGCCTGTCCGCGCGGAGTGGAGCTGCATCTCGGACGCGTGCTAATCTGGCCAGTCCCATGTCTGAATCCACTGCCTCCGCCCTCAACACCGTTCTCGCCTCAAAGCTCGACGCCACCAGTCGCCGCTCCCAAGCCAACGCTGCTGGAATGGCAGCTCTGCTCAATGAAATTCGCGCGCAGGAAGCAACGATCCGCGAAGGTGGCGGAGCAAAAGCCATCGAATCACAGCACAACAAAAAGCGCCTCACCGCCCGCGAGCGCCTTGCGTTGCTGCTTGACGAAGGCTCCGAACTCTTCGAACTGAGCCTCTTCGCTGCCTTCGGCATGTATGAAGAATGGGGTGGTGCCCCCGCAGCCGGATGCATCGCCGGACTCGGTCGCGTAAGCGGCCGCCTCTGCATGATCATCGCCAACGACGCGACTGTGAAAGCCGGCGCATTTTTCCCGATGACTGCGAAGAAGGTTCTCCGCGCGCAGCACATCGCCATGGAGAACCGCATCCCCACGCTCTACCTCGTCGACTCCGCAGGCGTGTTCTTGCCCTTGCAGGAGGACGTCTTCCCCGACCAGGACGACTTCGGACGCATCTTCCGCAACAATGCCGTTATGTCGGCCATGGGCATCCCGCAGATCACCGCCATTATGGGCATGTGTGTAGCGGGCGGCGCGTATCTGCCTGTTATGACGGATACCGTGCTGATGACCGAGGGCAGCGGCCTATTTCTCGCCGGCCCCGCGCTGGTTCAGGCCGCTATCGGCCAGAAGTATTCTGCTGAGGAACTCGGCGGCGCCGCCATGCACGCTGAAATCTCCGGCACCGTGGACTTCAAGGAGCCGAACGATCATCTCTGCATCGCCCGCCTGCGCTCGCTCGTAGCCAAAATGGGAGAGCGCGCCGGTGCTCCGTTCAACCGTGCCTCGTATGACCCCGCAAAGGATGCGCCCAAATACTCAGCGGACGAACTCTATGCGCTCCTCGATCCCGACCCCGCAAAGGCCGCTGCGAACGCCTACGACATGCGCGACGCTATCGCTCGCTTTGTCGATCGCAGCGAGTTCGACGAATATCGCCCCGACTACGGTCGTACCCTGGTCTGCGGATACGCGCGCGTAGGTGGATTTGCCGTAGGCATCGTGGCCAACCAAAAGACGTCGCAGCCGCAGACAAGTCACACCGGCGAAAAGCGCGTCGAGTTCGGCGGCGTTATCTACGCCGAAAGTGCCGACAAAGCCGCGCGCTTCATCATGGACTGCAACCAGAACCTCGTGCCCCTTATCTTTCTTCACGACGTCAACGGCTTCATGGTTGGTCGCGATGCGGAGTGGAGCGGCATCATCCGTGCCGGAGCCAAAATGGTGACTGCGGTCGCCAACTCCACCGTGCCCAAAATCACCGTCATCGTTGGTGGATCGTTCGGGGCGGGGAACTACGCCATGTGCGGCAAAGCCTACGATCCGCGCTTCATATTCGCCTGGCCTACTGCCCGTTATGCCGTCATGAGCGGGGCGTCCGCAGCCAACACACTGGCCGAAATCCGCATGAAGCAGCTTGAACGAGGAGGAAAAAAGCTGAGTGACACGGAGAAGCATGAGCTCATCGCTTCTATCAAAGCCACTTACGACGAGCAGACAGACTGCCGTTACGCCGCCGCCCGCCTCTGGGTGGACTCCATCATCGACCCCGCGCAGACCCGCCAGGCCGTGCTGACCGCCCTTGAGGCCTGCGCCCTGAATCCCGACATTGAGAAGTTCAACATCGGCATTTTGCAGACGTAATACACGGCCTTTATCGGGTATGCTCTTTGCATGGTAAGCACAGTAAAGAAAGTACGTCCGCCCAGGTCGGCCAAGCGGAAAGCGGTCGGATCCCGCTGGGTGACCTTGCTTATCATCTTGCTCAGCCTTGTCGCAATCCCGTTCGCGCTGTGGGGCGGGGACATCCTCGTGCTTTCTGGGCCCGCTTCACTTGCCATGCTCTACCCGTTTGTGGTGCTGGTGCGGGTTTCGTCGTTTCATATCCCGGCCTACCTTGCCAATCAGCTTGCGCAGTGGCTCATGTATCTCCAGTTCCCGCTTTATGGCATCTTCATGGCCTGGGTCCACCGCAACAGGGGATTCTGGATCGCCATTAATGCTGTGGTCTGGCTGCACGTCCTCGCGTGGCTCCTCGCCACCTGGCTTCATCATGTTCAATACGTGGGATTCTAATGGCGGTTCAGGTCAAGCTCATCGAGTGTCCCCGCGACGCTTGGCAGGGCCTTCCGAAGATCATCCCCGCAGAAGTTAAAGCCGACTACCTGCGGGCGCTCATCGCCGCCGGATTCCGCCATATCGACGCCGTCTCCTTTGTCTCGTCCGCCGCGGTTCCGCAAATGGCTGACTCCGAGCAGGTCCTTTCTTATCTCGACCCTCCGGATGACGTTGAAGTCATCGGCATCGTCGTCAACAAAAAGGGCGCGGAACGCGCCATCGCCACCGACTCTGTAACTACCCTCGGTTTCCCATATTCCGTTTCTGCGGAGTTTCTGCGGCGCAACCAGAGGCAGAGTCCGGAGGAGTCGCTCGATGCGCTCGAAGCTATTGGCGAAGCAGCCTACAAAGCCGGTCTCAGCGTTGTGGCCTACGTCTCCATGGCGTTCGGCAATCCCTACGGCGACAAGTGGTCAGCCGACGAGGTCATCGCAGCCTGCGACTTAATCGCGGACATGGGCATCGAGCAAATATCACTCGCCGACACCGTCGGCATTGCGTCTCCGGGGGATGTAGCCGCGCTTCTTGCCGCCGTGGGTCCCGCATTGCCCAGCGAGGTTGAACTTGGCGTGCATCTCCATGCTCGGCCCGACAACGCCGCTGCAAAGGTAGCAGCGGCCTACAATGGTGGAATCCGCCGCTTTGACATGGCGTTTGGCGGCCTGGGTGGATGCCCTTTCGCGCAGGACGCGCTCATAGGTAATCTGCCAACGGAACTCGCCGTCGCCGAGCTTAAGCGCCTCGGCGCGCAGCTGCCGGAACTGGGCCCCCTCGACGCGCTGCTCACCGCCACTCAAGGCATCGAAGCAAAGTTTGGGGCAACCAGACAATGACTAACTACTCGACCCTGCACGCACACAAAGTCGGCGGTCTACTCGTCCTTACTCTCAACCGTCCGGAGAAGCGCAACGCCTTGAATCCGGAGATGGTCGACGAGCTCATCGGCGTTCTGGAGTCCGCCGCCGCAGATCCGTCATGCGGAGTTGTTTTGCTCACCGGCGCTGGCGAGGCCTTTTGCGCTGGTATGGATTTGGCGCGCCTTGAGGCGCTAACCATGAAGTCTTCTGCGGAGCATCGTGCAGACTCAGAGCAGATTGCGCGGCTCATGCGCACGCTCTACGACCTGCCCAAGCCGACGATCGCCGCCGTGAACGGCGCCGCCATTGCCGGTGGAATGGGCTTGGCGACGATTTGTGACTTCACGCTGGCAATTCCAGAGGCAAAGTTCGGTTACACCGAAGTCAAGATCGGATTTGTTCCCGCCATCGTATCGGCGTTCTTGCGCGCCCAGATCGGAGACAAACACGCCCGCGACCTCTTGCTTACGGGCAGGCTCATCAAGGCTCAGGAAGCTTGGGATTTGGGGCTGGTAACACGAGTAATTCCCGACCGCGATCTCATGCGCGAGGCGCACTTGCTGGCTCACAAGCTGCTTGAAAACAGCCCTGCCGCAATGCAGGCAACCAAGCGTCTTCTTAGCAGCCACGCCAATCGCGCTTTGGACGAGGAGATCGCCGCAGCCATCGAGGCAAACACCGATGCTCGCGCTACGCAGGACTTCAAAGAGGGAATCCGCGCCTTCCTCGAAAAACGCCGACCAGTCTGGATGCAGCCGAAATAATCGGCCACCCGGAAAAGTTGATACGGAATGGCATTTGAGTATTGCGCCGCTTGATAAAATAGAAATAGGAAGAAGAAATAAGGACCGCCGCGTGCGGTTTTTTTTATTGTCCTGGCTGGCTGTTTCCAGGATAGGTCTGGGAAATCAATGACGACCGGAGGAGGTGCTCGCGGGAAAACCCTGTGTTTTGTATGAAGTGCAAACTTCGAGAGATAAAAAATTCAAGAAAGCAGATCGCTTCACAAAGCCAGCCAAAGTCGCTTTCGAAGCTGATTTTTCTGAAAGTGCAATGGAATGAATGATGAGCAACCGCCGCTCGTCTGAAAAGCTTTTAGTTTGTATGAAGTGCAGTGCTTGGCAGGGAAATTTCAAAAAGCATCTTCAGCATAGCTTTGTTCCCGGTCAGCCGCTGCTACCACCCAGGAACATCCGAGCCTCGCCCGAAAAGAAGCCCCGTGATCGTAACAGCCCCTTTGTTTTGTATGAAGTACAAATTGCGATTGTCGTTTAGCTCGTGCTCGGAGCCGTCGAAGACTCAAGCAGCCGGTAGAGCGTGGAGCGGCTGATGCCGAGCATCTTGGCGGCGCGAAGCTTGTTGCCCTCCACCTTGACCAAGACGCGCTGGATGTGGCGCATAATGGCGCGGTCGAGGTTCGGGTCGTCTTCTGAGTCCGCGCTCCGTGCCTCCATTGCCGGAGGCGCCACCGGGGGCGCGGTATTGAGAGCGGGCAGGTCGATGGGCCGAATCCACTGACTCTGGCAACCAAGAGCCGCAGCGTAAATCACGCTCTCAAGCTCGCGAATATTGCCCGGCCAAGTGTGCTGCACCAGATGCGGTAGAGTCTGCGGTCCAAGCCCGCGCACCGGCTTGCCGTGAGTGGCGGAGAAGCGCTGTGCGAACACGTCTGCCAGCAAGGGAATATCCTCCCGGCGTTCGCGGAGCGGCGGCAGCGTGAAGCGGATTGCAGTGAGCCGGCTGGCCAGATCGGCGCGAAGAGTGGCGGCTGAGGCCAGCCTGCGCAGCGACTGGCCGGAAAGGCAAAGCACGCGGCGCGGGATCGAATCGAAAGCTCGAAGCATCTGCTGGTGATCGATCCATTGCAAAAGCTCCAGCAGGCGTGACTGCTGGCCGCCGGAAAGCTCGTCGATCCGCGTGAGGACCAGCGTGCCGCCTGCCGATTGCCGCAGCGTCGGATTTGCCGAAAAATCCGGCCTTGTCGAAAGCCGGGTCGGAACGATCGCAATAACAGGCGCAGACTCTAAGAACTGCGCAGCCACGCAAGGCACAAACGGCGCCTGCGCATCCGTTGAGCCAAACTCATGAAGCGTGCGCGCCGCCAGCAGCTTGCCGGTGCCGCCCTCGCCCTCAATGGTGGCAATGCGCAAATGACGCGCGGTATGGCGCATCTGTGAAAACAGCCTTTGCATAGCCGGGCTGCGGCCTGCCATCAGGCCAAAGCTCCAGTCGGCGCGAAAATCCGGCCGAGGGGCCACTGCTTCTTCGATCGAATGCGCGAGTTGCAAGGGGCTCTCCTGTTCGTTCTGGAGAGCCTATCGGCAAGAGAGGGCGAGGCCTTTAGATGAGAAATGCCTCAGACTTTCGCAGCCCGGCTCGAAGGCTGGTCCGAGAAGATCTTGCCGTCTCGAATATGCACCACACGGTGCGCGTATTCCGCAATGTCCGGCTCGTGCGTGACCAGCACGATGGTGTTGCCGTGCGAATGGAGGTTGTCAAACAGGGCCATGATCTCGTCGCCAGTCTTCGAATCGAGGTTGCCGGTGGGCTCATCGGCAAGGATGATCGAGGGCCGGTTGACCAGGGCTCGCGCTATGGCCACGCGCTGGCGCTGTCCGCCGGAGAGCTCGTTCGGCTTGTGGTGCATGCGGCCGTCGAGGCTGACAGCGCGAAGCGATTCCTCCGCGCGTTCGATGCGCTCAGCCGCGGGAGTGCCGTTGTAAATCAGAGGCAATTCCACATTGTGCAGGGCCGTGGCGCGCGCCAGCAGATTGAAGGTCTGGAAAACGAAGCCAATCTCCTTGTTCCGTATGCGGGCCAGCTCGTCATCATTCAGGTCGCTGACGAGATGCCCGTTGAGCCAGTAGCGGCCTTTGGTTGGAGTATCAAGGCACCCGATCAGGTTCATCAGGGTCGACTTGCCAGATCCCGATGGTCCCATGATGGCGACATACTCGTTGTGCTGAATGCGGAGCGAGATCCCCTGCAGCGCATGGACTTCCTGCTCGCCCATGCTGTAGGTCTTCCAGAGGTCCTCGACGGCGATGACGTCGCCTGTCGGAACTCCCGAAATGGGTCTTTCCTCGGCTTCGTCAGTGGTCTCGATGCTCATCGGCGCACTCCTGTTCCTTCAGCCAATTTACTCGCTCTCTATTTTACGAGGACGAAGACGAGTCCTTGGGTTGCGACGGAGGCGTATTGTCCCGCTTCACCAGGGCGTCGTTCTTCAGGTCGCGCAGTATCTGGTAGGTTCCGGTCACAATTTCGTCGCCGGGCTTGAGACCGCTGAGCACCTGAATATTGGTAGTACCTGTAATGCCGGTGGTGACCGGAACGAAGTGCACACGCAGCTTGCCCTTCTCATCGCGAAGGACAAACACGCCCTGCACATCCTTGGGGTCCTGAGTAGGATCTTCGGAGGTAGCTTGAGCTTGTGACGTCTTCGCGTTCGGGTCGCGCATCACGAGAGCCTGAATGGGAATAACCATCGCGTCGTCGCGGGTCGCGGTAATAATCTTGGCGGTGGTCGAAAGTCCGGGCTTCAACTCATCCGTGGGATGGTCAACGGTGATGACGACCTTGAAGTCCTTGGCCTCTTCTTGTCCGCTGGTGGTCTGGCTGGTAGCAAGTCCGGTAGAGCGAAGCAACGCCTGGTCGCCGACCTCTGTTACATGACCTTTGAAGACCTTGCCCGGAATGGCGTCAACGGTAACATCGGCGGGCTGGCCCAGCGAGACGTTGATGATGTCGGTTTCGTCGACCTTGACCTCTGCCGTAATGACCGAAACGTCGGCCAGTGTCATGAGCACTGAACCGTTGGTGTCCTGAATGCCAGGAACCACCGTCTCGCCTTCGCGCACCGGAAGGTTGGTCACGATGCCATTGAAGGGCGCAATCGCGATGGTTTTCGAATAAGCATCGAGGTTCGAAGTCAGGTCGGCCTGTTGTGTGTTCATGTGGCCGCGTGCGGATGCGGTTTGTGCCTTGGCCTGGGCAACCGCGGCTTCACTCTGCGCGAGCGTTGCGACGTCAGTGTCATAAGCGGCCTTCTTCGCATCGAAGTCCTGCTTCGACATCACCTGTGCGGCGTAGAGAGCTTTGGCGCGCTGGAAGTCCAGATTCTTCTGCTCCAGGTCGGCCTTGGCGTGCTCCACCGCAGCTTCCTGGGTCTTCTCGGCGGCGATGTAGGCAGCGATGTCGGTCTGGGCGGCGGAAATGGCGGCGCGCTGACCGTTGACGTTGGCCTGCTGCTGCACATTTTCAACCGTCGCGAGCATTTCGCCCGCGTGAACGTGATCGCCCTCTCTTACATACAGGTGGGTAATCCGGCCGAGGGCCTCGGCGCCGATGTTGACATAAGTCTTTGGTTTGATCTGTCCAGTGCCGCTAACGGTGGAAACGATGGTTTGACGCACCACCTTGGCGGTCATGACCTTCGTGTATCCAGACTGCGCGCGCACGACGGTGAACGTAACGACTCCAGCAGCAACCAGAACGATGGCAATGATGATTATGATTTTCTTCAAAGGATGATTTCCTGTTTACAGATTCCAGTTCCGCTCTTGAGCGGAGTGTACGAATCAATAGGCCGCATGGTTCCAGTGAACGGATGCTTTTTTTTGACCGGCTGTGAGACGGAAGAATCTGTCTGATGATAGCAAGATTGCATAAAAAAGGCTTTCGAAAACCGGGACCTCGATGCACGATGGTGCTTGAAAGTAGCTCGTCGAGAACGTAAAATCGTTTGTGCTGTAGAGGAGTGGCCATAGGCGTATGCAAACGGGTCGTATCACCTTGATTCTTGCGATCGCGTTGGGGGCGGCCGCATGTGTTCCGTACGCCCATGCCGGTAAAAAACCCCAACAGTCGGCGCAGTCTGACAGCAATGCCCAGACCCCCGACACTCAGAATCCGCTGACCCGCAAGCTCTCGGACAAGGAGAAGTTCAAGCAGCAGAAAGAACTAAAGAATGAGCTGCACGGCACCTATAAGACCTGGCTCAACCAGGATGTCCGCTGGATCATCACCGACACCGAGCGGAAGGCGTTCCTGAGCCTGAGCAATGATGAGGAGCGCGACGCATTCATCGAGCAGTTCTGGCGTCGGCGCAATCCTGATCCTGACTCGCCCGAAAATAGCTACCGCGAAGAAGTCTACCGCCGCATCGCCTATGCTAACGAGCACTTCGCGGCTGGCAAGCCCGGCTGGATGACCGATCGCGGCATGATTTACATCAAGTTCGGGCCGCCCGATGATACCGAGACCCACCCTAGCGGCGGACTGTATGAACGCCCGATGGACGAGGGCGGCGGCGAGACCACGACTTATCCATTTGAGGATTGGCACTACCGCTACATTGAGGGCATCGGCAGCAATATCAATATTGAATTTGTCGATACCTGCAATTGCGGCGATTATGAGATGACCATCGATCGCGGCAAGAAGGACGCGCTGCAGCACGTTCCCGGAGCGGGACAGACGCTCTACGAGGAAATGGGCATGGCGAAGCGCACGCAGCGCAATCAGGGTGGTCTGGAAACTCTCGGCACGGGGCCCTATTCGTCACAGCAGCAGTCCAAAGAGTTCGACCGGCTTGAGCAGTTTGCCAAACTGGAGGCGCCTCCAGTCATCAAGTTCAAGGACCTGGAATCCTTCGTCTCAAACCACAAGCTGATTACTGGTCCCATCTTTCCGTTTGATGTGCGGACGGATTTTGTGAAGGTCACGGACGATACCATCCTTGTTCCCATCACCATTCAGATCAAGAACCGCGACGTCACATTCAATACGAAGGACGGCGTCTCGAAGGGCGTGGTCAACATCTTCGGACGCGTTTCGACTATTACAGACCGCGTGGTGCAGACCTTCGAGGATACGGTGGAGGTCGAGCAGCCCTCGGAGCTATTGCCCAAGACGCTGGATAATTCTGACCTCTACTGGAAGGCGCTTCCACTTCGGCCCGGACGCTATCGGCTGGACATCGCCGTCAAGGATGTGAACAACCCGGACCACGTTGGTGTGTATGCGGAGGCGGTCAATGTACCTCGTTATCAAGATGACCAGCTTTCGGCCTCGTCTCTGATCTTGGCTGACAAGATGTATCGGGTGCCTGCGAAGCAGATCGGAACCGGCAGCTTCATCATCGGTAACACCTTTGTGCGTCCGCGGGTTTCAGGAAACGGTGCCACCCCGGCCAAGTTCCATCGCGACCAGAGCCTCAATTTCTGGATGCAGGTGTACAACCTCGGAATTGGGGATAAGACAAAGCAGAATTCCGCGAAGATCACCTACGAGATCATCGACGCGACGACCAAGAGGGCGCTGCTCGACACTTCAGAAAGCTCGCAAAAGCTGGGAGCGAACCTGGATCAGCTTACAATTGAGAAGAGTCTCCCGCTTGCCAGTTTGCAGCCCGGCAAGTACCTTATCAAGGTAATGGTGGATGACAGCGTCTCGAAGCAGGAAATTGCACAATCGGCACCATTTACGGTGGAATAGAAGGTTAAGCCCCTGCACGGGTGGAAAACTTGATACCCTTGGATTAGCCGCCGACAGAGTGGCAGTCCACATCAAATGTCTGATTCACGAGAGATCGGAGCAAAAGGCCAGGAAGCATTTCGACGATTGAAGAAGTGAACCGACGTTTCTCCATAGTCGCCCCAGTCCTAGCGCTTATGTTCGCCGCAATAGCGCTCCCGGCCCTCGCCGCCACAGCGGGCACGGTGAGTGGAGTTGTCCGCGACGCGCGCGGCGCTCCGCAAATTGGCGCCCTAGTGCAGCTTGTGGATCCCAACCTTGCTGTGATTGCCGAGACCTTTACCGACGACAAGGGCCACTACAGCCTCACAAAAGTGCTCCCGGGTATCTACGGAGTTAAGGCCAGCGCCTCACTCTTTCTTCCTACCCTCCGCGAAAACCTCCACATCGCCCCCAACTCGAAAACCATTGTCAATCTCACGCTGGACACTCTTTACCAGGCGTTCCGTTGGCTTCCCGCGCAGCCACGTCAGGTAGATGAGCAGAAGGACGACTGGGATTGGACGCTGCGCCTCTCTGCAAATAAGCCACTCCTGCGCATGCTCCAGAATGGTCCCCTGGTTGTGGTCTCCGACGGCAGCGGAGAGCCTGCGCTTAAGGCTCGGGTAACCATCCGCGGCGGCGAAAGCGAGTTTGGCGATGGCGGCATTCATCATGACTTCGAAATGCAACGTCTCAATGACGATTCGCGGCAGCTGATTTTGCGGGCGGATCTGAGTCAGGCGAACGAGACCGCACTGAACACCGTGGCCGGATACGAGCAGCAACTCGGGCTTGGCCGGACAATTCGCACGGTTGCGGCTTTCGTGGATCGGCCTGAAATAGACGGCGGCCCTGCTTCCAACGGCATGCAGGCCATGATCTTCCGCACAGCGGAGTCCATGGACTTGAATCCAATGATCGGCCTCGAGGCCGGTGGAGAAACCGAAGTGGTGCATTTGAACGGAACGCAACTGGTGAATCATCCGTTCGCTGCTGTGCACGCACATGTAGGCGATGCCGTCATTTCGTATCGCGTATCCACCTCGCCCGGAGTGCAGCAGGCCGACATGCTCGATCGCGAGAGCACGCTCACTCCAGCCATAAGCGAGCACAATGGCCAAATGCTCATCGAGCATGGACTTCACCAGGAGTTCTCCTACGCGCAGTCATCAGGCACGCTTCGCATGCGGGTCACGGTTTTCCACGATCGCGTGGATAATCCTGTGATCGCCGGCGGGGGCGAAATTTCGGCAGCCGACTGGAACAGCGGCGACCTGCTGTATGACCCATCAACAGACACCCTTGAGGCGGCCGGAGGAGACTACTCCGGTGCGGGCTTTGTCGCGGAGTTGCGGAATGCAATGCCCAACTCCATGTGGCTTGAACTCACGGGAGGAATGGGCGACGCGCTGCAAATGGATCTGCCGGCGGCTCCCGTCGCACTTGAAGTCGCGCTGCAGAATATGCGTCCCCGCGTTGCTGAAACTTACTCAGCTGCATTCGGGGGCAAGCTCCAGCGCGCGGGAACCGAATGGCGGGCCTCATATCGCTGGCAGCAGGCCGGAACAGTCACTCCTGTGAACCCGTATGGAGCAAGCTCTCCCGCACCATATCTCAGTCTCTACCTGCGCCAACCTGTCCACTGCCGCTACGTGCTCCCCAACGGCATGGAAGCGCTGGTGGATGTGCGCAATTTGCTGGCTGAGGGATATCGGCCCTTCGTCTCCAAAGACGGAAGCGTGCTCTATTTCGCACAGGCTTCACGCGCTGTTGAGGGCGGGCTGTCCTTCACCTTCTGACCCGACTCAACATCTTCGTTCAAGTTAGATTTGGCTGATCCGCAGCTGTCTTTCGCGTCAATCAGATGTGTTATATTTCAAAAGAGCGTTGGGAATTCTACAGCGCTTTCCAGCCAAAAATCCTGATCACCGGTCAGGGGCCCAATGGGGACGCGTAGCTCAACTGGCAGAGCATTCGGCTCTTAACCGACAGGTTGTAGGTTCGATTCCTACCGCGTCCACCAAATTGTCATCCTCACTCGAGAAGACAACCTTGAAGCGTCCACGCTGAAGGATCCTTGTCTCGATATACTGGAGATGATCGTTGAATAGGAGGCAATGTGGCCGATTCTATTCACACCCGCCTGAT
>DASZAG010000150.1:0-12710 GCA_035945555.1 Acidobacteriaceae bacterium
CGCAGCTTCCAGGATGACAATGAGGAGCAGACGGCCGGGGGGCATTTCTCGTTCAGCCAAATTGAAACAGCAGATCCCAATGATCTTGCAAACACCGGGAGTTCCTTTGCCACCTACTTGTTGGGTTTACCTGACTCAGCCAATCGCAGCAACTCCCAGGAACTGGAACTGCGGAACTGGGACTACTCACCGTATATTCAGGACGACATAAAGCTGACGCCCAAGTTGACTGTGAACCTCGGCGCGCGGTGGGACATCATGGTGCCGTTCACCGAGGCGCACAACAACATTGTGTACTTCGATCCGACCGTCCAGAATCCAGCGGCAGGGAATCTGCTGGGTGCCGTCACCAGATTCGGAAATTGTACCGGGTGCGCCGGGTATACTCGAGCCAGTATCGGCTGGGGCCACATCGGGCCACGGTTTGGCTTCGCTTATCAGATCAACAATAAGACCGTGGTTCAGGGAGGGTTCAGCATTGCCTTCCTCGATGGCGGCGGGTACGAGTATGGCACCAACAAGGTGGCTGTGAACTACGGCAACCTGCTGGTGGGCGCTTATTCGCAGAACGCAACTGGGAGCAACACCTCCGCTTACGGAAGCTGGGACGCGACCGTCATGCCCAATCCTTCGGCCACCCCGTTCAACCCGGGTCTGGGCGTTGGCGGACCTCAGGTCGACGTCTTCAGCAAGAAAGATGGCTTCGCTCCATACAGCCAGCAGTGGAGCGTCAACGTGCAACGCGAGTTGCCCTACCAGATGTTTGCCACACTGGCCTGGGTCGGAACGAAGGACATTCACTTGCCCAGCCAGCTTGACACCATCAACCAGATCGATCCCAAATACTTCGCGCTTGGCAACGATCTGAAGCTCAGCTTCCAGGATGGCTCCGCACAGGCTGCCGGATATCAAGAACCCTATGCGAACTTCGTCAGTCAGTGGGGCGGGTCAGCAACCGTGGCGCAGGCTCTAGTTCCCTATCCGCAGTATGGGTACCTCTTCAATAACTTTGAAGGGAAAGGGAGCTCCAGCTACGAAAGCATACAGTTGCAACTCGAGAAGCGCTTCACGCAAGGGCTGTCGTTCCTTGCGGGATACACGCTCTCCCGGGAATACAACAACACCAGCGGCGGCTTCACCAGCTTCATCGCGAACTCACTCAACAAATTCGATCAGAAGCTTGAGTGGTCTCCGACTGCTGGCGCGCCTCCACAGACCCTCAAGGTCAGCGGAACCTATGAACTGCCTATTGGCCCAGGCAAGAAGTTCTTCTCAAACCATGGGGTCACGGGTCAGGTTCTTGGCGGTTGGCAAGTGGGCTGGATTACGGATTATGAGGCCGGCACGCCAAGCGGAGGAGTCAGCTACAACCTGTCGTTCCCCTACCCGAACGGCGGTAACCGCCCGAATCGTAAGACTTCGGTCGGTTTGACGACGCACTCCTACAACCTCGCACGCAACTCTTTCATTTCGGGTGGCCCTGCCGCAAACTCGTGGACCCCGGTATGGGATTCAAACGCGTTCACGAAACCTGCTGACTTTACGCTTGGCGATGCGTACCGCACCTATGGGGAGTTGAAAAACCCCGCATACTACAACGAAGATGCGAATCTTCGGAAGCACTTCTTCTTCGGAGACCGCTTCCAGGGTATTCTCACTATTTCGTACTTCAACCTCCTGAACCGGACTCAGCTGAACGGCCCGGATACCAACTTCAGCGATTCAAGCTACGGTCAGGTTAACAACAAGGGGCAAGCCAACAGCAATCGACAAGGGCAGGCTGAGTTCAGGCTTACCTTCTAAGCCACGCGGCGAAGGCAGCGCATTGCCTTCGCCGTTGCCCTTCTACTCGTCGCGGCAGCGCCCCCGGGTGCTGCCGCGAGTCTTATAATCACCAATATCCAATGGAGAATTTTCCGTGTTTCGCGGGCTGAAGTGGTTGAGCGGCATCTGCCTCGCCGTGGTTGTCGTCGTGCCGCTACGTGCCCAATCGACCGGAGATGAAGTAACGCCTGCAGTGCAGCGGCTGTACGCGGAAGCCAGAACCGCCCAACAACAAGGCGACGCCACCACAGCAATAGCGAAGTATCGGGCAATGATTCGCGTGGCGCCCCATCTTGCGCCCGCTTACAACAATCTGGGCATGCTCTATTTCAACGAGCATGACTATTCCAAAGCCGTGCCGGTGTTGGAAGCCGGTCTCAAGCTCAACGCCGATATGTCCACAGCTGTCGCGATGCTCGGATTGAGCTACTTCGAATTGGGTGAAAACCTCAAGGCTGAGCCGCTTCTCGAACGCGCCCTTCGCGCAAATCCTGCTGATGACAA
Source organism: Acidobacteriaceae bacterium (assembly GCA_035945555.1). Lineage (GTDB taxonomy): Bacteria > Acidobacteriota > Terriglobia > Terriglobales > Acidobacteriaceae > Silvibacterium. The sequence continues at coordinate 2,329 of DASZAG010000150.1, forward strand.
TCTTCAAATCAGTCTTGCTCACGTGCTGCTCGCTGTGGGCAAACGAGACGACGCGGTCCAGCGTCTGAACGAGTATCTTCGCCGTAATCCAACGGACCAGGAGGCATGGTATCTCCTCGGCAAAACCTATCTTCAAATGTCAGAAGACGCTCTTGCCAAAGTCAACCAGATAGACCCCAACTCCTACGTCGCTCATGAAGTAGCGGGCGAAATAGATGAGAGCATGAAGAACTACGACGGGGCGCTCGTCGAGTTCAAGAAATCAGTCGATCTGGCCCCGCAGCAAGCCGGAACGCATCTGCGCCTTGGAAACGTCTATTGGGTGATGGGCAAATGGCAGTCGGCTCAGGAACAGTTTCATGCTGAACTCGCCATCGCTCCAACAGACTGCATCGCGCGCTGGAAACTCGCCGATTCGATCCTGAGGGCCGATGGTTCAAACGCAGAGGCGCTCGTTAACCTCAACCAGTCCATTGCCGGCTGCCCAACACTCATGCAGGCTCGTGTTGACCGCGCCCAGGCGCTGATCAAATTGAATCGGCAAAAAGAGGCTCTTCCGGATCTTCTCATGGCTGAAAAGGACAGCCCTGACGAGCCAACAATCCATTTTTTGCTCGCATCGGTATACCGCGCCGAAGGCCGCACGGATGAAGCTCGTCAGGAGTTGCATACCTACGGAGAATTGCAGCGGCAGGCGAGCGCGGCCGTGTCCGAAAGGGCAAATGAAGAGATCAAAGAAAAAAGCCAGAGCCACTGAGCGACTGATCGTATTGACGGTCTTACTGGCTTGCGCCGGTACGGGCTTGGCCCAGATGGGATCTCAGCAGGGAGGGACAAGCACTGGGGGCGTCTTCGCACCCGTGCACGACACCAACAATCGGCCGATTACGGCGGGAGGCTTCGTCTCAAAAGGCACCATTGTATTTAAGGATGCCACCCATGAGTCGGGGTTGGATTCGTGGCGATACTCGAGCGGCACTCCAGCGAAGAAGTACATCGTGGAGTCGCTGGGAGGCGGGGTGGCTCTATTGGACTACAACAACGACGGGTGGCTGGATATTTATCTGGTGAACGGGATGACCTACGACGCGATGAGCGGAAAAGCGGAGCCACCGCATGCCGCGCTTTTTCGGAATAACCACGACGGCACGTTCACAAACGTGGCAGTGCAGGCGGGTGTGACGAATGATCGCTGGGGAGTCGGAGTTGCCGTGGGAGACTTCGACAACGATGGCTGGTCAGACATTTATGTGACTAACATCTCAGGCGGCAACCGACTTTATCACAACAACCACGACGGAACGTTCACAGATGTCGCGCAGAAGGCTGGAGTTGCGCTCGGCACTTGGTCTACCGGTCCTACTTTTGGTGACTATGACGGAGATGGCTTTCTTGATTTGTTTGTACCAGGGTATGTCTCCTATGACTTCAGCCATCCGCCCGTTGCAAGGTCGGACCAGGTAGCGTCCAACAATTGCCTGTTTCGCGGCGAGCCGGTGTTTTGTGGGCCCCGCGGCCTCCAAGGCGAGCACGATCATTTGTTTCATAACAACGGCAATGGAACGTTCACTGATGTGAGCGCAACGGCTGGAGTGGATGATGCTCCGGGATATTACGGTCTGACTTCCCTATTCGCAGATCTCGATGGCGACGGCAAGCCGGATCTTCTCGTCGCGAACGACTCGACCCCGAATTATCTTTACCAGAACAAAGGCAACGGCAAGTTTGCGGACGTGAGCTTTGAATCCGGCTACGCCGTGAACGGGCAGGGGCGTCCGACAGCAACAATGGGTATCGCCGTGGGCGATTACCTGAACAACGGAAAGCTGGACATAGCCGACACCGATTTTTCAGACGACTACGACGTCCTGTATCAGAATGATGGCCCTTTGTCATATAGCGACGTGAGCTACCCGTCCGGTATCGCCGCACCAACAATTCCGTTTCTGGGCTGGGGTGCTGGTTTCATCGACTTCGATAATGACGGGTGGAAAGATCTTTTCATCGCGAATGGGCATGTTTATCCGCAGGTTGATAAGCATGATTGGGGCACAAGCTTTGCGCAGCGGCCTCTGCTCTTTCGCAACATGAAGAATGGAAAGTTTTCTCTCATGCCGGCAATCGAAGGCGGCGGGCTTGCGCTTGTGCTGAAAGCTCGTGGCGCGGCTTTCGGCGACCTTTTCAACGACGGAAAAATAGACGTCGTCATCAATAATCTGGATGGCCCACCAACGTTGCTTCGCGACATTGATCCAGACCACAACCACTGGGTCGAGTTCCGTCTGATCGGCGGTCCTGGTGAACCGCGCGACGCTATTGGCGCCTCAGTCTTTCTCACTGCCAGAGGAATAACGCAGCGCGGAGACGTGCTGAGCGGGGGCAGTTTCGCCTCGTCTAATGATTTGCGCGTGCACTTTGGGTTGGGACAAGCCACCCGCATCGACCGTGTGGAACTTACCTGGCCGGGCGGACGTAAGGAGAAGGTGGCGGTGCCGACGCCGGATTGTATCTACACCATTGAGCAGGGGCACGGGATTACTGGGCGAATGTGCCGGAAAGGCCCCGGGAAATAACCGGACTGACGTATGGGCGGTGTTCTTCTGCTATTTGTCATTGGTCTTTTGCCAGTCGCGACGCGGCCGCAGCGGACACCACCTACCGCTACATCCGTTCGCGTCGCGGATGCCGCATGCGCAAAATGCCATCGCTCCATTTACAAGACCTACCTGCTAACCCCAATGGCAAACGCCAGCGGCCCGGCTGGCCAGTTATTCACGCCTGGCAGTTTCAATCACGCACAAGCTCATGTCTACTATGTGCTCGAAAAGGTGGAAGGAAAGCCTGTCCTGAAGTGGCGTAACAACAATGCGCCCGGCGGTTCGGGTCAGCGGGATCTCACCTATTTTCTCGGCTCAGGTCACCTCGGAACAACCTGGCTCTATTCCGTGAACAACTATCTGTTTGAGTCTCCAGTCGCGTGGTACTCCGCAACCGGAAGGTACGACATGAAGCCCGGCCTCAGCAACGCGACAGGGATGCTTCCTGGACTTGCCATGCAGAGCGACTGCATGAGATGCCACATGAGCAACGTGCTGCCGAGCGATTCTGACACGATCAACCGTTATTCAGGACTCCCGTTTCTTCATGCAGGCATTACATGCGAAGCATGCCATGGCGATACCGCTGCGCATTTGAAGTCGGGGGGTAAAGCCCCGGTTATCGATCTTGCGCGGATTGCTCCGGAAAAGCGCGACTCTGTTTGCATCAGTTGTCATCTGGAAGCCGACATCACAGTCGAACGGGCTGGGCATTCGATGCTCAACTTCAAGCCGGGAGACTCCATTGCTGACTTTCTTGCCTTTTACACCTATACAAAGAGCGATCCTCTTGCGCGAGGGGTGAGCGAAGTTGAACAGTTCAACCAGAGTATGTGCAAGCGCAGCAGTGGCGACCGTATGTCTTGCACAACTTGCCACGATCCCCATTTCAGACCGGCCCCATCTCAGCGAATAGCGTACTTCCGATCAAAGTGCCTCGCCTGCCACGGCACACCAACCTTCACGAGCGTCCATCACCCGGATAATCCTGATTGCATCGGATGCCACATGCCGCACAATGGCGCGCAGAACATCCCTCACGTCGCATGGACCGATCACCGCATCCTGCGTCATCCCACTGCTGAATCTGCGTCTGAGTCGATCGCCACCACAACTCTTAAGCCGATATTTTCTCCCGAGGCAAACCCACGCGACCTTGGCATGGCATACTATCTCGCCTACCTTAAGGGGAATTCCGCGGAGGGAGCCAATGCATGGTTGTTGCTCAATTCGCAGCAGCAGCTGATTCAAAATGACAAGGCGGCGCTGAATGCGTTGGCGGTGCTCAGCTTCGAGCGTGGAGACCCTAAGACAGGAGAGTCGCTGCTCGAGAGAGTGTTGCACCTGGACCCAAACGACCTGACGGCGGAGTCGGATCTTGGCGCTGTCATGGCCAAACAGGGAAATTTATCTGAGTCACTGCAGTTGCTCCGCAATGCCTTTAGCAGAAATCAGGACGTCGCTGGACTTGCAATGAACCTTGCCCGCGTGCAATGCGCCACTGGCGATGCAGAAGGGGTTCGCAACACCCTGAAAACCGCTCTTATTTACAACCCCGGAGTCGAAGAGCTACAGCGGTTCTTGAAGTCGGCGGATGACTGCCATGTTCCCGCCGGAAAGGGAACCCAGCAATGACGCCGGCACTCACGCCTAAGGTGGCTGTCCTCGCGATCGCAATGCTTGCGACGGTGGCGTTGCTTGGCGCTCAAACTGAAGCTCCTTTAGTCACCGCGCGAAGGCTGGTCAGCACAGGCAGAGCCACCGAATCAGAAGCTCTTCTGCATCAATTCCTCGCAAATAACCCATCCTCTGCGGACGCATATTTCCTCCTCGGATATGTCTATTTTCGAGAAGCCAAGCCCAGGGAGTCTCTTGCCGCATTTACTTCTGGCGCGCGCTTTCGTCATCCCGCGGTGGACGATCTCAAGGTAGTCGCTTCGGATTACGTGTTATTAGCCGACTTCCCGGATGCGCAGAAGTGGTTTGCAGAGGTTACCCGCCAGACACCGAATGATGCCGATGCCTGGTATCTACTTGGCCGGACTCAATACAACGAGGACCAATTTGCCGATGCTATTTCCAGCTTTGGACGGTCGTTGAAGTTACGTCCAGGGCATGTCGAGGCGGAAAACAATCTGGGCCTTGCCTTTCAGGGGTTGAACCAGATGGATCAGGCCATTTCGGCATTCCAGCAGGCGATTGCCTGGCAGGGGGCTCAACCCGTGGATCCTCAGCCCTACCTGAATCTCGGAACATTGCTCGCAAATCAGGATCAACCGGAGAAAGCTGTTCCATTGTTGAAACAGGCCTCAAAGCTCGCGCCCAACAACCCAAAGATTCACGAGGAGCTCGCTGTTGCACTCGAGGCCGGTAACCATCTGCCTGAGGCTCAGCGCCAGCTCGAAGAGGCCGTTACCCTGGCTCCTCAGGCTTCGGGACCTCACTTCAAGCTCGGTCGTCTATATCAACGCGAGGGCCTTCAAGAGCTCGCGCGTCAGCAGTTCGCTATTTGCCAGAAGTTATACAGCGCTCATGCTTCCACTGACGCGCCCAATCCATATCAACCGAAGTAAACATAAAGATTTCTTATTCCGTCTAATGAGCACCCTTGAGATCATCAACAAAATGCAGCATAGAACGGCAGCAGTCTTAAATATGGCTGTCGCGTGACTGGACAACATGTCAAAGCAAGGCAAGAAGCCAACCCTGAGTGAAGTAGCCGCCGCAGCCGGCGTCGGAACCACAACTGTTTCGCGCGTGATCAATGGCGGAAAACGAGTAAACCCCAGGACTCTGGCGCGCGTGCAGAGAGCCATCGACGCTCTCGGGTATATGCCCAACCAGGCTGCGCGTATCCTCAAAGGGCATCCCACGCGAACCGTCGGACTCATCATCCCCAGCATCGCGGACCCATTTTTTGCCAGTTGTGCTGAAGCTGCGCAGGCGGTCGCCCGCGCCAATGATTCCCTGCTGATCGTGACTACCACTCAGAACGATCTGCACTCGGAATTGGAGAGCATCAACGTTTTAATGAGCCACCGCGCTGATGGCCTTATCATCTCCCCGTCAAATTCCGAGAGCGCAGAACTCCGCAACGCACTCGCCCATACCGGCGTCCCGGTTATAGCCATGGACCGGCCCTTATCGGGATCTGCCATTCCATCTGTCGTAGCAGACAACTTTGTCGGTGCCCATGCTGCCACGCGGCACCTTATTGAGCACGGCTACAAACGCATCGTCTGCATGACCGGCGAAGTGAGCCTCTACACCATCCGCGAACGCGTAAATGGCTACCGCCGGGCCATTGAGTCAGCCGGCCTTCCCTTCATCCTGGATACCTCGATTACGGATTACAAATCCACCGAAGAGGCGATCAAGAAAAGGCTTGCCGAACCGGATCCTCCAGACGCCTTCCTGACCCTCAAAAACAGCACGACGATTTACGTCTTTGAAGTGCTTCAGAAGCTTCATCGCGCCATCCCCGATCCGGCCCTGCTCGGATATGACGACTTTGAGCTGGCCGAAGTCATGCGGCCGTCCATCAGCGTAGTTCAGCAGCCGATCGCAGAGATCGGTCGCAACGCGGCAGAGCTGTTGTTCGAGGAGTTGACGCCGCAAAACCGGAACGGGCGTGGCTCTGAACCGACATGCCCAAAGCAAATCCAGCTTGGAACGCGACTCATCAGGCGCCGCTCCTGCGGGTGTTCACCCCATGACGAGTAGCGTTCAGCTGCTTCGTTCAGGCGAAGGCTTCAGCCGGGGAAACGCCGTGATACGCAGCTTTGCTGCCGCATAAGGAATGAGTGGCACCGATTCCTCTGGTTGATCGCTGGAAACAGGGCTTTGCGGAACCGGCTCCGCTACTCCATCCACACCTATCCACTTGGGAAGCTTGCGCCCTTTTGCATGTAACGTCACCGGCGCGCCCTTTGCTGTGAATGGCGCGTTGCTAACCGCAGCCTCGGTGACCGAGATTTCGGCGCCGCCACTTTCAGGACTTGCGGCCAGCGCATAATTCCATTGCGTTGTGGGATACACTTGCCAATCGGCGGTTAACCCACGATCGCGCAGTTTGAGCCAGCCTTCTCCGATGCCATAGGAGAAGACCAAAGGTCCTCGTTCGAGCGCCACCGAATCGCGATACCAGAGCGATGCGCGCGGTGCGAGAGGAAACTCAAGGTCGATTACGTCGCCGCGGTTCCAGGTGCGCTCGATGCGCGCGAATGTGCCAGATTGAGGAGACTGCAATGGTTTGCCGTTGATGCGAAGTCGCGCGCCTTCGGCCCATGCAGGAATTCGCAATAGGAAGGGGAACGCGACAGGCGATGCGGCATCGACAGCCAGGCGAATCCCGCCGCGGAAAGGATATTCGGTCTCCGTGGTCACTGAAACGTCGATGCCTCGAACTACAGTCCGCACTTCACACGGCGCATAAGCAGTTGCCGCCAAGCCGTCATCGGCAGAAAGCATAAAGAGGCTGGCGGCAAATTTCGGCCATCCTTGATGGTAGTTTGCAGTGCAGCAGCCAAAGTTGGGGTCGAGCCCATAGAGGTTCGACTCAGGCCCATCCGTTGTCCAAGGCTTGCTATGCAGTCCAACGATGATCTGATTCGGCTCCTGGTTATATTGGTGTGCCCACATATCGTCAGTAAATGCGCCGGGCAGCGCGTTGAATGCGAGGCGTTCCAGGCGGTCTCCGAGTGAGGGGTCGCCTACTATCGCAAGCGACTGCTCAAGCGAGAACATAGCTTCGACCACCGTGCAAAGTTCGGTGCCTTGCGATGGGTTCCGGCCGGCAAGGTGCTCGTCTGCAGAAAATGTTCCGTTGGGCAGTCCATGATAGCGGTCGAGATCAGCAAGCATGTGCAACACCGCCCGGCGATCATCCTCGGAGCCCGAAACCAAAGACCAGACCGGGGACATTTTGATTGCCATTGCGTTATTCACGCCGTGAGTCTGCATGGCGGCGTCACTAAGGCCCGAGTTAGGAGTAAGACCTATGGCTTCCGGCGTCGTTCGCTGCGTGTATTTGAAGTCAGCAAATTGTGCCCGCCAATCGTACCCTTGCTGGCGCAGAAGCTTGGCCAAATCAAGAAGGCCGGCTTCGCCTGTACGGTTGTAGAGCCATATCGTTGAGAGCGCTTCATCCTGCCAGCGGTACCTCCCCCAATCCTGAAGCGGTCGCCCCGGCATCGAGTGGAGTTGATACTCGAAGTAGCGCGACATTAGAGGAATGATGCGAGGATCTCCCGTCGCCTCCTGATACTGGGCTAGCGCCTTGAGCATCACCATGCGCGGCCACCAGTCATTGTTTGATTTCGGGCCGAACATTCCGTTTGACTCGGCGTTGTTCAGCGTCCAGTCTATAAACTTCTGCGCAATGCCTTTCAGGCGCGCGTCATCGAGTAGATACGCCAGCGGAACAAGGCCGTCCATGTAGTAGGGTCCACGCTCCCAGCTCTCACCTGTTCCGCCCAACCATCCGCTGTTTGGACCAACATCCGGCCACGTCTCCCCCAAATGACCACTTAGCCCGTTCGCCTGGATTTCAAGCTGCCCACGTAGCCAACCGGCCGGCTTGATTGAGCCAAGCGGCAATGGGTAGAAGGCACTGGCCGCGAGTGGGCCGCGGTTCTTTATGGGACTCTGACCCGAGGCCGCGAACCGATTGCTCGCTCCATCGGCAGATGTTAGTGAAGCAAAGCCTTTCACACTATAGGTGGCCAAACCTGCTGCGCCAAAGTGTAGAAAGCGGCGGCGCGTGAACTCCGGGGAGGACATGTTTGCAGAATCTCCAATCGCACTTAACTACTTCATCCTAGCTCCTGATTGAGCGGGGCTGCACCCTCATTCACGCACGGCAGAGTCCCCGACTGAGGCACAATAACCTCAGCATGCTCCAAACTGCCGTGCAATCCGTCTACACCCTGCCGCCGGACAAACTGGCGGAGGCCGTCGCGCTAGCTCACGCCAGCATCGCCGATTATTTTGGAGACACCGCCTGGACCATCTTTGCGCTCTGGGTCCTGGTCCGGCTTCGCGTAGGAGCCGCCATTCGCAACCTGGCCGCTCGATTGAGTCGCCGCGCCTGGCAGCAGGGATTAATCGCATCGCCCCTCTGGCTGATCATTCTCATCCTCATTGGTATTCCCGCAGCTCTGCTCATGCACCGCGTCAATCTGCGCTACGGCCTCTCTGTTGAGCCTTGGGCCATGTGGTGGGCTGACTTCGGCAAGTCCGCCGCGCTTACCGTTGTCTTTGGAACCATTACTCTTAGTGTGCTCTACGCGCTCATTCGGCATTCGCCCCGGCGCTGGTGGCTTTGGTTCTGGGTCATCGCGCTGCCCGTCGAAGTCGCCGCTGTATTCGTGGTCCCCATTGTCATCGACCCCATGTTCGACCACTTCTCGCCGCTCGCTAAGTCAGACCCGGCACTCGTTCAGAAGCTGGAGGAAGTTGCGGCCCGTGGACATCTCCAAATTCCGCCCAGCCGCATGTATGTCATGGACGCCAGCGCCAAGGTGACCGGGCCTAACGCCTACGTCACTGGCTTCGGTGCTTCCAAGCGCATTGTCGTCTGGGACACCACACTTCATGAAATGCCCATGAACGATATCTTGGCCATCTACGGGCATGAACAGGGGCACTATGTTCTGCACCACATCCAGAAGGGCATGCTTTATTCGGCCGCCGTCATGCTCTTCTTCTTCTGGATCGCAGCACATCTGCTTCGGTGGCTGGTGGGCCGTTTCGGAGAACGCTGGCATATTCCATCGCTGGCCGACTGGTCGTCGCTAGGGGTGGTGCTGCTGCTCATTACTGTCCTCGGCTTCCTGGCTGATCCTGTGGGCAATGCTTTCAGCCGCCACATCGAGCATCAGGCGGATGTCTATGGCGAAGAGGTCATCCAGGGACTCGTGCCTAGCCCGCAGGCAACCATGGCCGACTCCTTCGAGCGGCTCGGAGAGCTGTGGCTGGAGATTCCGCAGCCCGATGGCTTCGTGGTCTTCTGGACTTACAGCCACCCGCCGACTTCAGACCGCATGCGCTTCGCCGCTCACTATGATCCGTGGAGCGCCGGACACCATCCCCGGTTCATAGGATCGTAAGCCGAGCGTCGAGCCATGCGTTCTCCGCACTGGCCGGATGCGGTGTCGCGTGTCATGCTTAAGGCATGAGTTCGGATTGCATCTTCTGCAAGATCGCCAACGGCGAGATTCCCGCAAAGAAGCTCTATGAAGACGAGCAGGCGCTGGCCTTTGCGGACATCAACCCGGCGGCGCCGGTGCATGTGCTGGTGATTCCGAAGCAGCATATTGGATCGCTGGCTGAGGTGGGCGAGAGCGAGCACGAGAAGACCCTGGTCGGTCATCTGCATGGCATCGCCAGCCAACTGGCGCGGCAGCAGAACCTCTCTAAGGGCTATCGAGTAGTGATGAACGTCGGGCCAGATGGCGGACAGACGGTCGGCCATCTACACCTACATCTGCTCGGCGGAAGACCGATGCTCTGGCCTCCGGGCTAGCGATCAGTCCTCGGTGGGCGAGGGGTTGGGCGCGGTGAAGGGCGAGCAGCAGGGCTTTGCGACCGGGGTGAACTCCATCAGCTCGAGACGTGTTCCGTCGGCGTCGTAGAGGTTGTATTGCCACTTGCCGTCGCGGCCAATCTGCATGGGCGAGTGCCGGTTGTTTAGTCGGTCGCCCGTGTCGAGTGTAGTGACGGCCTTCTCCATATTGACTACGCCGATGGAGAGGTGGTCGAGGACACCATACTCCTGCTGGGAGA
>DASZAG010000151.1:0-40849 GCA_035945555.1 Acidobacteriaceae bacterium
TGCTGAAACCTCCCTGAACCACGGTCTTGTTATTGACCTGATAAGCAAAGCCGAACCGCGGTCCGATGTGGCCCCAGGCGGTGCTGGCTCGAGTGTAGCCGGCGCACCCGGTGCAATTGCCGAACCTTGTAACCGCACCGAGGATATTGTTGGCTGCTGGGTTCTGTACGCTCGGATCGAAGAACACAATGTTGTTGTGCGCTTCGGTAAACGGCACCATGATGTCCCACCGCATGCCGAGGTTCACGGTTAACTTAGGCGTCAGTTTCAAGTCGTCCTGAATATAAGGAGAGAAGTCCCAGTTCCGCAGTTCCAGTTCCTGGGAATTGCTGCGATTGGCTGAGTCAGGCAATCCCAACAAGTAGCTGGCAAAGGAACTCCCGGTGTTTGCAAGATCATTGGGATCTGCTGTTTCAATTTGGCTGAACGAGAAATGCCCCCCGGCCGTCTGCTCCTCATTGTCATCCTGGAAGCTGCGGCGGAGTTCGCCCCCGATATTGAAGGTGTTACGGCCCTCCGTCCACAACATGTTACCCACGAAGGCTAGACCGAGCTTGCGATTGATGGATTGTAGCCATGCGCCGCTGGTTCCCCAATTCGTAGGTGCGTGCTGTCCATTGAACGTGATGTTCGGCGGAATCACGCCAGCCTGGATTGCAGGGAAACTGTATTTGCTTTGGTTGTACTGGTCATTAATCTCGCCGATCCATCCGGCACCCAGCGTAAGAATTTTGTTCTGCGCAATCGCCCAGTCATAATTCAGCAAGAAGCCACTGCCAAGTGCCGGCTCGTACTTCATGCTGTTAAGTGGATTAGGCTGGATTACAAACGGCGAATTGTCAAAGCTATAGTTGCTGAAACTGTTGCGCCATTGACTCCAGTGGATGCTCTGGGTCGGGCTTAAAACCTGATCAATCGTATAGCCCCAGACATGCTGGATATGTGGATTGATAAATGGCGCGAAAGTCCTGTTGCTGTCCAAGCCCCCGCGATTTGGATCGGGAAGGTACTGGATCAGCGAGGCAGACGTCGGGCTGATGCAGCCCGCCGGAATCTTGTTGCCCGGGAACTGCTGGCCCGGGGTTAGACCTCCGCAACTATCGTTCGGAGGAACGAAGATCGGGATCAAATTTCCGTGTGCGTCAACAAAGTCGCTGAAGTCGCCCGTCTTCTCAAGCGCGGTCGGGACCGTTGAAGGATCGGTGTCTTCGTTGTTCTGCTTGTACCACTCCTGGCTATAGTGGAAGAACGTCTTGTCGCGCCCATTGTAAAGTTTCGGAATCCGAACAGGCCCGGCGACCGTAAAGCCGTAGTTATTTTCGTGATCGGTAGGAGGAGCATTCCTGACGTTGGACGGGTTCCACACTCCGCCGTTGAAGAAACCTACCGAATCAAACATGCTGTTGCGGTTGATCTCAAACAAATCGCCATGGTAGGAGTTTGTACCGGATGACATCTGGTAGCTGAGAGCTCCCTGGCCGAGTCCGTATTGCGCCGCAAACGTGGTGCGCTCCACCTTAACTTCATGAACCATCTCGAAAGGCGGGTTGAAGTTGACGGTGTAGCCTTCGGTTTCCGGCTGAGGCGCGGGAATGCCGTTGTAGAGGATTTCCTGCTCGAAGTCCACGCCACCATCGACGCGGTGCGAGAAGGTGTTGCCGGTAACGCCGGGAGCGAGGAATTGTATCTGGTCGACCTGGCGACCGCGTCCAGCCACCTCAAATGGCAGCGAAGCGACGACAGTCGGCTCCAGAACCGTACCGATTTGGGGCTGCGTGGTGTTTAGCGCAATTGCATTCGACGTTACCTGGACGGTGGTTTCTGTGGTAGCTCCCGCCTTGAGGGTCGCATTGATGGTCGCTACAGTACTGACCTCGATGTGAATCCCTGTCTCCACGAATTTGGCGAATCCGGCGGCCTCCACGGTCAGTGAGTATGACCCTGGAATTAATCCAGTAACCGCGTACGTGCCGACGCTGCTGGTTACAGCATTCGTCTTGACGCTAGTTCCTTCATTTGTGATGGTCACATGCGCGTTCGGAATAACGGCGCCCGTCTGATCTGAAATCGTGCCGGTCATGCCTGCGACCGCCTGAGCGGAAAGCGTTCGCGCTGCTAATACTAGGCAGGCGAGGGTAAACGCGACGAGCGAAGCTCGCATCACAAGCCGCGACCAGCGATTGGGGTGATATCCAATTCTGCGTGTCATGTCTTTTCAGTCCTCCTACTGAAAATTGCCTTGCGCCTCATATTTTTGAATCAGGCCACGCCGGTGAATCTGAGGCGTTCCGGTCTGGCCGTTGTCAATTTGAAAGGTTGAGGTACAACCCGAGTTTCTGCTGGATCTGTTTGTCTTCCGAGTGGAACTTCAACCGCTTCTTGCATTTGCTGGATCGGACCCTTTGCTCAAATTGGAGCGTAATGATGGTATCGTTTCCAAGCAGCCCAAACTATAGGGCGACTAGCTCATTGTTGTCAATAGCATTGTTGCTCGATCTTGTGGATTCCTTTCGCAGCCGCATTTTGCCACCAGGGCGCCTGTTGGCAATTTGGAGGCGAAGCAGGCGTCTGGATGATTGAAGCTGATTGGACTTTGCGGCCCGCGGGTTTTGATTAAGCAATACCTTCCGCCTATTTCTTTGTTTATGTTATACATAGCAAAACATGAGTAACCGATACGATACTCCGAACGTTCCTTTAGTACCATACGACGCTGACGGGGAAACTCTAAATCCGATTGACACTGATCTTTCGCGGGAGCTATCTTTATGGCGCTCGGAGTGGGAACGATACCATCAAGCTGACTCCGATGGAAACGATGCCGTAGCCACACCTTAGACATCGCTCGTCAAGAAGGTCTCTGCGAGGACGGGGTTTGGCGAAAATGAACAGAATTTCTGGCTGGCGCAAGCAGAATTGCAAGACCCTCACACCTATCTCTTTGCGGATAGCGCCTAGGCAGTTCAACCCATTATGGAGCTTTGCAATGTCGCGAAAAATCGCGGTTTCACTGTTCTCTTCTGCATTCTTTCTCAGCGCGATCCTGATCGGCTCAGCTGGGGCGCAAACGACGGCCAAGCCTAACCTGGACAAACAGCCCACGCTCTACGTTGTGGGATACGCGCATCTGGATACCGAATGGCGCTGGGAGTACCCGCAGGTCATTGATGAGTATCTCCCCAACACAATGCACGAGAACTTCGCCCTCTTTCAGAAATATCCGCACTACATCTTTAATTTCAGTGGCGCCAATCGCTATCGGCTGATGAAGGAATACTACCCAGAAGATTTCGCGACCATGAAGCGATACGTCGCTGAAGGACGCTGGTATCCGGCTGGTTCGTCGATGGAGGAAGGCGATGTGAATGCGCCGAGCGCTGAGTCCATCATCCGGCAGATTCTTTACGGCAACGATTGGTTCCGGAAGGAATTCGGAGTTGCCAGTGCGGAATACATGCTACCCGACTGCTTTGGTTTCCCCGCGGATTTGCCCTCTATCCTCGCGCACGCAGGAGTGAAGGGCTTCTCGACACAGAAGCTGACTTGGGGATCGTCAGCGCCAGGTGGTGGTCCCGATTCTATGGAGAGAACGCCTGAAGGCACGCCATTCAATGTCGGCGTCTGGGTTGGCCCAGACGGCGAAAAGGTGATGGCTGCCCTCAACCCCGGCTCGTATTCTGGCGGAATCTATACCGACCTGAGCAATCCATTGCCACCTGCCCCGCCTGATCCCGAGATCGCCTCGGTACAAGACCAGATGCAGAGCCTGCGGAGCAAACTGGAAGCAGAACGCGCAAATGGACAGCCACTGAATACGAAAGACGTGCAGAAGTATGTGGGCCTCAGAAGAGAGATGAATGGACTGAAGCAGGTCGAGCAGGATGAGGAGCTCGACCGCTTTCAGGGCGACTGGGCGGCCCGCGTACAAAACAACGGCAAAGTCACCGGCGTCTACGCCGATTATCACTACTTCGGCACAGGCGATATTGGCGGTGCGCCGGATGAGGATTCCGTGAAGCGGTTAGAGGCGATTGTCACTCGTGGTGAAGCAAGCATGCCGCCTCCAGGCTATTTTCGGATTCGCGGCGAAGCGCACCCGACCTGGCCGGCAACGTCAGTAGGCGCCGGGCCAGTGCATGTGGTCTCGGCCCGGGCTGACCAAATGTTCTTGGACGTTACCGCAGCGGAAGAAGCCCGTCTGCCTGAGTATACCGGCGAGATGGAGCTGACTAACCACTCTGCGGGGTCGCTCACCTCGCAGGCATACCAGAAGCGGTGGCTGCGCAAGGAGGAACTGCTTGCCGATGCCGCAGAAAAGGCATCAGTGGCGGCTGCCTGGCTGGGAGGACGCGACTACCCCATCGCGAGGCTCAACAATGCGTGGACATTGGTCATGGGAGGCCAGTTCCATGACTTGGCAGCAGGCACAGCAACCCCGAAAGCCTATGAGTTCGCATGGAATGACGACGTAATCGCAATGAACCAGTTTGCCGGGGTGATGCGCAGCGCAGTGGAAGCAGTCGCGTCCGCGATGAATACGCAAACAGAAGGAACTCCGGTCGTTGTCTACAATCCGCTGAACATTGAGAGAACAGGCGTGGTTGCTGCGAAGATTGATTTTCCCGGCGGAACTCCCCAATCCGTCACAGTCTCAGGCCCGGACGGACGAGCAGTTCCTGCACAAGTCTCCGATGGCAAAGTGGTTTTTCTCGCGAATGTCCCATCCGTGGGCTATGCGGTATACAGCGTGCGCTCTGAATCAGCGCACAATGGACCCGACTCATTGCATGTTTCAGACAATTCGCTTGAAAACCAGTATTACCGCGTCACGCTGGACAAGAACGGCGACATTGCGAGCATCTATGACAAGCAGATCGGCAAGGAGCTGCTTGCTGGACCGATGCGGCTGGCCATCTCCTATGACAATCCCGACCAGTGGCCTGCGTGGAACATGGATTGGGACCAGGAGCAGGCTCCTCCGCGTAAGTATGTGGGAGGGCCGGCAAACATCCGAGTTGTGGAACGGGGGCCAGCGCGCGTGGCCATTGAGGTGAGCCGCGAAACCGCAGGGTCAAAGTTCGTGCAAACCATAATGCTGGCGACGGGCGAGGCCGGCAAGCGCGTAGTAGTGAAAAACGCGATTGACTGGAACACGCGCGAATCCAACCTGAAGGCCGTATTCCCGTTGACAGCACACAACGAATTGGCCACTTACAACCTCGGGATCGGCACACTCCAGCGCCCGAACGCTGCCCCGCGCAAATTCGAGGTGTTGTCACACCAGTGGATCGATTTGACGGATGCCACGGGCACCTTCGGTGCGACGATTCTCACCGATTGCAAGAACGGCTCGGATAAGCCGAACGACAATACCATCCGGCTCACGTTGATTCGCACCCCGGGTGTGAGTGGCGGCTATCCTGATCAGGCGACACAGGACCTCGGACACCACGAGTTTGTCTACGGTATTGCCGGACACGCAGATGACTGGCAGATCGGCCAGACCGATTGGCAGGGCCAGGAGCTGAATGATCCGCTGATAGCCTTCACCACCCTGAAGCATCCAGGAGCGCTGGGCCACCAGTTCTCGCTCGTTAAGATCAACAATCCGCGAGTGAAGATCATGGCTCTGAAGCGTGCAGAAAACAGCGATGACGTCATCCTCCGCATGGTCGAGCTATCCGGCAAGCCAGAGGCGAATGTTCATGTGGCGTTTGCAGCACCAATTGTCTCTGCTCGCGAAGTGAATGGGCAGGAGCAGCCGCTGGGACCAGCCGTGGTCCGGAACGGTGTGTTGTTGACATCCTTTACCGCATATCAACCACGCACTTTTGCAATCCGGCTCAAGCCCGCCACAATGCGGGTTGCGCCGGTCAAATCTGAGCCGGTGGCTCTCCACTACGATCTCGCCGCCACCAGCAATACCGGAAGCGCGGTCTCCGGCGGGTTCGACGGCAAAGGTAATGCTCTTCCGGCGGAGATGCTGCCCTCGAAGATCGCATTCCACGGCGTAGAGTTCCAGCTTGCGCAGGCAAAAGCCGGCGAGCCGGATGCGCTGATGGCCAATGGCCAAAGCATCACCCTGCCGCAAGGCGACTACAACCGCGTGTATGTGCTGGCTGCTTCCGCAGGGCCGGATCAGAATGCGGTCTTCAAAGTAGGTGACAAGGCAGATTCGCTGAAGATCGAGAATTGGGGCGGATTTATCGGCCAATGGGATGATCGCCAGTGGATTGCTAAGGACGAGACGGTGCCGGCCCGCCTAGGCGGATCGGCGCACACAGAACACAACGACTACGCGCAAATGGTGGGTATTCGTCCTGGATACATCAAGCGCGCCAACCTTGCGTGGTATTGCTCACACCATCACGACTCGGCCGGCAAAAATGTCGCGTATTCCTATTCGTATCTGTTTGGATACTCGATGCCTCTCCCGACCGGAGCCAGAGCCATCACCCTGCCGAACAACAGCAACGTTCGTATTCTGGCCATCTCCGTCGCCCGCGAAAATCCCGCGATCGCACCGGCGCAGCCGTTGTACGACACTCTGGGTCGCTCCGAACCGGGCCCGGTAGAACAACCGTAAGCTGTAATTGCTCCGAAGAACATTTGAAGGCTGGCCATCGAGGCCAGCCTTCGTTGTCTCCGGGCTCAATCGGAAGAAGGAGCGAGTTGCTAGAGCGATGGCGGCTTCAGCACATCGCTTCCCACCAGCCTGATGGTGACAAGCTCGTGCGAATGAACGGTGAATTGAAAGCTATGGGAGTCCACGAGAGATAGCGACTTCTGGTTTCGCTCGACCGCGTTAGTTTGCCAGGCCTTTACGAGATTGAGCAGCGGAGTCGTTACCGATACCGTGCGAGTTACGCCGCCAATATCCAGAAAGCGCAGGATGGTCCCGTTCCCATCTTCGGCTGGTTTCCAGGTTTCAAGCAGCAAATCCGGATCTTCAACCTTGAGGAAGCTATCCTGGGTCCCATTTAACGGCTGCGGCTGCTGGAGGGCCTTGTCCTGCGTCGTCACTGTATCAACTTCGAGCGGCGTGGAGTCTTCCCAACCCATGCGGCTCAACGCTGCGGGATCAGTGGACCCCGCGCTTGTGATCACGTAGCGGAACCGGAAGTGACCACCTTGGCCCGCGGCATAGTTGGTGTCCCAGTAATTGTCCATGATGTAGGAAAAGATGGTGCCAGGTCGCGCTCCGAATTGCGTGGGCCAGTCACCGCGGAAGATATCCCCGAGCGTGATAAGCGACGCGTCCAGGGGCATAACGGTACCCGATGCACCATCCTGCTGAACTGAAGCCCAGTGCTGCGCCGAGAACCATTCGTGCCCGGCGCCCGGATACATGTCTCTCGCGGGATCCACCACACCGGTCTGGATCTCATACTGGAATTCGGGATGACTCATCGCGAAGGGAAAGGCAAAGTACGCGGCTTCCTTGCTGTAGACCTTTTTCTTGTCCAGGTTTTCCACGATTTCGATCTTCTTTTCGCGGTCAAAGAGCCGAACTTCGGTGCGGATGGAAGGTGCGTTCAGATCCGAACTCTTAAGGCGCGCGACCCAGCCGTTGGGCGTTTGCACAACTGACACGAGGCTTCCATCGCTTGCCGGATGTACGTCTAGGTTCGGCTTGGGATAGACCGTGCTGTATTGCAACACGCTATTTGGAGCTTTATCCGCTCCGGTGACGTAAAGATATTGTCCGAACCGGTAAGGCGATTGCTGATTGACCAGCTCGCGCTGCAACTCCTTGTCAAAAATGCTGCGGATGGCTCCCGTCGTGGGATCGAGCGTAACCCTGTAATAGGGGCTCTCAATGGTTGTCGCCTGCTCGGTTTGAGGAGCGGCAACCCCCTTTGGCGCGTGGCGCGTGCTGTAAATCTTGTAACCGACGGCTGGAACGTTTTGCGCGACAAACCGAACGCGATCGAAACCGTCGTGGCTTGCCAGGACTTCCACGGGAACCGCACGTCCGCTCTTGGCGTCGACAATTTCATCGCCATTGTCCAAGTCCACCACAACAGGCCCGCTTCGCTCCCAATTCAAGGTATTGAAGACGACAAGGCTGCCGGGTTTCGCTGAAATGGAATTGACGAGGCTCGCCATACTGTTGGTCGCGATAAAGTCAACCTCCGCTTTTGCATTAACGGCGTACTGGTCTTTGATAGCCAACTGCTTTACAGCTTCCAGTGCTGCGGGCTGCGACACGCTGTTCGATGAGTCCCAGGTGTGTTCGTCCATCAGCACCATATTGGTCCACATGCGGTCAAGCGCGGGTTTGTTGGCCGCGACCAGCGGATTGACCAGCGAAGTAAGCGTCGCCAGCTTTTCGGCAGAGGGGGCGCGATCCTCATTTTGCCGCTCCATAGCTGCGTAGTACGCGTCGGATGCGATGCCGTCCTCCCAATAGGGACCGCCGTCGCCTCGAATTGTTGGAATATCACTTCCAAATTGTGCAGCGATGCTCTCCAGAGCGTGGTGGAAGCCGGAGTATTCAATGCGCGGATAGGCATAGGCGCTGTTCCACTTTGCGGCCAGCGTCGACTGCGACGGAAACAGGTCAGTATTTTCCACCTGCGAGCCATAGAGAATGGCGGCATCGGCGTGGTAACCGGGGTGCTGATACTGCTGCATGAACAACGGCAAAGTATCCTCACCCGCAGCTAGCTCTGGAGGCAAACCGAAGAGCATCTGCATCTGCTGATAAATGCGCGAATACCATAGCAAGACCTTTTGCCCATCCGGACCCTGCCACCACACAGGTGAGTTCTCGTCGAGCCTACCTTGCAGCAGAACGGGCGCGCGGTAATTATTGCTGCCTCCAAACAAATCGTGAATTCCGGCGGATGCCAAGATTGACGCGTACGACCATGACCACGAGGGCACATCCGTCATAGTGGCGTAGTTGAAGGGGGTGCCATGCTCGCGACTGAAGTTCGCACTCGGATAAAGGGAGCGGAGTAATGTCTCCGCCGTCGGAAATCCGCTGAGCAGATTGGCGTAGTTAGCCGGAACGAATAGCTGCTGATCGTGCATTGCCTTCACGGCATTTTGCTGCTGCGCGGGCGTGCGTGTTTCCATGAATTGCTGGAGTGGCCAAGCGCCGTCCAAACTAAAGCGGAAATCTGGATGCTCGGCCATCATTTCCATCGCTTCATCGATCACGCGGCTATGAATGGCCGCGATTTTTGCCTGGTAATCGGAGTAGCCAATGTCGAGATGGATGTGCGGAACAAGGTACAGCGTCCACTTCTTCTGGGGCGTAAGAGTAGCTTCGTAATGGCTCTTCTTGCCGCGCGCAAACCACGCAACCTCTGCCTTGGTTCCGGCTGGGAACACGGGGATTTGAAATTCCAGCTTGTCTTCGCCGAATGAGCTGTCTCCCTGGATCGTGTGGTGGAAGGTTTTGCCGTCGACCTTCAGATCAACCTCGGCGGGATGCGTGATCGGTTCGTTATGGCGAATAAAAACGTCGACGAGTTCGTTTAGCTGGCCGTCGACCTGCTTATAGAAGATTGTCGGCACGATCTGCGTGGCGGCTTCGGATGGGTGAAAAGAGGTTGTTTCTCCGGTCAGAGCCACCGCGTCATACGTCAACGTACCATCGGCTACGTGTTTGTTTTCCACCGGCTGGAGCGTAATTATGTTCTCGCCGTTGTGCAGATAGTTGCCCGGAAATCGGAACGTGACGTCGGCATGTGAATAGGCGGGATAGAACGAATCCCATTGGTCACCATTGCGGAAGTCGAGTTGCGGATGCAGGTAAAACGTCCCCGTCTTTCCGTTGATCACGACACGAATGGCAGGAACTGCGTTGCTCTCAATCAAAAATGCCAAACGCATTTCGTAGCTGGGCGAGGGTGCACTGCTCAGAACAAATCGGATCGTACGCGGCGACGAAGTCTGCGCCCCGGTGGACGGAACCACGACATTCTGCATCGCGTACCAGTCCTTTGCCGGGTCGCTCTTGCCAACGATGAAGTTCACCGGGTTGTCGGTGGTCCCGCCGGGAAATTCATTCGAAGAGCGATCGAAAGTGCCGATCTGGAAGACGGTTGCATCCTGCGCTTTGGTGGCCGCATGCACGAAAAGGCTGGGCACAAACATCAACAATGCACTAAAAAAGACAGCACTCCGCTTGGCAATCATGGATACGTTCTCCTATAGGCTGCGAACCATTGTCCGTGGAAGACCGCGTTAAGGCAAACGGTTCCAGGGCAGGTCGACTTCAAAAGATGCGCTAGACCAACGTGACTTCGATATTTTGGCTACGAAGGCTTTCGGCAATTGATTCCGGCAGATTGTGATCGGTAATGACGTGGTGAACTGTGGAAACAGGCGCGATGCGGGAGAGGCTGCGGTGCGAGAATTTTGTCGAATCACAAACAGCAACGATCTTTCGAGCTGAGGCGACCATGGCCCGGTTTACGCGCGCTTCAAGAATGTTGGGTGTCGTGAGGCCGATCTCGGGATCGAATCCATCTACCCCTAGAAAAAGAATGTCGGCGTGCATTTCTTTGAGAACGTCTTCGGCGATGGGTCCCACCATGGAAAATGAGTTCTTTCGGAGACTGCCCCCTGTGAGGATAACTTCAAAATTCGTGGACCCCATATCCGCCGCAATTTTGATGGAGTTGGTAATGATGGTGAGTGCTGAAAACTTTCGCAGCGCATGTGCGATGGCCGCCGTAGTGGTGCCGGAATCGAGCATGATACAACTGCCGTCTTTAACCATTGCGGCGGCGGCGGCAGCAATACGCTGCTTTTCAGGCGCGTGCTGCTTCTGCTTCTCTTGAAGCGAAGGATCGAAGAGCGCGCTTGTTGTCGGAGGCAGAGCACCACCATGACTGCGTTGAACGAGTCCGCGCTCCTGCAGAGAATCGAGATCTTTGCGGATGGTGATCTGGGAAACCCCAAACACCCTCGATAGCTTTCCTACGATTACACGCCCTTCGCTCTGCAGAAGCCCCAGAATTTTCTGACGGCGCTCTTCCGCCATGAGTAGATCGCCGTCTAGCGATGGCCTGCCGCGTTTGGCATTACTCTTGATTGCCATTGGAGAAGAACTTTCTGCTCGCCTTTATGACGCAAGGGAATACTAATTTTAGCGGATCGACAATTCAATGAATTATTTGTCCTGAAGCCGGCAGGCCGGGAGGCATAGCCAGATCTCGGATTCTCCTGCAGCAACGGAAGTTCCCCTCATATCAGTGCGTTTGTCGAGGCCGTTTGTGTCGCAAGGCCATCGACAGCCCTAACTAGACCAGAATTAGATAGGTTGGCAGGGAGCGACGCCGCCCGTAGCGACCCCAACCTATCCCTCCCACCGCACAAACGGTGCCAGAGCCTTTATATGGCCTTGACACGGTATAAGACCACCCCGTGTGACGGGACAGTTGCACTGATGGTTCCTCCAGCTTTCTCCGTCTTGCCAGTCCACAGATTTTTAAGGGAATAGCCATCCCCATTTTGAGCAAAACCAACCTGGGATGCTTGTACAGAAACCTTCTCCGTCTCGTTGCCGGTATTGAAAAGGCCGACAATCGCGTCTCCGTTCGGTTCCATCTTCGCGAACACCTGCCAATGATCAGCATTGACGACCCGTTTGGCGGCAATCCCATCTTGATCAACGGCAAGGACTGAAGAGTTCCTCAGGTCATTCAGGTCCTGTTGATCGAGGTGTGTCAGGTCAACGCCGAGAATGAGAGGTGCCGATCCCAGCGCCCACAGGCTCAACTGTGTTTGACGTTCAACAGCTGTGAGTCCGTCGTTCTCGCCATTTCCTACTTCGACGGAGTCATAGTCGTTGAAGCCGCCTGGGCCGGAGTAGGGCTGCCACTCGGCCACATAGTTAAAACGTTTTGCGATATCTGTCCAACTCGTCAGGGGGTAGCTGCTGCCACCCTTTTCACAGCGATAACATTCGACGTCTGGCGCGAATTCCCATTGATTCGCGTACTTCATCAGGACAGGTGCAATGGCCGTGGTAAAGCCCCCCTGGGTCACATCAAGTATCATCGGGCGACCGCTTTGCCGAATCGCCTCCGACCACGCCTTTATGTCAGCGGCATTGCGGTTGTGCATGCCATCGATCTTGATGTAATCCACACCCCATCCGGCGAGCATGTCCACCCAGGAATTGATGTACTCCTGAGCTCCGGGCTTACTGTAATCAATGCCGACCATTCCGTGGCAGTTGTAATTGCTTTCCGTCACAGGCGGCTCCGCGATCTCGGAAGCTGTATATGAGGTGCCCTTAATCGGGGTGTTCTTGCTTACTGCCTCCCTGGAGATTCCTGGTGTGACGTAGATGCCAAACTTCATCCTAAGACTGTGGATGTAGTCTGCGACGACCTTGATCCCATTCGTATCGCCCTGTGGCGGAAATCTTGACGAGTCCGTAACCCAGCGACCATACGTGTCAACATTAGGCCCTCGACTGGTTGAGATACTTTTGGATGGTGGACATTGATACCAGAAATCGTCCAGATTAATGCGGTCATAGCCAAGACTCTGCAAGCCGGAATCCCGCAGAGCGCGCGCTTGGGCCTCGAACTTCGCTGCCGTGGGCTGTGCGCGAAGGAAGCTCCAGCTACTCCAACCAAGAACAGGCGTGCGCCCAAGACCATTATCCTCTGCGTTGGCGTTCTGATTTCCGATCATGAGAGCGCCACCTACCAGCAATACGGAGACGAGCAGCACCATAAGGTTATGTATCGATTTCCGCATATAATATTTCCCTTCTATTTCCTTTGCGAAACGCGTGTCGACAAATAATAACAATACGATACACCTGGTAAACAATCGCAGAAGAGAATTTTGCATTTGAACTGACGAAATTGCGGGCTATCAGGGTCGTGATCCCAGAATCACTCCCAGAGTCGTAACATCACTACTCCGCCCTGAGGCACGGTAACGGTGTAGGAGTTGTGAAGGATCCCCAGATCTTTGTGGGCCCACAAATCGCGTGCATGCACCGGGCCACTAAGACCGAATTCTTTGAAATAGATCGTGAGCGGCTCGGCTTCATCATCTGTAACGTAGTTGAATATTGCCACCGCCTTGGCGCCGTCACTGAGCGGCTTTTCCCAAATTTGGGGCGGACCGACCCGGTGTCCTTGAATCCCGAGCTTGTCTTGATCGACCGCAATCACCTCGGTGTTCATCAGAATGCTCTTGGTCGTTTGATCCATCTTGCTCAGGTCGTTGCCGGCCAGAAGCGGGGCGGCCAACATTGACCATAGGCTCATTTGCGTGCGGTACTGGTCTGCATTCATTCCCCCATTGCCGATCTCCAGCATGTCTGGATCGTTCCAATGGCCCGGGCCAGCGAACTTTTCTAAGCCGGCCTGGGAAAAGCCGATCAGCGCCATGCTGCGATAGCTATCGCTGATATCGTCGGTCGTACGCCAGAGGTTGGCGCCCATCGTCGGTCCCCACTGCCACACCGCATCCACTCCATATTGGCAAATGCTATACACGATGGGGCGATGCGTATTCACGAGCGCCTTGTGCATTTTGGCATAGGCCGCCTCCATCATGGCCTGGGCCTTGCGTGGGTCCTGATTCGGATCGTGCAGCTTCATAATCACCCTGTAGCTGCACAGGTCATACTTAAGAAAATCCACTCCCCACTTGGCATACATGTTGGCATCCTGTTGTTCGTGGCCATAACTGCCCTCATAGCCTGCGCACGTCTTCGGCCCGGGAGATGAATAAATCCCGAACTTCAGCCCCTTGGCGTGGATGTAATCGGCAAGCGCCTTCATATCGGGAAACCGACTGTTGGAATGGATGTTTCCCTGGGAATCGCGCTCGCCTTCCCAGGAGTCATCGACATTGACATAGACGTAACCAGCGTCCCTCATGCCACTTGCCACCATTGCGTCCGCCGCGGCGCGCACGTCTGCCTCGGTGACTTCGGCCCCGAAGTGGTTCCAGCTATTCCATCCCATCGGAGGAGTGAGAGCGGCCGTCGAGGACTGTGCGTGTGTAGTTCTTGATGCCGGCAACAACAAGAAGAAAGCGATGAGCACGCCGAATTGCAGGGCGAACGGGCTTCGGAAACGCATGGGTTTTCTCTTTCTGACAAGCCGCGATGGGGTAACGATGCGGTGGAACCATTCGCCAGCATTTTGAGTTGACATTGACCAGAACCGTAAGGTAAAACAGCGCTGTCTCATTTGCAACCGATAGGAATGTGCTATTTTTCGAAATATTTTGGAGACCACATTTCCTATCGAGCGAGAAAATGCTCATCGGGGCTCTTACGAGGTTTGCATACCATACGGAGCCGGACAAGGTAACGGTCAGCCGGCGAAGGTCAGAATCATTTGCTTTGGCTCAGGAGGCTAAAAATGATGAAAAGTGCAGGTGTCGCTAAAAGGGCTATAGGATTCTGCGCGGTGTTTGCGCTTTTCGCCGTAGCGGGGTTGTGCTCTGGACAGAACACGGACGCGTCACTGAGCGGAACCGTAACGGATACGACGAACGCCGCGATTCCGAACGCAAGTTTAAAGCTGACGAATGAAGCAACAGGGTTTGTCCGATCGGCGAAGACAGATGCCTCCGGCGGGTACAACATCACCGCGGTTCCGCCTGGAACGTATGATCTCGCCGCCGGTGCGAGTGGGTTCAAAACCACCATCCATAGGGGAATTCAGCTCACGATCAGCCAGGCGGGAACAGTCAACGTTCAACTTCCGCCAGGTACAGCCCAGCAGACGGTGACCGTTGAAGGCGGGAGTTCCGCCATCAACGTCACGAATGCGCAGTTAGGTGGTGGAATCGCGCCAGAGACGCTGCAGGATTTCCCGCTGATCATTTCGGGGGCGCCACGCTCGTCGGCGACGGTGGCCCTGATGTTGCCAGGCGTAACAACCGGCGCGAGTGGCAATGCCTATAACGCCCAGATCAACGGTGGCCTGGTGAGCGGAGATGAGGCTCTGGTGGACGGAGCCACCGCGATGGAAGGCTTCATGAACCAGAGCGGCATGGTGAGCCTGGAGACCGACTTCGGCATGTCACCTGACATAACTAGCGAAGTGACGGTTCTCACGGCCAATTACTCGCCACAGTACGGCAATACCACGTCCGGACAGATCATCATTCAGACGCGGTCCGGCGGGAGTCAATTCCACGGCGCCGCTTACGACTACCTGAGCAATCGAGCTCTCAACGCTTTTCAATTTGGCGCGCCCGTCGGACAGCCGAAACCCGAGGACACGCAGAACGACTATGGCGCCAATCTTGGCGGCCCTATTGTTCAAGGCGGATTTCTCAAGAGCTATTTCTATTTCAGTTGGGAGGCATTCAAAGAGGCGGGTGGCGTAAACTCGGCCACTCTGACAATCCCGTCAATCAACGACCGTAGTGGGAACTTCAGCGGCGTGGGCACTCAGCTCTACTATCCCGACGATCCGGCGAAGTACGGGGCCGACGCCGGTCAGCCAATTGCCTATCAAAGCGTGATGAACCAAATCAATCCTGCATATCAGGATCCGATTGCGGCTGCATGGATGGCCCAGTTGCCAACTCCAACAAGCTCTGGCGAACTCAATAACTACTTCATTCCTAAGTCTGGACAGGGATCGTTGACGAACAGCGAAAATGTCTACTTTGGCCGTGTTGATTTTAATCTTGGTGAGCAGGATCACGTGTATTACAGCACGTGGTGGCAATGGACCGGGGTGAATACAGAAAGCGATCTTCCCGTCTCCATCTCGACTGCTGAGCCGGCAAATCCGGAGAATGCGAATATCGAGCGTCTGAACTGGGAACACAATTTTTCAGACACGATGAACAATCACGCGACGCTTGGGTATCTCAACCGCAATGAAGGTTACTATTCGCTCAACGGTAAGGCGGACCTGCCGAAGGTGTCCGGGGTGGGAAACAGCGTCAATCTCCCGGAATTTACGTTTGATCAGTATGCCCAGTTGGGCGACAACGCCGGCCCGGACGCATCCGCAACGCTGACCACACGCGGAACATGGGCCTTCGATGATGTTTTCACCAAGGTTGCGGGGACGCACACCATCACAGCCGGGTTCCAGTGGCACCTTGCTGGCACGACGATTCATGGCGGGGCCAATGGGGCATACCCGGGTGGACAATTCAGATTCAGCGCGGATACAACCGGTAATCAAAACTGCGGTTGCCCCGGTAATGCCGCCGCCAGCTTTTATCTAGGGGCGGTTGGCAGCGGCCAATCAACTTATTTCAACGTCCCAGTTGTATATCCGCGGCAGGACGGCTGGGCCGCCTTCGCGGGCGATAGTTGGCGTTTCAACCCCAAGCTGACGCTGAACTACGGTCTGCGGTGGGACTACATTACGCCGTTTCGCGAAAAGTACGACAACCTATCCTTCTTCGATCCAACCGGGCCAAACCCAGGCGCGGTAACGAGTTCAGGACAGGAGTTGCCTGGTCGACTCGCCTTTGCCGGGACGAAGTTTGGCGCTGCGAGCTACGGCGCACCCTATCCTGAAATTCCATTCAAGGATGCACTCTCACCGCGTGTAGGCTTCGCTTATGCGCCTACGCAGACCATGGTCATTCGCGCTGGTTACGGTATTTATTTCGGTCAGGCGTTCTATCCCGGCTGGAATGGAGGAATGTCTCAGGATGGTTTCAACAAGAATTACAGCTTCAGCGAGACACCGAGCCACGGCCTCCAAATTCCCGCGCTGTATTTGGAATCCGGCATCAACCCGGCCGCTGTAGGGCCGACGGAGGATATCTCATCAAGCTTTGATAATGGGCAAACTCCTTCGTTGTACCGGCCCCTGGATGGAAACCGGAGACCCTATTCCTCGCAGTGGAACGTTACTGTCGGTAAGCAGTTCCCAAACCAGCTAGCGGTCACCGTGTCCTATGTGGGCACGAAGGGTACTCATCTCCCTTCCGCACTGAGCCCCCTGAATGTACTCAATCCAAACAACGCGGGAATCGCCGCGATCGGCTCGGACCTGAGCGTAAGCTATACGGACCCGAACGGACCGGCCACCTTTGCCGCACATGGCGTGTCAGAGCCTTATGTCGGATGGGCGGACCAAATGTCGGGTTGCGCTCCAACTCTCGGTCAGGCGCTTCTACCCTACCCGCAATTCTGCGGTACGCTGCAGGGACTCAACGAAGGTCACGCCAACTCAATTTACCAATCGTTCCAGTCCAAAGTAGAGCGGCGCATGCACAGTGGGCTGTACTTGCTGGGCTCCTTAACGGTGTCCAAGATGTACACAAATGGCGCATATTCAACGCAGTCAGCAGCGGGGGGAACCGGCAGCAACAGCGGCAACTTCTCGCCGTTTGATCCGAACAGAGAATGGGCGCTTGCTCCAACGAACGTGCCGATCACGTTGCAGATATCTTCGGTATATGACCTTCCATTTGGACACAATAAGATGTTCCTCGATACGGGTGGTCCCATGAATGCGCTGGTCGGTGGATGGCAGGTCAGTCCGCTATACCGATATGAATACGGGACGCCTATGTCGTTCAGTTCATCTTTGTGTCCGACCGCCGATCTGGCTCCATACTTTCGGCAGTCGTGCGTCCCGGGTCTTCTCCCTGGTCAAAGGCCGTATGTGCACAGCCGAAACGATTTCGACCCGGTAAATGGCGACACGCAGTACCTGAATCCATTGGCTTTTGAGAGTGACTTTTCCACCTTTGGGTACACGGGCTATGGAAAGTCCGTTTCCACACTTTACGGTCCCTCTTATATGGATTGGGATGTGGCCTTCTCAAAGAACACTAAGATCTCTGAGCGTGTGAACTTCAAATTTACCGCTAACTTCTTCAACCTCTTCAATAATCACTATTTTGT
This sequence comes from Acidobacteriaceae bacterium, assembly GCA_035945555.1. Classification (GTDB taxonomy): domain Bacteria; phylum Acidobacteriota; class Terriglobia; order Terriglobales; family Acidobacteriaceae; genus Silvibacterium. The sequence continues at coordinate 17,834 of DASZAG010000151.1, forward strand.
TTCGCAAGGCGAGGGCCCATCCTCGGCGTTTAACTCTGACACAAACCCAGACCAGGGTTTCGGACAGTGGAACGGTACCGTCAGCAACCCTCGAAACATTCAGGTGGCGGGACGCATCGAGTTCTGACCTCTGGCATGTCATTCCTCCGTGGAACCATCGCATCCGACTGGAAGGTCGGATGCGGTGGTTCCAGAATTGTTTGTTCATCGACTCTTCCAAGCAGAAATCAGGGTTCAGAGGGTCCTGGCGGCGTAACAACCTGAGTTCCATGATGCGAGTGGATTCGGAGATAGTTCTCCACTTCCCTTTTTGAATCGTCACTGTCACCAATTTGTCGATAGAGGCGGGCCAGCGCGTAATGCGGCTCAGCGTAGTCGGCATCAAGATGTGCTGCGGCTTGGAATTCGTTGATGGCTTCTTTCGTTTGACCCATGTCTTCGAGTACGTTGCCCAACTGGAAGTGCGCAATTGCGAGGCCTGGATTTAGGCGAATGGCCTCCCGCAAGTGAGTTTCAGCCTCACTCCGCTGATTGACGGAGCGCTCCGTGACGGCGAGGTTCAGATACGGCCACGCGTCGGGGTGTCCGTATTTGAGATCGAGATCAATCGCCTTCTGATAATTTGCGACAGCCAGCTGATTCAAGTTTTGCCGGTAATAACAGAGGCCGAGATTGTCATAGGCCTGGGACATTTCTGGAGCGAATTGAATCGCTTTTTGGAATTGTGAGATCGCAAGATCGTAATGGTGAGCGTCGTAATCCAACCGGCCGAGCCAGTACGGGTAAAGTGCGTTGCGGCTGTCCTTCGCTTCAAGAGCCTCCAGAACTGTCCGCGCCCATTCTGGATGTCCGATGCTGATATAAGCCATGGCAAGCGAGAAAGTGATCGCAGGCGGCAGCGGAGCGATCGTCTGGGCCTTATTCCAGGCGATGGCGGCGTGCCATGCATCATGATCCAGAAAATATACGCCGCCAAGAAATTGGAGCAGAAGCCCAGAGCGCTGCGAATGAGGCTCGCGCTGAATTTCTGTAAGCAGCGTTTTCTCCGCGGTGATGTAATCGTGAGCGGTAAGAGCTTGCTTCAACTGCGCTGCAGCATCCGGGGAAAGTCCCAGAGTATCGACCTGCGAAAACGATTGTGTTGGCTTTACAGAATCAATGGAAGCGCTCGCGCTCGGCCCGATAGGCCCAATGATGACTAGCGCAAGTACACACGCGGTGAAAATCGAGCGGCGCTCCCGAGAGTTGTTCATGAACCGCCTTAATATTGGCACCAGTATAATGGGGAGCCATAAAGGGGAGGTCCTTCGACGGGTGTCGAGGCTGGAACGAGCGCGCGATTCACGCGGGTTCCTGTGTCTGTGTGTTCGGATGCGGTCCCTTTCCACTCTGATATTCGGATGCGTGCTCCTCACTGCCCAGCTCCCTGCGCAAGCAGCAGCTTCCTACCAGCAGATCGTGGAGCAAATTCAGCAGCAAATCCAACAGGGCCGACTCAGCAGCGCGCAAACACTAGCCAACACCGCGCTCCAGCGCTTTCCCTCCAACGCTGGCTTGGAAAATCTGCAGGGAGTTATTAAAGCCGAGCAGGGCGACATGGCGCTTGCGCGCCGAGCATTTTCAGCAGCCATCGAACACGATCCGAAACTCGTGGGTGCCTATCTGAATCTAGGGCGCATTGAAATGCAGGACGCGGGTAACCAACCTGCGGATCGAGCTAAAGCTCTGCGCCTTTACCAGAAGGTGCTGCGCCTGGAACCGTCGAATGCAGAAGCCAATTTTCAGATGGCAACGCTGCTGATGTGGAACAGGAACTACTCTGACTCACTTACGCATCTTGCCCGAGCCGATACGGCGATGCAGGGCCAAATTCGCGCCGAAGCGCTCAGGTGCGCCGATGAGGCAGGCCTGGGGCATAGGATAGCCGCGAGTCGTGCTGCGGCTGCGATGGTTGCAAACCCAAAGTTGAGCGAGCGGGATGCAGTGTTTGTCCTGCCGTCACTGCGCGCGGCCCGGCGTGCAGACTTGATCGACTCCTTATTTACTGCGGCAAATGAACGGACTCCCCTGTCAGCCGACGGCATGCGGGTGCTCGGTCTTGCGAAGGAAGCCGAGGGCAAATCAGCAGATGCCACAGCAGCTCTGGAACGCGCATTCGCGCTCGATAATACCCAAGTGGCGCCGCTACTCGATTTGACGCGGATTGAGCTCGCCGACAAGAAGTACACAGCGGCGTTGGGCTATCTGGCTCATGCTCGTGTGCTTAGGCCCGACGACGCTGCGCTCGCCTACGAATACGGGCGAATTTGCCTGAAGCTGAACCTATTGGGCGAGGCACGCAGAGCAATGAGCGAAGCCGTCAAACTGGCCCCCGACTCGCCCGAATACAACTTGGCGATGGGTATTGTCGCGGCTGAAGCTCAGGATCCACCGGCAGGCTTACCTTATCTGAAAAAGTTTCACCAATTACGCCCCCATGATCCGGACGGCATTCTGGCTTTGGGAACAACGTATTTCCGCGATGACGATTACGCCAACGCAACCTTGTGGCTGAAGCTTGCCACGAAGAATTTGGGCACCGCTGCCGAGGCTCACTATTATCTCGGCCGTATTCTTCGCCAGCAGGGACAGTACGATAAGGCTCTGGAGCAGCTTGAAAAGGCCGAGTCTCTGCGGTCAGACAATGCCGCTGTATTCGCTGAATTGGGACAAACCTACATCCAGATGCGAAAGTACCCTGAGGCGCATAAGCAGCTTGAACAAGCGCTACGGCTGGACGCGAACAACTACGTGGCCAATTTCGCGCTCATGCAACTCTACGCGCAAACGCGCGACCCTCGACTCGGGGAGCAACAGAAACGCTTCGGCAATATCAAGCAAGTGAATCAGAATCAGTATCGCGATGAGATGCGCGTGATTGAAGCCCGTCCTGTGACGGAGCCTAAAGAGAGCCAGGCTACAGACGAGAGGTAATCAAGCTTTGAACGCCATATCGAGAAGGAGCCTACTGGCCATTTTGGGATCGTGTGGTCCGGGCATGCTTCTACCGCGCGCTTTCGCGGCTCTAGCGACAGTTTCGCCAAAGCCATTGTTCGTGCCTGTACCGGCCTCCCGCTCCGGAATTACATGGCGACACACCAGTGGCCGGTCGCCAAACTACTATCTTCCGGAGACAACGGGCGCCGGGTGTGCGTTTCTCGATTTCGACAATGACGGCTGGATGGACATCTACCTGGTCAACAGCGGATCATGCGACTTTTACACGCCGACGACTCCGCTGCGCAATGCGCTCTACCGGAACAATCGCGACGGAACATTCACCGATGTTACGGAGAAGGCCGGGGTCGCAGGTGAGGGGTATGGAATGGGGGTTGCCGTCGGCGATTACAACGGTGATGGTTTGGCGGATATGTTTGTGACCGGCTACAACCGCTCGTTCTTGTACCGCAACAACGGAGATGGCACCTTCACTAACGTGACGGAAAAGGCCGGCCTTCATCTCGACGGCTGGACGACAAGCGCGGTCTGGTTTGACTACGACAACGATGGCCGTCTTGATCTCTATGTCTGCCAGTTCGTCAAGTTCAACCGCGAGATGAACAAGTTTTGCGGCGATGCGGTAAGCAACCAGCGCCATTACTGCGTTCCGAGCATTTACCCACCTTCGCGCAGCTGGTTGTTTCACAACAACGGCGACGGGACGTTTGCCGATGTCTCGGAGGCGAGTGGTATTGCTGGATCACTCGGCAAGGGTTGGGGCGTAGTCGCCACGGACATCAATAACGACGGCTGGATGGATCTGTTTGTAGCAAATGACACCGTCGAGAACTTCCTCTTCGTGAATAACAAGGGCAAGTTCAGCGAGCAGGCATTGCAGGCCGGAGTGGCTTACAGCCAGGATGGGCAGACTCGCTCGGGCATGGGCGTGGATTCAGCAGACTTCGACCAAGATGGCTGGATGGATTTGTTCGTAACGAACATTGACCACCAGTTGTATTCGCTCTACCGCAACCACCACGACGGGACGTTTGACGATATGGCCACGCGAACAGTGCTTGGGCAATCGACTCGCGAGATGAGCGGCTGGGGCGTGCGGTTTTTCGATTATGACAATGACGGCAACCTGGACATTATCATTGCCAATGGACACCCCGATGATCAGATTGGGCTCATCTCGCCAGTTGTAACTTACCGCGAGCCGCTGCTCTTATTCCGCAATGACGGCAAAGCGCTCGAAAATATCAGCGCATCGGCGGGTCCGGTGTTCCAAAAAGATTTTGCCGCACGCGGTCTTGCGTTGGGCGACTTTGATAATGACGGCTCGGTTGACGTGCTCATCTCGATCAACAATGGCGCGCCGCTGCTTTTACGCAATCAAACGACAGCCGGCCATCATTGGCTTGGTATTCATCTGGTGGGCAAAACATGCAATCGAGATGCTATAGGCGCGCGTGTGAAGTGGACCGCTGGCGGTGTGGTGCGGCACAGGATGAAGACCGGCGGCGGCAGCTTCCTTTCAAGTTCAGATCCGCGTATGGTGCTGGGTCTTGGGACAAGTCCTGCGCTCGAACAACTTGAGATTCGCTGGCCCATGCCGAGCAAGCGCGTCGACGTGTTGACGAAGTTGCCGGTCGACCGTTACATCACGATTGAAGAAGGCCGCGGAATTGTCGATTCGCAGCCGAGCGTGCAAACTGTTCGGCGTTGATTTTTTTTCGGCATTTCTGCAGATGATTGATTCCGGACGACTTCCAAAACGCGTTTTGCGTAAGTGTTTGAAGGTGGATAGCTTGCAGTCACTTGATTGAATCCATTGGATTTTTGCCTGTGCGCCATGTAAGTGTTTGATATCGGGCGACCTATTGAAATCTATTTGATCCTAGGCGAGTTACGTTACTTCCCTCATAAAAACTGAATAGGACCGCAGTTGGCGGTCCTCTTCAATTTCTTACTCTCTAATTCAATTTTATCAACCTGAGAAAACTCAGATGCATGGTTATGAAGAAAGTTCGGAACGGGCAGTTCCTATTTGGCACTCACCCGGAGCATTAGAATGCCGTGCGAAGGTACATCCGCGGAATAGTCGCCCTTCCGGAACTTCACATCCTTATGCGCCCAAAGGTCGCGCGCATGCCGAACCTTTCCTTTTAAGTGCAGCTCGCTGGTATTAATCGTGGCGCTGGTTGTGGACGAGCCATAATTTACAACTCCAACAGCGACGCCTCCGTCAGCTAGCGGCTTGACCCAGGTTTCAAGCTGGCCCTGCCGCACGGGCGTTGCCTGTTTTCCGAGCGGATCCTGATCGACCGCGATGACTTCCTTATTCAGCAAAATTGCTTTGGTCGCATCTGACATACTCCTAATATCGTTACCGGCAAGGAGCGGAGCCGCAGACAACGCCCAAAGGCTCATATGGGTGCGATATTCCGCATCCGTCATGTGTCCGTTGCCTATTTCCAGCATGTCCGGATCATTCCAATGACCGGGGCCGGCGTATGGAGCCGTCGGGACTTGCTTTTCGATGTTGGCGATCATGCTGTCCCAACTATCGCGAATATCATCGGTCGTGCGCCATAGGTTGCCACCGACGTCCTTGCCCCAGGTCTGCACATCGCCGAGGCCGTATTCGCACAGGCTGAACACGAACGGGCGACCCGTATCCTGGAGTGCCACTCCCATCTTCTGATACACGGGTTGCAATTGGCTGTCCTTGTAAATTTGGCCAGCGCTGCACCAGTCGTATTTCAGGTAATCCACTCCCCACGAGGCAAAGGTTTTTGCGTCTTGTACCTCGTGCCCATAGCTGGCGGGATACCCTGCGCAGGTCCGCGGTCCTGGCGAGGAATAGATCCCAAGCTTCAATCCACGGGCGTGAAGATAATCCGCAAGTCCCTTCATATCCGGAAATTTCTTGTTGGGGCGCAGATTCCCCTCCGCATCGCGAGTCCCTTCCCAGGTGTCGTCGATGTTCACATAAATGTAGCCGGCATCGCGCATGCCGCTCGACACCATGGCGTCGGCGATTTCCTTGACCAGTTGCTCGTTGACTCGACCTGCAAACAGATTCCAGCTATTCCATCCCATTGGCGGCGTTTTGGCCAAGCCGTTGTATGGCACGTTGCTTAGCGGGGGCGGAGCGATATATGAGATGGTCGGCAATTTGTCGGCGTCAGTGGCGGGACGTGCCGTGAACGTGCGACGCCCGCGGAAGGTACCCTGCAACTGGCCGTTCGTCAGTTCTCCCGTGACAAAGGGACGCTTGGGATTGAATGGCGCAAACAGAGTGAACTGGTTTCCGGACACGGTTCCGGTTACGTCGAACGTGCCCCCCTCCGATTCGAACTTACCCGTCAACTTCGAGCCGTCCTGCGTGAGGTCCAGAATGTAGAGCTGTTGTTCGCCGTTATCCAATGTCCTGCCGGGAACTGCCCATCGGCCAGCCAGACTTTGCGCGAAGGCCGGACACAGGACAACGAAGGAGATCACAAGGGCCAGCGAGTGGCGCAGAGATTTGTACACCTTCTTACTTCTCATCTTCTTTTCTACTCTCCCTTTTTGAAGCAAACAAAAGCTGATCTAAATTGAACGATCCGGATGTTTCTTCGGACCGTAAGTCTACAAAGATAACGCACGGGCGCGTCCTCTGCAGCTATGAATCAAACCTGCCATTTGGGTAAAGCGTCAGTGTGCCGTCGTCATTCAGCTTCTGATGGCATGCCCATTGCACCGGATAGCGCATCCCTTTTACTTCTATCTCTGCCCTTAGCTTGAGCCCCTGCCATTTCGTTCCCTTCGGGAGTGCAAACTGCGCCTGGCGAATTTTTCCCGGAATTGGATAGCCCGGATCCAAACACCCGCTCTGCAATGTTGCTCCATCGGGGCTTTGGACGCTTACGCGGAGCACACCCGGAACACCCGCTATTCCATCGTTGGCGAAGCCGATGATCAAACCAACACGGCGACCGTCGTCATAACTCCAGATCATCGATGGTCGGATCCTGTATCCGATCCTCCGATTGATTCGGTCGAACGAGGCAGGGAATGCCTCGTAATAGCGCTTCAGATTTTCTGCGCTGATGTCGTGAAAATTCCATAGCGACCAGTAATTCGCGCCGATATCCATGACATGCACGATGATGTCATCGACCGGCGAAATCCCTTCATGCAATGGAAGTGACTGCGGCGGCCTACCAGGAAATCCCTGCTCCAGCGCAACGGCGATCCAAGGCGGCCGATTGCTCAGAGCTTCAATCTGCACGTTCTCGATATAGATGGTGTCGCTGCGAATCCAATTGTTGCTTCGGACTGTTCGGTCGAGTATCTCCGAGTTTCCTACCTGGCTGGAATCGGGCTGGGTGTTTGTGACCAGGGGGGTCTTTGTAAAATTCTCCAGTTGCACCTGAAGCATGTTGTTCCAAGTACGCTCAGCAGTTTCATAATCGGGAAACGGGTTGCTGACGAAGGGCCATGTGTGACCTTCTCCCCAGAAGCCATACATAAAGGTGTCGATACATTCGATGGACGGATTTCCGTTCAATTCTGCCGCCAAGAGGCCGACAAGTTCTCGAAAGGCCTGCTGGAAGAACGGATGATCATAGCGGGGCTGGAAGTGCGCGCGCGGATTTTTGAGATAGCTTACGTTTGGTGGCTGACCCTGCTTCCAGTCGCCGACGAGCTTGACCAGCGGAACCTTTTCCAGGACGAAGTCCGGCAGCGCGGGCGCGTGAAAATAGTCGGGTGCCGACATCTGGATACGAAAGGCTACCCGCTTGTTGTTCTTCTTCGCGAGATCAAAGACTAGCCGCAGGTAATCGGGAAAATCAAGGCGTCCGGGACGGGATTGGATTTCCCGCCACGTTGGGCGGACATAAAGAACCTGCCCCAGCGGAAACTCAACGAGATCTTCGATGGCTTGTGGAATGTTGCCGGACCGAATCTCCTCAGTACCCATGTCGGCCGTGATATATGTCACCAGCCCCTTGCCATAGTTGGGTACCACTGCATCCGACGGAGTGGTCGTCATTACGACGTGATCTGTGGAAATAATCGCTTCGGGAGAATCCTGCGGAAATGGCCCTTGATACAGTCGATCGGCAACAATTGGACCGGAGCCGAAATCGTATTTTCCCCAATTGTGATCGGCTACGATTTGAGCATTTGCGGTCCCGAAGCAAGTTGCAGCTGTGGCCGCGCTGCCCGCCTTTAGAAAAGATCTTCGATCCATGAGAAACCGTCCTCACCGCAAAGACTTGTAAGTGGCTGCGTTTAGTTGCGGGTCAATGCGGTGGCTCCGTCGCGAGAATGAATCTTTACGTGCGAAACAACTCGGCTGATGGCTCCACTTGGACTCGGCGAATCTGCCTTCAATCCATTGCGCACAGCAAAGAAAAGTCCGAGCAGCTGCCCTACAATCACGTCCACTGGCGGACGGCATGCGTCCGGGAAACCTTTGGGCGCGTCCAGCAGAAGAACTCGGGGGGTAAACGCAGCCAGCCGCGTGTCCTTGGTCGGAGTGACCACCACCATGCTGGAGCCAAGCTGCTTCCGGCGCAACTCCTGAAGCAGATCGATTTCATATTGCGCTCGCGGCTCGTCTCCGGAGAGATAGGCGACAACCAATGTGGACTCATTCAGAGAGGAGAGTGGCCCGTGGCGCAATCCGAGTGCCGACTGTGCGATGGTATGAATCTGCCCAGCATTCAATTCCAGCACCTTGAGCGCTGACTCGTCCGCTACAGCCTCAAGCGCGCCTGTACCGAGAAAGCAAACTTGGCTCGTGGGGTTCTCGGAAAGCTCGGCGGCCAGGTCCGCTGCGAGTGGCAGAAGCCGCTCCCCCATTTGGACCAGACTTTCAAGAATTGGCATGTATGCATGGGGCGTGCGTAAATAAGCAAGACACTGCCCGGCGACCACCAGATTCGAGAAGGAACTGGTCATGGCCAGTCCACGGTCGTTAACTGCGTCATCGAGAACAACAGACATCAGGTTGGGATTTCCGGAAAATTGCCGGGCCATGGCGCCGTCACGGTTGCACGTCAGCACCAAATGGCGGACCCGCCCCGAGTATCGCTCAAGAGCATGCTGAATGAGCGCGACTCCCTCCGAGCTATCCCCGGAACGGGAAAGAGAGATGAGGAGATACTTCCGGCCATCCAGGAGGTAATCTTCGAGATTAGTGAGCAGCTCAGTACTGGCCACTGCGGCAACATCGCACTGCCATTTGCACCGGAGCAGGGAGGCGAGCGCCCTTCCGATATAGTCTGAGGTTCCAGCCCCGGCGAGCAGGACACTCAGGCGGTCTATAGGACCAGATTCATCGAGAAACCTGAGAATCTGACTCCGCTGCTCGATAAGGATCTTGGCTGTAGTACGCCAGGTAGCCGGCTGCTGTTGAATTTCACCGGGGGTATGGACCAACCCCCGCGACTCCCTTTCCTTTTCCGGCAGTCGAAGTAATTTCGATAGTGGGTCGCTCAACGGTTTGCTCCTATAAGGAAACGCAACGGGTCTTCGAAAAACTGATCCAAACCGAAGCAATGTTCTTTGCCGACGATTTGTCGGCATGCTGGCGGGGGTTCACCATCTTTTCAGATTCCGGAAAGGTCCCAAGTCTACTTATCTAATACTTATGTAATCTTACGTTTAATTCTCTATGAATACTTCTGTCAAGCAAAAAGGCACAGCTGCAGCCTGAATACGCCTATTGAGATGAACTTCCGCGACGAATGTTGGCTGGCTCAAACGTGGTCGAGATAGAGCCGTTCACATCAAGCCGAAATTGAGTCTCCCCGGTGGTGTCGTCGATTCCTTTGCCCCGGAGCGTCACAAGGTAATTACCTGCATGAGTATAGGAGTGCCTGACTTGCTTTCCATGAACCGACACCCCATCGCCAAAATCCCAGTCGTAGCTGATCGCGGGCATCTCTGGGCTGGTTTCGCTCGCAGAGAACGTCACCGATTCTCCGGCGTTTGCCCGGGAGGGGTGATCTGCGCGAAGCACTGGTGTGTGCGCCGGAACTGAAGTGTCAATGATCTTCAGGACGCGCACTGAGTGGGAAGGCTGTGACACTACGACCTGACTTGAATCAGCCAATCGCTGCTGGTCGAATATGTCGGAAACGGAATATGGTCCCTTCCCTTTGAAGCCGAGGCTGGCCAGAGTGAAGTTGTGGGTGCGAGGTTGTTCGGTCCAGTTAAAGATCGTCAAGATGCTCTGTCGCCCGCTTTCTTTCAGCAAGAAAATACTCGGCTGACGGTCTTCCGGCAAATACGACATCAAATCCACCGGCGTAGAGGAGCGGCCCAGCAGCGCCATATCAATGAGATCCTTGTTTTCGACCAGAGCCAGGCGTTCCGGCTCCGCACCCAGAATGGACAGATCGTCACCAATCTCAAACATGCCGCCTGACACCGCGGCGAGTGCAATGGATACTTTGGCCTCATCCAGCGTAAGGGGATGACGCCTTGGATTTCGTCGAGCTCTTTCGCCCACCATCTGCTCCGAGACCGTGAATGCGTCGGGGTCGGCCACGAAGAAATTGCGGTTCATGTAGTAGCGCGCCGCAATTCCTGCTGCCGCTTCTCGGCTTCGCGCGAACGCGTGGCCGGTGTCCTGCGAAATGCGGCCAAAATCGACGTAGCCCACGGGGTTGAGCATCACGCTGCCGTCTTTGTCGAGCAGCACTTTGTCGCCGACCGCTTGCCGGATAATGCCCAGGCCGATCCGCTGCGCCTCCATAGCAGTGGTGTGTGGACGATAGTAGTAGCCTTCAATGGCGCTATCGTCCATGAAATCCAGCTTGATGTATCGGATCCCCCAATCGTTGGCCATTGTGGAATAAGTCTGGCGAAGATACTCCTGTGCGCCCGGATTAGTGCAATCCAGCATGTACAACTGGTCTTTCTTACCGGTGACCCATCCCGCGGGAATGGGTTTGCCCTGCGCATTGTGAATCAGCCAGTCAGGATGGTTCTGGTAAACCGATGCGCGCTCAGATACTTCAAATGGCGCCGTCCATATTCCAGGAACCAGACCGAGCCCCGTCACTTTTCTTTCCAAAGGTGCAAGACCATTTGGGAAGAGCGTTGCATTCGGCGTGGTGTACTCACCGCGGGCATACTGATAGCCCTCATCGATATGGAAGAAGTCATAGCCAAGCTTCTTCAGGTTTTGCGCTTCCCATTGCGCGTTTGTAAGAGCCGTTCCGGAACTCAGGCCGAAATAGTAGGCGGTCCAACTCCACCATCCCAGCGGCGAAGGCGCTGAAATTCGGGGATGATGCAGTTGCCTGATTATCTGCGCATACGTTTCCAACTGCCGGTGGTAGTCTTTCCCGACGCTCAGGAGCAGTCGTTCCGAATCCATCTGCGCTCCCGGCGCCAATGGCAGTTGCAAGGCTATTCGGTCTTCCCTAGGCGAGTCCTGAAGCGAATTCTCCAACTCGAGCTCCGTCGTTCCCGTGGAATCCACTTCAAAAGCTGCGATGTGCTTTCCACTCGCACCATCGTCTGCAACATGGATGCGCATGATCGTCAGGAAACGATTGGAGGTCAGCGCTCCGATGAAAATGCTTTGACCGCTTTTCCGGTTATAAACAAGCTGGGTGCCGACGGCACGATACAAGTTGGGGGTCTCGTCATAGAACTTGCCGAAGTCATGGATTTCCATGCCCGGGCGATCCTCGCTGAAGCTGTCAGAAAGTATTCGATCATCTGCAACCGGGCCACCCAGATTAAGGATTGGAGCTCCCGCCGACTCAACCGGCCGAATCGCTGCGACATTGATGGATTTCGCGGTGGTGTTCACAACGGACACCTCGATATCGGCGAACGGCGCGTCGGAATAATGTCGAAAGTTGTAGCGGAGATCAGGCTCGCCGCTCAAGCCGGAAAATGTGACGGTCCACTCCTCGGCCGGTCCAAGGTCGTCCGATGCGCTGGATCGCGTTACCGAGTGATGGGGATAATCCTTTGCATGCAGCCAGCGGCCGTCAACTTCCGCAGCCACACCCGCTTTCAGCCCAACATCCTGAGTGCCCTGTGCAACGAGCGCGAAGCTTCCGTCGGTCGAATCTATCCTGGCGGCGAGCGCCGAAATTCTGCTTTGCGCGCTCAGGCTGGCATACGGCCAGCAGCTCGCCAGCAGAATACTCAACCCGTAGCTAACAGCGCTTCGGCGAGATATACACAAGTTCAGGTTCTTCATGCCTGCTCCATTTCTCAAGACATGCGTTTTCGCCACATGGAATGCAAATCACCATCTCTGCTCGCAAGTTGCCCAGCATCGCCGAAATCGAGGGCAGGTTCGAATCCGTTCCTAGTCGAACCAAAAACTTCGGCAAATTCACTATATAGTAGCTAAACGAAACCTATGAATATCTGTTAGGAGGCGGCTGGAAATCCATGCACAAGGAAATCCCGTCGACAGGTTCGGCGTTCCATTGGCGGTCACGGCGGAGAAGTGCAAAGGGACCTGATGAGCGGGCCACCAACGACACCGCCACGGAGAGTGATGGCTCGAAAACTGTCAGGAATGGTTATTTTTCAATGACTTGGCGATTTTGTGGCCTACTTGGCCTTTGTGCAAACCCGAGAGATTGGTGCCGAAGAAGGGACTCGAACCCCCACACCCTTGCGAGTACATGGACCTGAACCATGCGCGTCTGCCAATTCCGCCACTTCGGCACGCATGAGAATCCAGCGCGAACGGCTGGACTGGCAGTTCTTCTAGTGTTGCAAAGGGCCGGATTTGTGTCAAACTGTGCGAATTTGCAGAAATGAGCAGTTCTGGTGAACGTTTTGGCTGCCCCCTGCATCCCACAGTTATTCAAGTTTTCAAGGAACAAAGGAACTTCCGGCATGGCCGACACGCAGTTAAACAATCCCGTGACCGCAACCTCCGGAGCATCGATGGAGACAAGCGAGTCCAGAATATCGTCCCAAGTGGCGGAGCACCTTCGACGGCTTTCGCACGATTTAAGCAATGCACTGGAAGTGATTCTGCAGACCAATTACTTGCTGGGCATGCAGGTAAGCGCCGGAAACGAAGACAACGCCAAATGGCGCGAGATGCTGGATCGCGGTGTGATGCAAGCCACGCTTATCAACCGGCAGATGCGCGACTTCATCCGCGACCATAGTTGATACCGCTGCGCCTGAATCCATAACAGGATTGGGGTATCGGCCGAGCCGATACCCCGTTTTCTTGTCTGGAGCCAGATCTCTAGACGAGCTTGGCGTCCAGAGTTATCTCGGTGTTTCCCTTGAACAGGCGGGAAATGGGGCACCCTGCTTTGGCATTCTGCGCAGCGGTCTGGAATGCCGAGTCGCTCGCTCCGGGGACCTTGGCCCGGGTAGTCAGGTGAATGGCCGTAATGGTGAAGCCCGCGTCAGTCTTTTCAAACTTGACGATGGCATTCGTTTCAAGCGACTCAGGCGTGAGATTGGCCTGACCGAGCTGAGCACTCAACGCCATGGTGAAGCAACCGGCATGGGCTGCCGCGATGAGTTCTTCGGGGTTGGTTCCGGCCCCGTTTTCGAAACGGGTCCCAAAGGAATATTGGCTGTTCTTCAATATCCCGCTTTGCGTGGAAATCACGCCCTTGCCATCCTTTAAGCCGCCGTTCCATATGGCGCTCGCTGTGCGGTCCATTCCTTGGTACTCCTTTATCAATTTTGGGAAATCTGGGGAAAGTGAGTGCTGCTTTGTGATTCTGCTGATCGTGAGAGTCCAATGGACTCAGAAAACCTGTCCGGTAAGAGCATAAACAATTCGGCCCGCGCGAGTCGAATTTTCAGGGATTCTTTGGAAGCTTCGATGGTGGAATCTTGAAAGGGGTTTCATGTGGGCTTCCGGCAGGGTACTCTTTGAGCTATGTATCAGGAAATACACAGCAGGGTTGAATCGACAAGTACCGGTGATGCAACTCGGCGGACTCCTGAGGCTGAAGAACCAGCCACGGAGCACCACTCGGTTTATTGTCCGAACTGCTCAGAGCGGCTGACCGGGCATCGCTGCAAGCTGATCTGCGGGCGGTGCGGCTATTACCTGAGTTGCGCTGACTATTATTGATTGCCTCCAATGACAAAATTCGGGACACTTTTTGCCCTTTGTATGCTGCTTGCCTTGAATGCTTGCGGCGGGGGTGCCTCTGCGCCCGGGAATTCATCTTCTTCCAACGGTAGCGGCAGTTCAGTCCCGGCGCTCGCCACATACACGCTAACCGGAGATGTTTCGCCTGTTCGCGATCCCTCGATCATCCGCCAGAACTCGACTTACTACGTCTTCAGCACAGATGCGAACGGCTCGCAGGGCGGGTATTTGCCGATCCGCTGCTCGACGGACAAGATCAATTGGACCTCCTGCGGTTTTGTGTTCAGCAAAATGCCGGCATGGATCGGCTCGGCGGTGCCGGGCGTGACGGATCTTTGGGCACCGGACATTTCCTATTTCAATGGGCTGTATCACCTTTACTACGCGGCTTCGATCTTCGGCACAAACACGTCGGCGATTGGGCTGGCGACGAGCCCCACGCTGAACCAGACGGATCCAGCCTATCAATGGACAGACCAGGGAGAGGTGCTGGCGTCATCATCAGGCAGCAACTTCAACACCATTGACCCAAACATTCTGGTGGACACTACGGGAAAGATCTGGCTGACCTACGGCAGCTACTGGACCGGCATCTATCAGGAGCAGATTGATCCTGCAACGGGCAAGATTATGAGCGGGTCGCCGGTGAATCACCTTGCGGAGCGCGCACCTTCGGTGGCGAATGATCCCATCGAGGGCGCTTCGATGGTCTATGCGAACAACTACTATTACTTGTTCGTCTCATGGGACTACTGCTGCGCATCGAGCCTTGCGCAGGACAACTACAAGGTCGCGGTGGGCCGCTCGACCAGCCCAAACGGGCCATTTGTGGATGAGAGCGGTACGCAAATGACCGCTGGGGGCGGGACAATCCTATTACAGGGCAACGGCACAACGTGGGCAGCGCCGGGAGGGGGGACAGCATACATCGACGCGACCGGCGGGGACCTGATCGTATTCCACGCGCTGAATCTGCAGCAGAACGGGACGGCATATCTGTTTGTGAATCAGCTGGGGTGGTCTAACGGCTGGCCGGTGATTGAGCCGCAAGGCACCTCGAAGTAGAGCATTTTGGCGGCTCGCCGGGACGCAGCGCGATTAGGAGGCTGCATAGCAATGAAATTGGCCGTGAAGATGCTGATCGCAGGTCTGCTGATCGCAATGCTTTCTCCCGTGTGGGCAAGAGCCGAGCAGCCGCAGGCGCTGACTCTGAGCGGCGCATATTGGGGAACACACGATCCATCGATCATAAAGGCCGGGAATATCTGGTACGTATTTGCGACGGGGCGGGCGCGAGATGGCGGCCAATTTCAGATACGCTGCTCGACTGACCTGCACGCGTGGACGCTATGCGGGCATGTGTTCGACCAGATTCCGGTGTGGATCCTTATGGTGAGCCCGGGCACGCGCGACCTGTGGGCTCCGGACATTTCCTTCGAGAATGGCGAGTACCGGCTGTACTATGCTTATTCCCTGTTCGGGAAGAACACATCGGGCATTGCGCTGGCGACCAACAAGACTCTGGACCGATCAAGCCCCGACTATAAGTGGGTGGACCGCGGGCTGGTTTTGAAGTCCACCGCGGCGGACGATTACAACGCTATCGACCCGAACTTTGTTCTGGATGCGAAGGGGCGAGCCTGGCTGGCTTTCGGGAGCTTCTGGAGCGGGATCAAGATGCGGCGACTCGATGAATCAACGGGAATGGCCTCCGGCGCGGACACCAGAATTTATTCGCTGGCATCGCGGATCGAGCCGGAAAATGCGGCTCCCGCGAAACCGGGGCTTCCACCGGATTGGCAGGCGATCGAAGCTCCGTTTGTGGTTCGTCACGGAGGCTACTATTACCTGTTCGTGGCCTGGGACCTGTGCTGCCGGGGAACGAAGAGCACCTATAGAACGATGTTGGGAAGATCCCGGAGCATCACGGGACCGTATGTCGACAGGAAAGGCGTGCCGATGGTGCGGGGCGGCGGCACCCAGATATTGAGCGCGACTTCCAAGTGGCTGGGACCGGGCGGGGCATCAGTCCTGATGACGCCGGGCAAGAACCTGCTTGTGTTCCATGCCTACGACGCTCATACCGGATGGCCAGCGCTGCAGATTTCGACGCTGGTCTGGAAGCATGGATGGCCGGAGGCTACGACACAGTAGCAGTAGAAGAAATGGCATTCCTAGTGCAACTCAATGATTTAAATAGGTTTTCGGATTTCGACTAGGCGCTCGCGTCGAGGGGTTGCTGGCCGTTTGTGCCGAGCGTCTGGGCTTCAGGGCGGGCCGCGAATTCGCGCTCGATGCGCTCGTTAATGTGCGCCTGGGCGAACTCGGCGGTGACGCGGATTCCGTTCATGATGGCGCGCTCGTTCGACGAACCGTGTCCGATAATGCAGACGCCGCGGACGCCGAGCAGCGGCGCTCCACCATACTCGGATGGATCGAGCCGGCGCTTGAAGGCGTTGAAGGCCTTGCGCGATAGCAGCGCACCCACCTGTGCAGTCACGGTCGCGGTGAGCGAGACCTTGAGCATTTCGCGGACGAGACGGGTGAGTCCTTCCGACGCCTTGAGGGCTACGTTGCCGACGAATCCGTCGCAGACGATGACGTCGCAGTGACCGTTGTAGATGTCCCGCCCCTCGACATTGCCGATGAAGTTGAGTGACGACTGCTTGAGGAGCGCGTAGGCGTCACGCGTGAGGTCGTTGCCTTTGCCCTCTTCTTCGCCTACGGAAAGCACGCCAACGCGAGGCTGGGAGATTTTGAGCACGCTGCGCGCGTAGAGGTCGCCCATGACGGCGAACTGCTCGAGGTTGTGCGGCTTGCAGTCCACATTTGCGCCGACATCGAGCAGGATGGAAGGATTGCCGGTGAGCGTAGGCACAACGAGCGCGAGCGCCGGACGGTCGACACCGGGAAGCGCACCGAGAACCATTTTGGCCGTGGCCATGGCAGCACCGGTATTGCCGGCGGTGATGAAGCCTGCAGCTTTTTTCTCGCGGACAAGCTTTAGGCCGACACGCATGGAACTGTCGCGCTTAGAGCGGACAGCCTGAGCGGCTTTCTCGTCCATCGCAATATGCTCGCTGGCGTGGACGATGTCGATAGGCAGACGTTCGCCGTCGAGCGCCGCGGCGAGGCGCGGGCGCAGGAGATCCTGCGGTCCGACAAGGTGCATGCGGACGGGCAGATTACGAGTGGCGAGAATCGCTCCGCGCAGCTCTGGTTCCGGAGACTTGTCCGAACCCATTGCGTCGAGAGCGATGTCAATCAGCATCGACAAGTAAAGCTAGACGGCTTCTTTTACGTCGAGAACGTCGCGGCCCTTATAGGCTCCGCACTTGGGGCAAGCGCGGTGAGGCAGCTTGCGCTCGTGGCAGCTCGGGCACTCGGAGGTGCCGACCGAGGCGAGCGCATCATGCGCACGGCGCTTGGAGGTGCGGGCCTTGGAGTGGCGCCGCTTTGGGTTAGGCATTGCGAGAATCCTTTCGTCGCTGATCCGCCGGTCAGGGACCGATGCTTGCGGGCTGAGCGGAGAGCGCTTTTCATTTCTTCATCCGACTGGCGAGATCTGAGAGCGCCGACCAGCGCTGATCGGCCGGGGCCGAATCACAGGCGCAAGGTTCATTGTTCAGATCCCGGCCACAGCGCGGGCAGAGTCCTTTGCAGTCTTCGCGGCAGAGCATTCGGGCGGGCAGGGACAAAAGTACCTGCTCCCGAAGGACATCTTCGAGCGGGAGACCACTCTCCTGATAATAACCGATTTCGGTCTCGGCCGCGTTGATAGAGCGCTCGGAAGAGCCGGCGTCGGACCCCAGTGGGCGGAAGATGAGGTCGAAGCGGCCTTGCAGGGTGCGACGGACCGGCGTGAGGCAGCGGGCGCAGGCGACTTCGAATTCGCCGGACCAGGAGGCCTGGAGACGGATATCGGCGACGATATCGCGCGGACCGCGGTGCTCCTCTATAACGTCGGCGCGGCCGGAGACGGTGAGTGGCGAACCCTGTGTGACTTCCGAGCCGTAGTCAATAACGCCCGGGTCGAAGGCGATATCTTCAAAGACGAGTGGCTCGCGCTCAAGGTCGAGAACGGTGATCAGCATGATGATTCTCTTTGCGGGGAACTCTCTCTTGAGGGTAAGGAGTTGCGGAGGTTGGGTCAAATACCGGAGTGGCGAAAGGGGTTCCCGGAGAGGGTATGCAACGGTTAGCCGGGAGTTTTCCATAGGACGAGCCGTTAGGTTGAAGAAATGATGACGAGACGGGAGTGGATGGTGCGGGCCGCGATGGCGGCAGGCGCGGTGACGTTGGGCGGCGTGGCGAAGGCTGCCAGTACCGAATTCAGCGGGCTTGAGAGACGCGTTGCTGCGATAGAGAAGGCAAGTGGCGGCAGGCTGGGCGTGGCGGTGCTGGATACCGAAACGGGTGCGCGGTTTGGGTATCGCGCGGAAGAGCGGTTCCCGATGTGCAGCACTTTTAAGGCGCTCCTGGCAGGCGCGGTGCTGAAGCGCGTGGATGATGGACGAGAGCGTTTGGACCGCGTTGTGCGCTATATGGAGAGCGATGTGCTGGAGTGGGCTCCGGTGACGCGGCAGCACGTGGCAAAGGGGGTGACGGTCGGCGCGTTGTGCGAGGCGGCGGTTACGTTGAGCGACAACACGGCGGCGAATCTACTCTTGAAGACGATTGGCGGACCGGCTGGCTTGACGGCGTTTGCGCGCGAGCTTGGCGATCCCATCACGAGGCTCGACCGCACGGAGCCGACGCTGAACGAGGCGCTGCCGGGTGATCCGCGCGATACTTCGTCGCCGATGTGGATGATGCGCGATTTGCAGAAGCTGGCGTTAGGCAATGTGCTGGCTCCGCATTCGCGCGAGCGCCTTGTGGCGTGGCTCCTCGCGTGCAAAACGGGCGAAGGAAAGCTGCGGGCGGGGCTTCCGGCGGGCTGGAAGATTGGCGACAAAACGGGATCAGGCGATCGCGGAACCGAGAATGATCTGGCAATTGTTTGGCCTGCGGAAAGACGGATCCCGGTGCCGGTGGCTGTGTATTTAACCGGCGCGACGGTGAACCACGAGCATGTGCTGGCGGCGATTGCTGCGGTGGGCAAAGCCGTGGCGGTTGCACTTGCGTGACCTCTACTGTACTGGCCGGATGTTGACAAAGAGTGCGATCAAAAGATTGAGGACTAACTCGCTGAATTGACGCATCAGCCTGCTATCACTTCTCATAGCGGCTCCCATTCTGAACTGTGAGCCCGTTTCCGGCAAGCGCAAGATATGCGTACACTAAAAGACGACACTGGACTCTCCCTTTGGGGAGCCGGAAGTTGCTTATGCCAGACAAGAAATCAAGAATCATCCGCTGCTCGCTGATTCAGGCGAGCAATGTTGAGGCGGCGTCCGAGCCGCTCGCTAAAATCCGCGAAGCCATGATTGAGAAACACGTGGGCCTGATTCGCCAGGCCGCGCAGGCCGGCGCACAGATCGTGTGTCTGCAGGAAATTTTCTACGGTCCGTATTTTCCCGCAGAACAGTCGGCGCGCTGGTATGACTTTGCCGAAGCCGTGCCGGACGGGCCGACAATCAAGCTGATGCAGCAGCTTGCGAAAGAGCTGCAGCTGGCGCTGATTGTGCCGGTGTATGAGATTGAGTCTGAGGGCTTCTACTACAACACGACCGCGGTGATCGACCGCGACGGCGCATATCTGGGGAAGTATCGCAAAACCCACATTCCGCATCTGGAGCCGGGCTTCTGGGAGAAGTTTTATTTCCGGCCGGGGAATCTGGGGTATCCGGTATTTGACCTTGGCTTCTGCAAGATCGGCGTGTATACGTGCTACGACCGGCATTTCCCTGAAGGCGCGCGGGCGCTAGGGCTGAACGGCGCGGAGATTGTGTTTAATCCTTCGGCAACGGTTGCTGGGTTGAGCGAGTATCTGTGGAAGCTGGAGCAACCAGCGCACGCTGTTGCCAACGGCTACTTTGTGGGCGCGATTAATCGCGTGGGACGCGAGGAGCCGTGGAACATCGGCGAGTTCTATGGGCAGAGCTACTTCTGCGATCCGCGCGGGCAGATAACTGCCGAAGCCGCACGCGACAAAGACGAAGTGCTGACGGCGGACCTGAATCTGGACATGATTGCCGAGGTCCGGAAGACATGGCAGTTCTTTCGCGATCGGCGGCCTGAGTTGTATGGCGAGCTGGTGAAGCCGTAAACTCTGCGCGACGTGATGGTGAGCGCTGGTGCGGGCAAACCGCAGATCCTTCGCTTCGCTCAGGATGACCTCGTTAAGTGGAATGGAGGGTTTATGTCCGATCTTTCGGTAAAATTCGCGGGGATTCGATCGCCGAATCCTTTCTGGCTGTCGTCGGGGCCTCCGACGAACACGGCGGGGCAGCTGATGCGCGCGTTTGACGCAGGCTGGGGCGGGGCAGTGTGGAAGACGATCGGGGTACAGGTGCGGAACACTGCGTCTCGCTACTCGGCGGTTAACCTGGGACGGCGACGCATGATGGGCTTCAGCAATATTGAACTCATCAGCGATCGTCCGTTGGAAGACAACCTGCGCGAGATTGCGGAGGTAAAGCGGCGTTATCCCGAAAACGCGCTGGTGGTTTCGCTGATGGTGGAGTCAAAGCGCGAGGCGTGGCACGAGATTGTTCGGCGGACTGAAGACGCGGGTGCCGATGGCGTGGAGCTGAACTTCGGGTGTCCGCATGGAATGAACGAGCGAGGGATGGGATCGGCGGTGGGTCAGGTTCCCGAGTACACCGAGATGATTACCGCGTGGGCGAAGGAAGCGGCGCGGGTTCCGGTGCTGGTGAAGCTGACGCCGAACATCACTGATATTCGCACGACCGCGCGGGCGGCGAAGCAAGGCGGCGCGGACGCGATCTCCGCGATCAACACCATCAACTCGATCACCAGCATCGATCTTGACACGCTAGACCCGCGACCAACGGTGGATGGGCACTCTACGCACGGCGGTTACTGCGGACCAGCGGTGAAGCCGATCGCGCTGAATATGGTAGGGGAGTGCGTGAAGGAGACGGGACTGCCGGTATCGGGGATTGGCGGCATCGCCAATTGGCGCGACGCGGCAGAGTTCATGTTGCTGGGTTGCGGGACAGTGCAGGTCTGTACGGCTGTCATGCACCACGGCTTCGGCATTGTTGACGGCATGAAGGTCAAGCTGGCCGAGTGGATGCGGGGCAAGGGCTTCACCAGCATTGAGGATTTTCGCGGTCGAACGCTGGAGCGCGTGACCGACTGGAAGAGTCTGAATCAGGATTACCAGATCGTAGCGCGCATCAACGAGCAGACATGCATCGGCTGCGGGCTTTGCTACACGGCGTGCCAGGACGGCGCGTACCAATGCATCTATATGGATCGCGTAGCGAATGGGAACGGCGATTTTGCCGGGCCAGATGGTGCCGTCCCGCTTGCGAAGATTCCCCGCGTGGATGAACCGGCATGCGTGGGTTGCAACCTGTGTGCGCTGGTGTGTCCCGTAGATGATTGCGTGGAGATGGTCCAAGTCGGTGCCGAGGTCAGCACAGAGCAGACGGTGAGAGTTTAATGGCTTTGCTGATTCGCAACGGCGCGGTGATCACGGCTGACGCCACAACCTCCGCTGACATCCTCGTTGATCGAAGCGTGATCCGCGAAGTGCGCAAGGGGATTGATCCAGCGGGACACGAGGTTGTGGATGCCAGCGGATTGCTGGTGCTGCCCGGCGGCGTCGACGCTCACACTCATCTTGATATGCCGTTTGGTGGAACATATTCCGCCGATGATTTTGAGACGGGCACGAAGGCGGCGGCGATTGGCGGCACGACAACGATCGTCGATTTCGCGATTCAGTCGCGTGGCATGAAAATGCGCACAGCGCTCGACACGTGGTGGGGCAAGGCCGCGGGTAAAGCGTCCATCGACTATGGCCTGCACATGATCGTCACCGACCTGGCTACGTCGGGCCTGGAAGACATGGACGCGATGGTGCGCGAGGGCGTAGCGAGTTTCAAGCTGTTCATGGCGTATCCGGGCGTGCTGATGGTGGATGACGCGACCATCTTTCGCGCGCTGCAGCAGACAGCGAAGAACGGCGCGCTGGTTTGCATGCATGCGGAGAACGGCAGCGTGATTGATGTGCTTGTGCAGCAGACGCTGGCACAGGGCAAGACCGCTCCCGTGTATCACGCACTCACGCGGCCAACGATTGCTGAGGCTGAGGCCGTGCAGCGGGCCATTGCGATGGCGGAGATTGCCGGCGCGCCGGTGTACATTGTGCATCTTTCGAGCGAAGACGCGCTGAACCAGGTGCGCGAGGCGCGTGACCGGGGCCTTCCCGCGTTTGCGGAGACGTGTCCGCAGTATCTGCTGCTTTCGATCGAAGACCAGATGCCGGGCAAGAGCTTTGAGGAAGCGAAGTACGTGTTTACGCCTCCGCTGCGGGAGAAGAAGAATCAGGCGAAGCTGTGGGATGGGCTGAAGCATGATCATCTGCAGGTGGTTTCGACCGACCACTGCCCCTTCTGTTTTGCTGACCAGAAGGCGCTGGGGCGCGACGACTTCACGAAGATTCCGAATGGCGGGCCGGGCATCGAGAACCGGATGCAGTTGATCTTTCATCACGGCGTGAATGCCGGACGGCTGAGCCTGAATCGGTTTGTCGAGATCACGGCGACGGCTCCGGCGAAGATTTTCGGGATGTATCCGCGCAAGGGAACGATTGCAGCAGGGAGCGACGCCGATATTGTCTTGTGGGACCCAAACACCGAGCACACTATCAGCGCGACGACCCACCACATGCGCGTGGACTACTCCATGTTCGAGGGCTTCAAGGTGCGCGGAAACGCGAAGAAGGTATACTCGCGCGGCGAGTTGATCGCAGACAACGGTGAATTCGTGGGACGCACGGGGCGCGGGAT